>DIXH01000053.1 GCA_002428605.1 Clostridiaceae bacterium UBA6085
GACAGGGACTACGCGGCTGAAAAAGAATTGGCCCATCTTCTGTAAATAATTTACAGAATAAGGGGCATTGTGGTATAATGCAATTTGGAACCAAGTTCTATGATATTAGGATTGCCATCTTTTATCTTGGGCTTAGGGGATTTTAAAATTCAGGAGGAATGAAAAATGATTGACAAGGCAAAGAAACAGCAGATCATCGCAGAAAATGCGAGACACGAGGGAGACACAGGCTCACCAGAGGTGCAGATAGCTCTCCTTACCGACAGGATCAACTCTCTCACAGAGCACCTGAAGGAACACAAGAAGGACCACCATTCAAGAAGAGGACTTCTTATGATGGTTGGACAGAGAAGAGGACTTCTCAACTACCTTATGGCCGAGGACATAGAGAGATACAGAACTCTCATAGCTAAGCTTGGTATAAGAAGATAGTTCAGTTTTAATGCCGAGAGCCTGCTTAAGGTAAAGCAGGCTCTTTGTATATTACTCATCCGGATCATGCAGAGGGAAGCCTTTAACCATATCTTTCCAAAATTTTTTAAAAACCAAAGCATACATCAGTGTCTGCATGTTTTGATTTTTAAAAAATTGTGAGGATAAGGTATGGAGGAACCCGACTGCATCGGTTCGAGAAAAAAACGATTGCAAGGAGGTAAATCATGCATCCAAAAAGAGAATTGCTTGTAGCTGGAAGAAAAATAGGTGTGGAGTTCGGTGAGAACCTGGGAATGCTCTCAGATACCGCTCTGTTCATGAGCTATGGTGAAACTGTAGTTCTTCTGAACACAAACGCTTCTGAAAAGCCGAGGGATGGTATAGACTTTTTCCCGTTGTCGGTGGACTATGAAGAAAGAATGTACTCGGTTGGAAAGATACCTGGCGGATTCATAAAGAGGGAAGGAAGGCCTACTGAAAAGGCCATACTTCATGGAAGAGCAATTGACAGGCCACTCAGGCCGCTTTTCCCAAAGGGTTACAGGAATGACGTTCAGGTCATTGCCACAGTAATGTCCGTTGAGACAGACAACCTTCCTGAAATACTTGCCATAAACGCAGCTTCCACTGCGCTGCTTCTGTCATCCGTGCCATACACCACTCCGCTCGCTGCAGTCCAGGTAGGACTCATAGACGGTGAATTCGTGCTGAATCCCACAACAACTGAAAGGGAACAGTCGAAGATGTTCCTTACCGTATGTGCTACAGAGCACAAGGTAATGATGATCGAAGCCGGAGCAGAGGAAATAGACGAAGAGACAATGATAAGGGGAATAAGCTACGGCTTTGACGCCTGCCAGCCTATAATCAGCTTCCAGAAGGAGCTGTGGGCTGAATTCGGAAAGGAAAAGAAGGTACCTGTACTTTACACTCTTAACGAAGAGGTTGAGACTGCAGTAAGAGCCTTCGCAACAGAGCCTATGAAGGCTGCGATGCACATAGCTGACAAGGACGAGAGGTCAAAGGGCATTGATGCTGTAAAGGCTTCAGTTTCAGCTGAATTCTCAGAGAAGTTCCCGGACAAGAAATATGACATCTCAGAGACTCTTTACAACATCCAGAAGGAAGTTGTAAGGGACATGCTCATATTTGAGAAGAAGAGAGTAGACGGCAGGAGATTTGACGAGATAAGGCCTCTTGCAGCTGACGTATCAATACTCCCAAGGACTCACGGTTCAGGCCTCTTCACAAGAGGAAACACCCAGGTTCTTGCAGTTGCGACTCTCGGAGCTATCGGTGACGAGCAGATCCTTGACGGTGTTGGCCAGGAAGATTCCAAGAGGTTCATACACCACTATAACTTCCCTTCGTACTCAGTTGGAGAGACAAGGCCAATGAGAGGACCAGGAAGAAGGGAAATCGGACACGGAGCACTTGCCGAGAAGGCTCTTGAGCCGCTTATACCTGACGAGGAGACCTTCCCATACACAATAAGGCTTGTTTCCGAGGTACTATCATCTAACGGATCCACCTCACAGGCTTCTGTATGTGCTTCAACACTGGCTCTTCAGGATGCCGGCGTGCCAATAAAGAGACCTTGTGCCGGAATAGCCATGGGACTCTTCACAACTGATGACCTTGCACTTGAAGAGGTTATAACTGATATCCAGGGAGTCGAAGACTTCTTCGGAGACATGGACTTCAAGGTTGCAGGAACAACTGAGGGTATCACAGCTATCCAGGTTGACACAAAGCTTCACGGACTTTCAGAGTACTGCATAAGGACCGCCATTGAAAAGGCGAAGACTGCAAGACTTGAGATCCTGAAGGTAATGGAAGGCGCCATAAAGGAATCGAGACCTGAGGTTTCGAAGTACGCTCCTAAGATATTCATAATCAGGATCGATCCTGAAAAGATCAGGGACGTTATAGGATCAGGCGGAAAGACAATCAACAAGATCATCGCAGAGACTGGAGTCAAGATAGACATTGAGGATGACGGAAAGGTATTCGTCGGAGCTCAGGACATCGAGGCGGCAAAGGCTGCGATAAAGATAATCGAGGGAATCACAAAGGATGTAGTTCCTGGTGAACTCTATCTTGGTAAGGTCACAAAGATCACAACCTTCGGATGCTTCGTTGAGATCCTTCCAAACAAGGAAGGGCTTGTGCATGTATCCAAGCTTGACCTCAAGAGGGTTGAGCATGTAGAGGATATCGTAGCTGTAGGCGACGAGATACTCGTAAAGGTTACTGAGATCGACAACCAGGGAAGGATAAACCTTTCAAGAAGGGATGCGCTGCTTGACCTTGAAAAGAAGGAAAAGGAAGCGAAAGAAAAGTAAACCTCAGAAACCAAATAGCAAAAAAGAGCGGACCGCGAAAGCGGTCCGTTTTGCATTAGCTAAATATTCAGTTCACATAAACTGTCGTTCCATAAGGCATGTTGTCATAGATGTATTTCGCATTGGCAAGGGACACTCTTACACAACCCTTTGACAGGTACATTCCAAGCCTGCCATCAACAAGCTTCAGGTCCCAGTCGTAGACTACAGAGTGGATCAGGAAATCTCCATAGAACTGGGTGTAATACCTGCAGATCCATTCCTCATGGTCTGGGACTGTGAAATAGCCTCCCTTTCCTTGTACTGAGAAGGTTCCTTTTATTGTAGGGGTGGATGGCTTTCCTACAGTGCACCTCATGTCCTTGAGAAGCTTCCAGTTACCTGCTGATCCCTTGAATATGTATAGATGTGTTGTCGGAGTGCTGACCCAAATGAGATATTCTGACGGGCTGGACAAACCTTTGTTGTTCACGAAGGCTTCAGCCTTTGATGCGGAAATTGATGTGGCTGCAGGAGGTCCCGAATATCTGGTCTTCGATGTCGGTTCAAGTGCAAGCTTCTGATAGGTAGCTCCATCTGCGATCCCTGTTACAGGGATCCCGTTCCTCTTCTGAAAATCCTTGAGAGCCCAGGATGTAGCGCTTCCGAAGATTCCGTCCAAGACAAGCCTATAGTTGAAACGGTTGAGGTAAACCTGAAGCTCCAGGACTTCATCTCCCTTTGCTCCCTTAGCCAGTGGAATGTCCGATGAAGGACCAGGGTACCTGGTTGAGTCTGTCGGTTCAAGGGTTAGCGCATCAAGGGTTGACTTGTCAACTGTACCAGTGACAGGAATACTGTTTCTTGCCTGGAAATCCCTTACCGCCCATTGGGTAATGAGACCGAAGTCCCCATCAACTGAGAGCTTGTACCCGAATACAGTCAGACGGTTCTGTATGTCCTTTACAATCTGTCCATGGGAGCCAGCATTGTATGTTACCGGAGGCTCAGGAACTTCCGGAGCCGGTGGAACATCTTCAGCAGGCACTGTAGGTTCAGGAGTTGTCGGCACGGTCGGTACTGTTGGCTCAACAGGCTTCTCTGTCGGTTCTGTAGGTTTAACAGAAGGAACTGGCTCTGATGGAACAGCAGGGTTTGGTGAAGGTTCAGTCTGAGTTGGAACTGTTACTGGATCTGTAGTTGAAGGGATACGTGAGCTGCAGCCGCTAAGTACGACGAAAAGCAGTGAAATCAGCAATCCGAAAGCTATAAGATGCTTCATGACTTTCATGTTTATCACCCCAGGCACTATACTTGACTTCTGATGCATAGAATTCAAGTGGAGCACAAGTCATGTCTTCCTTTCAAATCCATTGTACAATGATATTTTCTCAAATTGATTACATATTTATGAAACAATCAGGCTGATTTTAGATATTTATATTACATAATAAATAATATGAATATGAGATTATTGTCTCCCTGATACAGTAAAAGAAGATGTAATATGGTCTTAAAATAACAAGGAGCTCGTTAAGGCTCCTTGCTGACTGTCTTCGAGAGCTAACCTTCACAGAAGACCTTTAGATTCTCGAGAGTATGTACCAGATCGTTGTCCTTGACCTTTTCAATGAGAAGCTTGTCTGCTATCCTTCCGATGATTCCAGCAGGAAGGGTGTACTCCAGCTCGATCTCAACTTCAGTTCCGCCATCCCTTGCTGTGTAAGTGAAAGTCTGCTTACCCGTGATATTGCCTTTGATAAGCCCTGTCCACCTGCACAGTTCAGGAGATGATATGTCCTCTGTTACCTCGATGATTGTTGGAACATGCATTCCGAATAGGTTGTACATAGAATTGATCACTGAACCGACTCCGCCATCGCCCTTCTCTAGCTTTGTCTCGCTTAGGTTTGCATACCACTGTCCCCATTTCATAGGATTCCTGGCAAATGCATAGATCTTCTCCGGGGTTGATTTGATGAAAATGCTTTTCTTATTGGCGTGCATGATAACTCCTTTCCATGCCAGACTGGCATGAGGGATGAAAAAAGAGAGAATGCAGAAAATGCGCGAACCCTATAGTAAAGTGCCAAAAACTGCAGATGTCTCCAATCTAAATATACAATCATATGATTTCATAAGTTTAAATGTGTTGTGAAATTTCTGTAATCTTATGTTTATAGTGCATACAAGAGTGATAAATTGATACACAAAGATGGTTTTTATATAAATTACGATACCGTTATATAAAATTTGTGTTACAATTGAAGTATATACATCATTGTGAAATATTTGATCAGTAGATGATATGATTTTGATTATCTTAAGGTAGTGGTACAACTCATTGCTACATATTATATTTGAGAAAAAATCCTTTTAGCTGAATGATGAAGCACTAACTTTTGGTAACACTCATTCAATCACATCGAAACCTTAAAAGGATGAAGTATTCAAGAAAGCTCCGTTTACGATAATCCATTCCTCTAAGTGTTGTAGATTAATTTTCTCTATTACATTTGATGTTTGTGAATTCTATATACTAAAGTCAAAGAATAAAGGAGATAAGAATGAAAAAAACGATTTATAACCGGCATGTCTGTAGTGCTTATTGTTATGTTGTTTTTTGGAGCAATTAACGCACTAGCGATAGTTACACCGAATTTTGCTACTAATACTCATAATGAAAATTCGATTTATTATTATGGGTACGTGCAATGTCAACCTTCATATGTAGAAAATGGATATCATGCTGCAAGAGGTTATATAC
>DIXH01000026.1 GCA_002428605.1 Clostridiaceae bacterium UBA6085
CTGTTTAATTTTCAAAGAGCTTGTCACTTCTAAGGTGACTTCCTTTATTATGGCTCAGCCATAATTGAATGTCAACGGATTCGGAGGCTTGAACCGCCTTGAATCAGGCAACTTGTACATATTAACACGCTTTAATAGACACGGTTTTCCTTATAAACCAATCTAAAGCAAAATAATGGCACTTTGCTTCAATTTACTCGATTTATCTCTCGTTTACGTTTATTGATACGCTTGGTATAGTGTACGTTGACAGCATGTGTTTTGTACATAAAATCTTTGATTTCCAGTAACCTCCAGTTAACATAATCTTAATGTAAACCTTTAAATTTTAGACCAGAAACAACAAACGCTCCCAATACGGGAGCGTTCATTTTACGCCATTTGAGCTATATGAGGGCATATTTACCGGCCTATTGTACGCCCTATCTTATCGTTCCTGAAGCCCTGTAGGGTTTAAGGACCATTATTCTGAACAAAGCAAAGAGGACGAGCCCCTTGAATACGCTGCTGATCGAGATAGTCCACCACACTCCATCCAATCCAAGAGTTGAATATGTTGAAAGTAGGTACGCTCCGGGAATCCTCAGCGCATTGAAGAATATTCCAACATATGATGGTATCTTAGTCCTGCCAAGTCCGTTGAATGCCCCCTGGTTGGAAATCTCAATAGACATGAATACCTGTGAAAGGCCAAGTATCCAAAGATATGATGCCCCCATTCGTATTGTCTCGGGTTCTTGAATGAAGATTCCAAACAGCTGCTTTGGAAAAACCATGAGCATTATCATCGACAGGAAACCCAGACCTGATACCGCCAGGACCCCTGACCTGTAACCCTTCACTATCCTATCGTACTCCTTAGCACCGTAATTCTGGCCTACGAAGGCGCTTAGTGCGGTTGAAAACCCACCAGCTGTCATCCATGACAATGATTCGATCTGGGACCCGACCTTTTGAACAGCAATCGCTTCGGGACCATAAACGGCTATTATTCTCGCGACTACCATGGCTATCATTGCGAAGAAGCCATTTTGAAGGGATACCGGCATTCCAAGCCTGATTATCTTCTTGATGTGATGAAGTGAAGGTCTTCTAAAAATATTGAGACGGAAATAGGCTTCTTTCCTGTTCCTGATATGAACTATGAAGAGCACCGTAACTGCCAATTGAGCTGTAACAGTTGCTACAGCTGCCCCTGTGACTCCCATTCCCGGTAATGGCCCTATACCATATATAAGTAGAGGATCGAGAATCATATTCGTTATAAGACCTATAAAGTTAAACCTGAAGGGAACCTTGCTAAGTCCGGCTCCATTGAATATCCCTGTAAAGACGGGATTCATGAAGTTGAAGAAAATACCGCTTCCGATGACCAGGAGATAAGATACAGCCATATCTATGACGTGCTGGTCTCCAAGCCTGAAGAAGGATATGAGCTGATGCCTGAAGATGATTATGAGCATTCCATACACAGCCGCTATGAAAAGATTCAGCTGAATAGCTGAAACAGCATGTTCTTTTGCCCCTTCTTCATCCTTACGGCCAAGGTACTGCGCAACGAATACCTCAGCTCCTGACTTGGAAATAAGTATCAGTGAGAATCCGAACCACATGAAAAATCCTGCGGTGCCGACAGCTGCAACAGCATCGCTGCCTGATCTGCCTACCCAGAACATATCCGTAAGATTATACGCCATTTGCATGAACGATGTGCCCATGATGGGAATGGCAAGCTTAGTCAAAGTCAGGAGAATATCTCCTTTAGTTAGATCGATCTTTCTTTCCATGAATTACCTCATCAATATATGAATAAACCACATGCAAAATATAGCATATCCACGCAAAAATCGCAAAAAAGAAAGGATTCCGGATACTGATCCGGAACCCATATCTTGCTAATTACTTTGCCTTCTCAAGTGCAGCCTTTATAGCATCTATAAGACCCTTTGAAGAATAGGTTGCGCCTGAAACTGTAGTCAGGGCATCAGCCGAATTCTCGTCCTTTACTTCCTTGATTATCGCCTCTGAAGCCTTGCCGAAAAGCTCAGCAGTATCTCCATTCTCAAGAACTGTAACGTCTGCGACCTTTCCGTCTTTAACAACTACAGAAACCTTGATCGGGGCCTTGAATCCCTGAGCCTCGCCCTCATAAGTGCCGTCCTTGAATGCAGCCTTAGTGGAGCATCCTACAAAAACAGCTGCTGCAAGCAGAGCCGAAGCTATTACCTTAAGTGACTTTTTCATTTTTACCTCCTGCAACCCTGCGACTTTTGTGCTTGCCTCAATGGCTTGCTTCTGTCGACCTGGGTATGAAAATGACATGTTTTATTTTAATGGATTTTAGAATATAACGCAATATCATATCAGAGTTTTTTAGTCTGATATTTACTTTCCCTTTCTGCGCTTTCCGGATAGCCTATCTACGGAAACACGGATCAGAGCAGTTGCATCCTTCATTTTTTCAACGTACTGCAAGCCTTCATCTAGATATTCACTTGAGTATTTCTTTATAAACTCGAAGAGGATGCTCCCCTTGTCTTCCCCGGAATATTCAATAGCTTCACCAAATGCTATTACAGATTCGTAGTCAGTGCTGAATTTCCCGCTTAGCACCTCCGAGCGGGTTACCACTGTGAAGCTTACCTTTGGATAGCTGGCGATATCACCAAGCTTCTTTCCCTCTTTTGCACAATGGATGTATATGTATCCGTCCTTTACGACATAATTGACCGGAATGCCATATGGGAATCCATCAGTCCCCAGGACTGACAATACTCCGAATGAGCCTTTAATAAGCGCCTTCTCGGCCGAATCCAAATCCATCTCCCTGTCTTTTCTTCTCAATCGTCGTTCCACCCTTCCCTGGTAAGAGACATTATCACAAATCTTGTCTGAGCTCCTGAAAGATCATCCAGAACATCCTTTTCCTTCTTAAAGCCTTTCCTTTGAAGGAGCCTTACTGACCGTATATTCTCCTTAGATGTGAAGGCTTCAATCTTTTTAAGATTCAGCTCCTCGAATCCGATCCTAAGTACCTCACTAAGGGCCTCTGACATATACCCGTTGCCCTCGAACCTTTCTATCATCTCATATCCGACCTCTGCGACCGACTTTTCTTCATTGAAATTCCAGAGTGTTATTGTTCCGATGAACTCCTGGTCTTCCTTTGCTTCAATGGCATAATAGAGCCATCTTCCAGCTTCTGAACCGCCTATGATATAGTCTATGAAGATCTCAGCCTGGATGATCGAAGTATATGCCTCATTACCCGTATGTTCGGCAGTCTTCATGCTGCTCTTGAGGACAAGCATATCGAGACTGTCACGCCTTTCAAGCTGCCGTAGCAGAAGCCTTTTTGTTTCAACATTTTCATTATAGTTCAGGCCACTACCCATACCGTACCTTTCTCACCTGTCTTCTTGTTGCTCATTACAATCTCCAGGATGTTCTCTGTCTTTGGGTCATAGCCTTTCGGCAGCTCCAGTATCAGATTGTACCTGTCTGTGCACTTGTCATCTTTTATCTCTTTCTCTACCTCGAGCTCCTGACACTTCTGCTTCTTGCCATCAAGCAGCATTTCTATTTCTGTTGTGAACCTGTCAGGACTTATGCATTCAGTTTTATCATTAAGCGCCTTCAACGATACCGGTCTGAAGGAAATCCTGATAACCTGCTTTTCCCTGTCAAGGAACTTCTTGAAATCGAGGAATTCTATATCTCCAAGCCTGATATCCAGGTCTCTCGCCTTGTCACTCGTGACATTATAGAAGGAAAATCCAAGACTGGTGACTCCATAGTTATGGGTACAGAGTATTGATCCGTTTGTCTTCTCCTCAGTCTGGAGAAAATAGTATCCGTCATTGTCGCTATAACCAGTAGCGATTATGTTCTGCGCCCTGTCGAGAAACAGTACTTCAGCGCCTTGCAGGGGTTTCCCTTTGTAATCTGTTACCTTTCCATGGATCTTTTTCATTGTGCAAACCTCCTGATAGTTATTTTTCTTCCTTCAGCTCCAGAACAAGCTTCTGTATCCTTCTTTCTCTGGTCTCCTGAGACTTTGCTTCCAGTATTCCTGCAATATGCTTTTTTCGAAATGTATATGATTTTTTGTCAAACTTTTCCATCAGGATTTCTGACTCAAGGAATGTCCTTACATCATCAGGAACATCAACAGTTCTCTCCTCTTCATCCTTCTCGAATCTTACGCTCACCGTATCGCCTATTGACTTACCTATCCTTGACTGGATATCCTTCGTTATTCCAAGTATGTAGCATTCAGTGCCCATCTTCATTATTGAGCCTCTGTATTCTACAGCTTCAAACAGTACTTTTGCCTTTATTCTTTTGCTCCCGAATTCCTTTTCGATATCAAACGGAACCTCTACATAAGCTCCACCTTTACCTGAATCCACAATTATCGCATCAAACTCCAGCATCAGATCAACTCCATCCATTTCTGTCTTTGGCATAATTATACTCTATATTAATACAGCTGCGCCACAATGGGAAAACCGCAGACTAAGCTGCGGTTTTTGTTAGAATATCTTCCTTGTCCAGTCTTCACAGTTCCAGACATCGGTAACGATGTCCTGATAGAACTCCCTTTCATGCGATACAAGCAGGATGGTGCCCTTGTAGGCCTTAAGGGCTCTCTTAAGCTCTTCCTTGGCATCAACGTCAAGATGGTTTGTAGGCTCATCGAGAACAAGAATATTTGATTCTCTGTTTATGACCTTCGCCAGCCTGACCTTTGCCTGCTCTCCACCGGACAGAACCATTATCTTTGATTCGATATGCTTTGTTGTCAGTCCGCACTTGGCGAGAGCTGTCCTAACCTCATACTGATTGTATCCAGGGAAGGTTTCCCAGAAATCCTCTATGCAGGTATGATACTGACCGTCTTTGCTTTCCTGCTGGAAGTATCCTATCTCCATGTTGTCACCAAGCTCGATTTCCCCCTTGTATGCGGGGATTATTCCAAGGAGGCTCTTAAGGAGCGTTGTCTTTCCGAGTCCGTTTGCTCCAGTTATGGCAATCTTCTGACCTCTCTCAAGATAGACATTTATCGGCTTCGTCAACGGCTCATCATATCCGATCACAAGGTCGTATGTCTTGAATACAAGCTTGCTTGAGATCCTCGACTCCTTGAAGTCAAAGGATGGCTTTGGCTTTTCAGCCACAAGCTCGATCTTCTCCATCTTATCAAGCTTCTTCTGTCTTGACTTGGCCATATTGGAGGTAGCTACCCTCGCCTTGTTCCTCGCTATGAAATCCTCAAGCCTGTCTATTTCCTGCTGCTGCCTCTCATAAGCTGATTCAACCTGCTTCTTCTTCGCCTCATATACAGCCATGAAGTCGTCATAGTCTCCTACATATCTGGTAAGTGACTTGTTTTCCACATGATATATGAGGTTGACCACACTGTTCAGGAACGGAATGTCGTGTGATATGAGAATGAATGCATTCTCATAATCAAGAAGGAACCTCTTCAGCCAGTCTATGTGCTCCTCATCAAGATAGTTGGTAGGCTCATCCAGAAGCAGGATATCAGGTGACTCCAGAAGCAGCTTGCCCAGAAGGACCTTGCTTCTCTGTCCGCCTGAAAGCTCGTTGACCTCCCTGTCAAGACCTACATCCCTGAGTCCAAGACCCCTTGCGACCTCTTCAACCTTGGCATCAATAACATAGAAGCCGTTATGGTCAAGATTGTCCTGCAGTGTACCCATATCATCCATCAGCCTATAAAGCTCATCTTCCGTCGCTGTACCCATCTTATCAGCGATTTCCATGATCTCCTTCTCCATATCATAGAGATATGAGAACGCGGAACGAAGCACGTCTCTTATGGACATGCCTCTTTCAAGCATGCTGTGCTGGTCAAGATATCCGACCCTTACACGGTTGGACCATTCAATGGTCCCTTCGTCCGGCATCAGCTTGTTTGTGATTATGTTCATGAATGTGGATTTTCCTTCTCCGTTTGCTCCGATCAGACCAACATGCTCCCCTTTTAGGAGCCTGAAGCTGACATCCTCGAAAATCGCCCTGTCTCCGAAGCCGTGGCTTATGTTCTTTACAGTCAATATGCTCAAGTATACTACCTCTTTTTTCAAATAATCCCTGATATTATATCAGATAAACCACCATAAGGAAAACATTTCGATATTCGGACAAAATTTGGGTGATTTCGGTAGGTAGATTGAATGAAAATATGAAAATCCATGGAAATCAGCACTGGTTTCCATGGATATTGTTCACATTTTATATAGCGCTTTTGCGAGCTCAGTCCTAAGATGTCCAAGGGCGGAAACAGTGGCCCTGCTTCTTATCCGGTTCCTGTCCCCTGGGAATATATGCCTGAAAACAGTTATGGCGCCCTTTATGTTTACCCCGATGTAAACAAGTCCTACAGGCTTTTCCGGTGATCCACCTTCAGGGCCTGCAATTCCTGTAGTGACAAGTCCGACTGAAGCACCGGTATTTTCAAGCAGCCCTTTAGCCATAGCATGGCAGGTCTCTTCACTTACTGCCCCATGACACTTCAGTATGTCTTCACCTACTCCAAGGTATCTTACCTTGGACTCATTGCTGTATGTGACAAATGCCTCGTCGAATACCCTGGACATTCCACCTTCGTAGCCGAGCATCCTGCTTGCTATCATTCCGCCGGTTATAGATTCTGCACAGGCGAACTTCAGACTGTTCCTTATAAGAAGCTCTCCGACTACCTTCTCTATGGTGTCATCATCCTCGCCATAGATGTATTCGCCAATCCTGGCTTTGATTTCAGCGACCACGGGGTCAATAAGCGCCCTGCAGGCGGGTTCATCCTCAGCCTTGGCAGTGACTCTCAGAAGAGACTCGAAGTCCTTTGCATAGGGTGCTACAGTAGGATTCTCGCTATCTGTGATGATATCCCTGACCCTTGATGCCATGTCCCATTCTCCGAGTCCTATAACCTTCAGTGACTTCGATATTATTGTCGAATCAAGGTACTTCTCAAGATATGGCTTGACCTTGTTCTCGAACATGGGGACCATCTCTCTAGGCGGCCCCGGGAGCACAACGATCGACTGGCCTTTCTCATTGGTCATTATACATCCTGGCGCAGTACCGTTGTCATTTTCCAGGATGTATGCATCTTTCGGAAAAAGTGCCTGCTTCTCATTTCCTGCGGTCATTGCCCTGGCGCTGTCCCTGAAATAGCCTTTGATCCTTTCCAAGCTGGGCTCATGGATATATAGGTCCTTTCCAAGCGCTTTCGCTGCTATTTCCTTGGTAATATCATCTGTTGTCGGCCCCAGTCCTCCTGTTGCAAAGATCATGTCGCAGTCCTTGAGAGCTGACCTGATCGCATCAAGCAGACGCTCCTCATTGTCGCCTACGGTTGTCTGCCTGTATACTGATATTCCAAGCAATGCCAGTTCCTTTGACAGGTAATGGGCATTTGTGTTTACTATGTCTCCAAGCAGTATCTCGGTTCCTACTGACAGTATTTCTGCTTTCATATGAGCTCCCTTCAAATGTGATGTGACGTATCTCCGTACATCACTATCCTTCCGGTATTATTATCATCAATTTTCACAAGACTTATGCTCGTCTGCTTCACTACCGGTGTTTTCCAGTACTCTATGAAGCCACCCTCGGCAAAAAAGCTCATCAGGGCTTTGAGTGTCACGCCATGGGTTACTACAAGGACATTGGAATCCTTGTTTTCAGATACTATACGGTCTATCGCCTTCCGTGCCCTGTTAAGGATATCGCTGAAGTCTTCTCCCGAATTCTTTTTGAACTTGAACGGGTCAGTCCAGTAATTCTCGAAGTTCTCTGTCTCTTCATTCTGGATCTCCTCAAGAGTCCTTCCTTCCCAATCCCCCATGTTCATTTCCTTAAGCTCGTCCATGAAGATGACAGGTATATCAAGTCCCTCACTCGCATACCTTGCTGTAAGCGCTGCTCTCTCAGAAGGACTTGAATATATCCTGGAGATTCCATACTCCTTCACAGCCTTCTTCAGCATTTTTCCCTGCATGACCCCTTTTTCAGTGAGTGGAGAGTTCTTCCAGCCCTGAAGCCGCCCTTCTTTGTTCCAGATTGTTTCGCCATGCCTTGTAATATATAGATTCAACAAATTATCACCGACCTGCAAATTATTCAATAGTTATATTCTACCACATACATCATCTTCTGGAATATCAATGGTTAATCCTTCACACCTCTCATCAGCGCGACCTTGTATGGAAAAAGCTCGCTTTTCATGACACCTCCTGCAACCGCCGGATCGCTTTTCATGATATATTCTGCCTCATTATCATCCGCTGCCTCAAATATTACCAGGCCGAAGGTCTCCGAATCCTTGGTCTGTGTCCTTCCTGCAAGGATCAGGCTTCCACCTGCATTCATCTCTCTTAGCCTTTCGAAATGGTCGAAAGCCGCCTTATCATCCTCATCTGTCCATGCTCCGCCATTTGACAGACGTTCACACAGCCTGAGCATATAGATATATTCTTTTTTCCCGCTCATTTCACACCCTCCAAAAAGAACCGGACATCCAAAATGTCCGGCTCATATCTGACCTTATGCTACTTGTTCTCACTTTCAATGAGCCCCAGAGCTATCGCTCCGATAACCCCTGTATCCTGGCCAAGCTCAGATGGAAGTATCCTTGTTGATTCCACCATGAAGCTGAAACATCTCTTCGAAGCGCTTTCCTTGATCTTGTCAAAGAATAGCTTGCCTATCTTGGATACACCTCCACCAATGACGATAATCTCAGGGTCAAAGGCAAGAATGAGGTTCGCTACAGCAATACCAAGATAATCGAAAGCTGTGTCCAGTATCTCAATTGCAACCTTGTCACCTTCAAGATACGCCTGATAGACCTCATAGCTCGTTATTGTTTCAAGTCCTGCCATTGAAGTCTTTATACCAGCTTCAACTGCTTCCCTTGCCCTCCTGGCGATAGCCGTTCCTGATGCCAGGGCCTCGACGTCGCCGTAGTTACCGCAATTGCAGCGATGCTTGCTTGATGGTTCGATCGTCATGTGCCCTATCTCAAGTGCATTGCTTGTGTTTCCCCTGTACGGCCTGCCGTTAAGGACAGCTCCGCCTCCGACTCCTGTCGATACGGTCATGTATACAATGTTTTGCGCGCCTTTGCCGGCACCGAAGGTATATTCCCCTAGAGCAGCAACATTGGCATCATTGTCAAGGAATACAGGTATCCCGAATCTATTCTTGATCGGTGTGACTATGTCAAAATTTCTGAACGGTAGATTCGGAGTCGTTATTATCACACCCCGCTTGGAATCGAGAGGTCCGGGTGAACCTATTCCGATACCTCTTACCTCCTCCTCCTTTATCTGGGATGCTTCCAGAACCATTGAGATCGAATCCATGAGCCTGCCAAGCACTACTTCCTCACCAAGGGACGAGCCAGTGGCAAGCGTGGTCTTTTCGATGATGTCGCCAGTAAGGCTGCTGATTGCAGTCGTGATCTTCGTACCTCCAAGATCTACTCCAATAACATATTTCTTCATACTGCGGGGCTTCCAGGGCAGGTCACCCACTCTCAACTCCTTCATAAATTTATGGTGTAAAACATTGTCTATTATTTAGTCCATATAATTATATCATACATCATGTAAAGGATTATATTCAGCCATCTGCAATTTATGCAGGCTGACCTACAATCTGTGTGTAAGCCCTGTTCATCTTCCAATGATTCCAAATTATGGAAAATCCATGAAACGTTTCATGGATTCTTTGACATTCCAATATACGATGTGTATCATTTATCACATAAGTAATTTGTACTGATGATTAAGAAACTCAGCCTTAGGGCTGTGTTTAGCACAAAAGTTGAAGGATGGTACATGTATGTTAGAAATTCTCGTTAAGGCCGGCAGCTATGTTCTGATGATCATAATCGGTTATATCATGAAAAAGGCCGGAATCTTTGGCAGAGAAGCAGTAAAGATAATTTCTAACATCATCCTGATGGTTACTTTGCCCGCAGCTGTGATTTCAAGCTTTGCAAACTATGACAGGCAGATGTCCCTTGCTGTGCTTGTTCTGTTCGGGATCTTCATGAACCTTCTCTTGAGCGGTATCGGCTACCTGCTGGCAATCAGAAAACCAAACACGGAGAAGTCATTCGGGGTAATCAACTACTCAGGTTACAACATAGGCACCTTCACCATGCCATACCTCCAGAACTTCATCGGACCTATGGGCATTGTGGTTGCTGTCCTTTTTGACACTGGCAACGCAATAATGACGACCGGAGTAACCTACGCCATAGCATCAAGATTTGTCAGCGATGCAAAATTTGAAATCTCCGAGTTCATCAGAAAGATTATCTCTTCAGTTCCATTTGATATTTATGTAATAATGATGTCTCTCTATTTCATGAATATTCGATTGCCATGGTTCGTGTATGAGGTTGCGGGCAATATCGGCACAGCTAATGCATTCATGGCTATGTTCATGATCGGAATTGTCTTTGAGTTTCCGAAAAATTTCAGTCATATTGGAGAAGTGTTCAATCTCCTTGCCATACGGTATTCGATTTCTGCATTATTCTCGATAATTCTCTATACCAGTCCGCTTTTCACCCTTGAAGTGCGCCAGGTACTCATAATACTCCTGTTCTCGCCTGTTTCTGGTGTAAATGTCATAAGTACATTGCGCTGCAACGCTGATGTCGAAAAATCAGGCACCATAAACTCTATCTCCATCCTCTTGAGCCTTGTCATAATGACCTCTCTCATACAATCGTTTGGATACTGATTTGACAAACAAGCTATACCGGTGATCAAAGCAAGCATAGATACAAGTAGTAAGGGAGTGGGACAGCAATCCTCACTCCCTGTCTTTCTATTCCTTTGCTTCTCTGTATGCTTTTGCCTTTTCGACAATCTTTGTAACCTCGCCGGCAGGAACCTCCTCGTACCTTGCGAATTCCATCCTAAAGTCTCCTCTTGCCTGAGTCATTGATCTCAGGTCAGTGGAATACTTGAACATTTCACCCTGTGGAACCTCGGCCATTACCTTCTGAAGTCCGTCAACCGGCTCCATTCCAAGTATCTTGCCTCTCTTCTTGTTGATGTCACCTATGACATCTCCCATGTACTCATCAGGAACTGTCACTTCGACTCTCATTATTGGTTCAAGCAGAATCGGCGAAGCCATTTCCATACCTTTCTTGAAAGCCAGATTTGCTGCGACCTTGAATGCCATTTCAGATGAGTCGACCGGATGGAACGAGCCATCGTGGAGAGTCGCCTTAAGCTTTATTACAGGGTATCCGGCAAGTACGCCTTCCTTAATAGATTCCCTCAAGCCCTTTTCAACCGCAGGTATGAAGTTTCTCGGCACAACGCCTCCTACTACAGCATCTACGAACTGCAGGTCCACTTCACCGTCTGTCCTTGGCTCGAACTTGATGACTACATCACCGTACTGTCCGTGTCCTCCTGACTGCTTCTTATGCTTACCCTGGACATCCGAGGTCTTCTTTATAGTCTCCCTGTATGCTACCTTTGGAAGCTCCAGCCTGACATCTGCACCAAACTTGTTTTTAAGCTTGGATGCCAGTATCTCTATGTGTGTCTCTCCCAGTCCGGATATAAGTGTCTCTGCGTTTTCAGTGTCCCTCTTTACAGTAAATGTTGGGTCTTCATCCAGAAGCCTTGAAAGACCTGAGGATATCTTCTCTTCATCCCCCTTCGACTTAGGTATGACAGACATTGTCATAACCGGCTCAGGGAAATTGAATTTATCGTATATTACCTTGAATTTAGGATCGCAGAGTGAGTCTCCGGTCTTCGTGAACTGCAGCTTCGATACAGCTCCAATATCGCCGGCTATTACCTTGGTTGTCTGGAACTGCTGCTTTCCTCTGAGGAAGAACAGGTTGGAAAGCTTCTCCTGCTTGTCATTGTTAGTATTTACAACAACCTGGTCCGGCTTGACATTTCCTGTTATAACCCTGAATAATGAAATTTTCCCAACGAACGGGTCCGCTATCGTCTTGAACACAAGCGCTGAGAATGGCTTGTCTTCTGTAAGTCCGATGAATACCTCCTCGTTGCTTGTAAGGTCTACAGCTTTTTGAGGTATAGCATATTCAGGAGTAGGGAAGCACTCCAGAATATCTTCAAGGAGCGTAGTCATTCCAATGACCTTAGTTGCGCTTCCGCACATTACCGGCGCTATGTCTCCACTTACGCAGCCATTGATGAGTGCGTTGTAGATCTCTTCCTTTGTAAGCTCTTCTCCGTTTATGAATTTATCTAGTAAAACCTCGTCAGTCTGAGCAACTGACTCGACTATCATTTCCTTAAGCTCTGCAACCTTATCCTCATATTCTGCAGGTACCGGCTGCTCCTTCATTTCAAATGTGGCAGGATCATGTATCCTGGCTCTGTTTGAGATAACATTAATTACACCTCGGAAATTCTCTGCAGTTCCTATCGGATACTGTATCGGAACTACTGACATGCCGTATTTTTCCTTAAGGCTGTCAAATACCTTGTCAAAATCGGTATTCTCCCTGTCCAGCTTGTTGATGTAGAAAGCTCTTGGCAATCTGATCTTGTTTACATAAGCCCATGATTTGTCTGTGCCAACTTCAATTCCTGATGCTGCGGATATTACTATCGTAGCGATGTCTACTGCTCTCATTCCCTGGATGCCTTCTCCCATGAAGTCAAAATAACCCGGTATATCCACCAGGTTGACCTTTGTTTCCTGGTATGCAAAAGGAGCCACAGAAGCCTGGAGTGATATCTGCCTCTTCTTCTCTTCAGGATCAAAATCCGTTGTAGTTGTTCCATCCTCAACTTTTCCCAGCCTGTCGATGGACTTGGTGTAGTAGAGAAGAGCCTCAGCGAGAGTTGTCTTTCCAGTGCCGCTGTGGCCGATTAGTCCGACGTTTCGTAAATTTTTGATACTGTACTCTTTGATGTGCATATCATTTCCTCCTTCTTATGTCTAGCCTTGAAGTTAAATGTAAACCTTTAACCTACCACATTAGCATATCAAATTTTCAGAGTATTTTCTATAATTAGTTTATGCTTTCCCCTATTTTCAATAATTTTACCTGCCTTTATCATGTTATATGCGATATTTCCTGATGATTCGGCCATTCATGGTTTATAATTATCTATGTAAAGGAGTTGACTGATTTGATTATCGAGAACGAAAAGGACCTTGAAGGTCTCCGAAGAATAGGACGGATTGTTGCCCTGACAAGGGATGAAATGGCCAAAGCCGTCAAGGCTGGAATAACGACATTTGAACTGGATGAGATCGGAAGAAGAGTACTTGAAGAAAATGGAGCTGTTTCAGCACCAAAAAGCGAATACGATTTCCCTGGTTTCAACTGCATAAGTGTGAATGATGTGGTAGCTCACGGCATTCCATCTGAATACAAGCTAAATCCCGGAGATTCGGTAAATATTGATGTATCTGCCTCCCTTGATGGTTATTATGCAGATACAGGAATGACGTTAGTGATCCCTCCGGTCAAATACAAGCAGTCTAAGCTTGTGGAAGTATCGAAGTCAGCACTATACAAATCCATTGAAAAGGCAGTAGCTGGCACAAGGACCAACAATCTCGGAAGAGTAATATATGATGAGGCTAGGAAACACGGATTCAATGTGATAAGGAATCTGACCGGTCACGGTGTAGGGAGAAGCCTTCACGAGGATCCGGAGAACATATTCAACTATAACGAAAAACGTGGTTCAATAATCCTGAAAAAAGGACATGTTCTTGCGATTGAAACCTTCATTTCCGAAGGGGATGACTATGTTGAGGAATATGCTGACGGTTGGACGCTAAAGACACCTAACCAGCACCAGGTGGTCCAGTTCGAGCACACCGTAGTTGTTACCGATGGAAAGCCAATAATACTAACCCTTGGAGAAGCTTCAGACTTCTACAATCCTGAAAAGTAACAGTAATAACAAAGAAAAGAAAACGAGAGATGCCGCTATGGTATCTCTCGTTTTTACGTCATGATCCGGTCATATGCCTGTCTATGAAATGTGTAACATAACGCATTGCCCTGGCTGCTTCTGGAACCGACTTTCCAAATACAGGAAACACATGGAACATCCTGTTCCAGACCTGAACCTCAACGTTAACCCCTTCTTTATGCGCCTTCTCTGCCAGATCAAGAGAATCCGAAAGAAGTATCTCATCCCCGCCCACGATAATTAAAATAGGAGGAAATCCGTTAAAACTTCCATATATCGGTGACACAAGAGGATTCTCATATTCTTCAGGAGAAGCATATTCTGAAGCAAAATCCATGTTCCTGCTGAATATCAAATCCTTGCTTCTATTTGTGATATGGCTTTCGCCTCGGGACATAAGGTCAGTCCATGGAGAAAAGGCAACTATTGCCTTGGGAAATGGCTTTCCGATCTGCTTGAGCTTATGTAAAAGGGAGAAGGCAAGCCCACCTCCCGCTGAATCTCCGATTATTACTATCTTTGAGGGAGAATACCTCTCAAGCAGGTACTCATAGGCACTTAGCGCATCATCAAGGGCTGCCGGGAACTTATGTTCCGGAGCAAGCCGATATTCTACGGACAAAGTCCTCACCCCGAATTCATCAGCAAAATTGATCCCGTTCCTTCTCATATATGCACCTCCACCGAACGTATAGCCACCTCCGTGCAGATACATGATACATTCATCCTGTGATGCACCTCTTGGTATTGAAAGCAGGCAGCACATGTTGCCAATGAGGACATCCTCAGTTGAAACCCCGTCAGGCACCTTTACCTTCAATTTTTCTTCAGTAAGTTTTCTCAATTTGTCAGTATCACCCAAGTTAAGGGATATTCTTGCTTTGCTTATCATCCGTGTAATCATCGATGGACTTTCGTTCATGAAAAGGACGTATGGTTTCTTATCCAAAATCTCATCTCCATTATAATATCATCCAATATACTGAATTATACCACATATGACATACTTTAAATTACAAACCGACAACACTGGATTTTTTACGACAAAAAAACCGACATGACTGCCGGTTAAAAATGTCCGTAAAATAAAAATGGCTCCGCGAAGAGGGCTCGAACCTCCAACCTATCGGTTAACAGCCGAGTGCTCCACCATTGAGCTATCGCGGAATATCCATTTTTATATCTTTTATAAAAAGATAAATCTGGCGACGACCTACTTTCCCACAGGGCTTCCCCTGCAGTATCATTGGCACCTTGAGGCTTAACCGTCGTGTTCGGAATGGGAACGGGTGTAACCCTCAAAGTTATAGACACCAGATACGATAAATCAAAGATTTATCGGTCGTTCGTGCAGA
>DIXH01000005.1 GCA_002428605.1 Clostridiaceae bacterium UBA6085
GTTTGCGCAAGCTTTTTCATCAAGGTAGAACTGGCAGTAGCACCCGTCCCACTCAGGATTGTCAGTAAAAGCATCCTTGTCAAAAAACCTCAGGAAATCATCCTTCGTCTCCTTACCAAGTCTCCTGATTTCAATATCCACTTTTATCCTCTCCCTTGCCTTCTTGTGATTGAATGATATTTTTTGTCGTAAATTCAAGTAAGGATTATAAGAACATGAATTCAGCATCTGCCCTCATATGAAATCACCTTACCTTGAGCCTCCAGGATGAAAGCATGAGGATGATAGCCCATGCAGGAATGTATGCCAGCCAGACAATGTTCCTTCCGATATCAAACAGAAGCTCATTGCTTATACCTGCCAGCATGCCAAGTCCCACCCCCGCATCACATATGAGCATCAGAAACGCTGATGCAACGACAAGCTTTGAAGCACTTTTATCGAACAAGCCTCTTAGCGGTACGCATAGTGCATTCCACAGCATGAAGGATATGGAGGTTGAAAGCAGAAGCCCCGATACCCTTATCATCCCATCCGCATACGAGAGGACAAGGTATGCCCCTGCAAAAAAAGCTGTCATCGGCATCAGAGTGAGCAGTATCTCCTTTGTATCCCTAAGGGATTTCCATGAGTATGCTGCTGAAAGCATAAAATAGGCTAAGGAAAATAATATTATGCCCCATGGGTAAAGCTCAGGTTCTTCAATGCCCATGGCCAGCGGCACGTACAGGAAGAAATCTCCTGCTGCAATCAGGAACAGAGATGCTGCAAGCAACCTCTGTACTCTTGCCTTTACTGAAACCCTGATTGAATACAGAGGCATTGACAGCATGACTGCATACCTTGCTCCCCAGAGTGCTCTGCCGCTAATCCCAGCTATGTCAAATACCAAAATGGCCAGAGCGACAATGGAATATGTTATAAGGATATGGAAACTTCTTTCATCAGCCTTTCTCATATGACGGTCTCCTGGTGAGGCAGAAGGCTGCTACTCCGCCTACGCCGATATGCGCTCCAAGAACTGAGCCTATGGCCAGGATCCTGACCTTCGCTTCAGGCAAAAGCTCCCTGATGTGTTTTTCAAGGATCCTTGCAGATTCCTCGTCATCACCATGGCTAATGGTTATCCTCTGGTCGGGATAATCCTTCGCATCCATTGCAATGTCATCCGCAATCTTCCTGATGGCCTTCTTTCTTCCCCTTACAATGCGGTCGACTACGATCCTTCCGTCTCTGACGGTAAGGTATGGTTTCATGTCAAGCATGTCACCTACAGCTGAGAGTGTCGTGTTCACCCTTCCACCTTTTGCAAGCCATGCGATATCCTGGAGGGTGAAGTGGTACTTAATGCACTTCTTCATATCTTCTATATTCTGCAGCACCTCATCAATTCCGAGACCTTTCCTGATCATAGAGGCAATATGGAGTGCCAGGAGTGACGAACCGCCTGACCCGCCTTCGGAATCCACTACCTCTATCCTGATACCAGGATGATCCTTCAGAAACTCCGCTATGGTATTCTTCGCCAGATCATGGCTTCCCGACATCTTTGATGAGAATGTAAGATATATGGCATCGGATCTGTTGTCTGCAATCTCTTCCAGGATATCCATGAGATGCACATATGATATCTGGGAAGTTTTTGGGAGCCTTCCCTCTCTCATATAGTCATAGACTGTCTTTGTATCGACCTCAATTCCATCAAGGTACGGGATGTCATCCATTATGATCGAAAGCGGCAGGACTAAAGTATCCTTCCTCATTTCCTCATCCATGTCGCAGGTGCTGTCAACTATTAGCTTCAGCAAAAAAATCCCCCCTCATATTGATCCCTATACATATTCCATTATAGCACTCATATTAATTGCATACTGCAAGCATTCACTTAACTGCATTGAAAAAGGGAGGTGATCCCTCCCTTGATGCTATACAAGAGTCGACAGCACTGTCGCCCTCGATACTATTCCCTTTAATCTTCCATCTTCATCAACTACCGGCAAAGGATACTTGGTATCCACAGCTGTCTGGATTATATCCGCAATCATGTCTTCAGGCGATACAGTCACAATGTCTGACTTCAGGATGTCCGAAATATGCAATTTATCGGTCCTTGCCCTGACTGCGTCACTTATCTCGATGATGCCCTTGAACATGAATTTACCGTCAACCACATACGCGCTGGAAAGTCCGTTTGTCCTCATTTCATTGATCGCATAGGATGGGCTGTCAGAAAGCCTTACCAGTGTGTCAGGCGCATACATTATGTTCCTTACGCTCACTACCTTCGTCTTGTCTGCGCCTTCAATGAACCTTGCCACATATTCGTCAGCAGGATTTGTTGACATCTCCTCCGGAGTAGCGATCTGAATGACCTTGCCGTCCTTCATTATGGCGACCCTGTCGCCAAGCTTGAACGCCTCGTTTATGTCATGGGTTATGAACACAATGGTCTTTCCCAGCTTCCTCTGAATGGATATTAGCTCGAACTGCATGTCCTTCTTTACCAGAGGGTCAAGTGCCGAGAACGGCTCATCCATGAGGATCACCTCCGTATCACTGGCAAGTGCCCTTGCAATCCCTACCCTTTGCTTCATGCCGCCTGAAAGGCTGTCTATGGGCTGGTTTTCAAGTCCCTCCAGCCCTACCATGGCTATCATCTCCCTGGCCTTCTTGTCTCTCATCTCCTTGGGAACGTCCTTCATCTCAAGGCCCAGCTCCACATTGCCGAGAACATCCCGGTGTGAAAGCAGACCGAAATTCTGGAATACCATGGACATCTTGCTTCTTCTAAACTCCCTGAGCTCATTCTTTTCAAACTTCGATATATCAGCCCCGTCATACTTCACAGTTCCCTTTGTGGGTCTGTTAAGCAGGTTGAAGCATCTTACCAGTGTCGATTTTCCTGAGCCTGAAAGTCCGATGATGACAAATATCTCACCTTTCCTTATCTCCATCGAAACATCAACAAGTGCTGCAGTCACACCTGTCTTCTTATAAACATCATCTTTTGAGACGCCTTCCTGAAGCATCTTCATTGCCTCAGCCTTACCTCCGCCATATAGCTTGTAGAGGTTCTTGACCTCCATTAAAGCATCATTCATGCTTCTCGCCTCCTTTTCTCCTTGCAAGTCCCTGTGAGAACCTGTCCAGTATAACCGCGAGTATTACAACAGCCGCACCGGATACTAGTCCTCGGCCCATTTCGATCCTGTTGACGCTCGTAAGGACCTCCATTCCAAGACCGCTGGCACCGATCATGGATGTCGTTACAACCATTGATACTGCCATCATTATGGTCTGGTTTACTCCGGTCATTATCGCCGGCATTGCCTGCGGTATCTTGACCTTGATGAGGGCCTGCATGTAAGTTGCACCGTATGCCTTCGCAGCCTCGAGTATTTCACTGTCGATCTGGTTTATGCCAAGTGTAGTCATCCTTATTATAGGAACTATGGCGTAGATCGTCGTTGCGATTACTGCCGGAGCCTTTCCAAGTCCAAAGAACAGCAGCGCCGGTATAAGATATACGAACACAGGCATCGTCTGCATAGTATCAAGCACAGGCTTTACTATTCTCTCCACCTTATCACTTGTAGATACCAGTATCCCTGTGGGGAACCCAAGCGCAAGGGACACGATCACTGAGGTAATGACAATGGACAGTGTCTCGTTCATCATGTCCCACAGTCCTACAGCCCCTATGAAAGAGAGCAGCAGTACATAGAGCAGCCCCTTACCAATGCTGCCTGAGGACCTCCATCCAAGGAAGAATACCATCGCAAGCATTATGAACCATGGAATTGCGTCAAGAACGAATTCTATCCCTGATATTACAGAGTTGAGGAAGTTCCTTATTGCTCCGAAGAAGCCCTCGGTTGAAGACGCGAATTGCCTCACAGAGCTGTCGAACTTATCCACATCGAGTGGCAGCCTGAACGGGAATCCTGCAAAGAAGCTCTTTTTCTCTTCTTCCTCAGCTTCGCCTTCAAGCCTTGCGATGCCTTCATCTCCGACCCACTCCCTCACAAGCTCCTTGTTCTCATCTATGAACCAGAGCGCAGCGGTCCTGTAGTCGGCACCTGTATCCTGCATATAAGCAAGAGCTTCCGAAGTCAGCTTGCTTGATGTCCTGTACTTCGAAAGGAATTCGATAAGCTCATTGTTTGCAGGGTCCTTTCCGAAATCATTGCTGGCTGCCACCGTTACATTTACTGCAGGCAGGGCAGTAAGCCCTTCCTCATAGGTGTCAGGATTGAATGGCTCATCCTCAAGAAGGACAAAGTCATATTTTCCCATGAGCCAGGTAGGCTCCCAGTAGTATCCTACAACAGGTTCACCCTTTTCATACGCGCTTGAAAGAGCTGCAGATAATGCTGCATCAGAGCCAGGCCTGAAATATATGAAATCCTGCTCGAAGCCATACGCAACGAATTTGTTGTGCATTATCGTATCTATGGCCCAACCTGGGATCGCGCCGTAGATCCTGCCTTTCGATGGATTTTCAGCATCCTTGAAAAGCTCCTTGTAGGAAAGGAGGTCCTTTACCGTCTTAAGGTCCGGAGCCATAGGCTCTATGCCTCTTTCCTTGTCTCCCTCGATGACATACCTTGGAACATAGAAGCCCTGATAGTCATCATCAAAATTCGTACCAAGCTCCATCAGCCTGTTTTCAGCCAGGTCAATCCTGTAGGTTGCGATATTGTCCGTCCATACTTCCATATGGACATCTATCTCACCCTTCAGCAGTCCTTCATGCAGTATGGGGGTGCTTCCGGCCATCTCAGTCCACGAATATCCATATACCTTTTCTGCGATGATGCCTGCAACTGCATTATGGAATCTATTGCTGTCCCATCCGGCATCCGCAAAGACGATCTCACCCTTTGCGGTTCCGCCAAAAAGCTTACTCATCCCTTCATCGCCGATCCAGTCCTTCACAAGGTCCCTGTTCTCTTCAATGAACCACATGGCAGCAGTCTTGTAGTCTGCCCCTGTGTCCTGCATATATGCAAGAGCTTCTGATGTAAGCTTGCTCGAAGTCCTGTACTTGGACAGGAAATCAACTAATTCAGTGTTCGCAGAGTTCTTTCCAAAATCATTGCTTGCGCCTATAGTGACATTTACCGCAGGAAGCGCACTAAGTCCATCTTCATAGGTTTCCGCATTGAAGGGCTCGTCCTCCAGCAGCACGAAGTCATATTTACCCATTAGCCAGGTAGGCTCCCAGTAGTATCCTACAACAGGCTCACCCTTCTCATAGGCACCTGACAGAGCCGCAGAAAGGGCTGCATCAGAGCCAGGCCTGAAGTATATGAAGTCCTGTTCGAAGCCATAAGCAACGAACTTGTTGTGCATTATCGTATCCACTGCCCATCCCGGAATGGCTCCATAGATCCTTCCCTTCGAAGGGTTCTCCGGATCCAGGAAGAGGTCCTTGTACTTCAAAAGGTCCTTCACAGTCTTGAGGTCAGGAGCCATAGGCTCTATACCCCTTTCCTTGTCCCCCTCTATTACATACCTGGGCACATAGAAGCCCTGGTAATCATCATCGAAATTTGTTCCAAGCTCCATGAGCCTGCCTTCTGCCAGGTCATTCCTGTAGGTTGCGATATTGTCCGTCCATACTTCCATATGCACATCTATCTCGCCCTTCAGCAATCCTTCATGCAATATGGGTGTACTTCCAGCCATCTCAGTCCAGGTATAACCGAATACCTTCTCAGCTATTGTTCCTGCAACGGCATTATGGAACCTATTGCTGTCCCAACCGGCATCAGCGAAGACGATCTCACCCTTAGCAACTTCATTTGCCGCTGCCGCTTTTCCAAAGCCCGGCAGGAACAATCCTGCCAGGAGCACAAACGCAAGCAGCGCTCCAATCTTTCTTTTCATAATATCCTCCTCATTTTGCGGGGTGTGAAGGCAAAAGCCACACTGCCCAATTTACGTTTTCTACCTCCTGCATATAAAAATAGAATGTTGCCATTTAAGCAATCATTCTACCTTTTTCAAGCTAAAATTATCATTTCGTCAATTTATGGAATCAATAATCATATTTTAACATATTTTATGCCATTAATTGAATTTTCATCAAAATGTTCAATATATGTTTACCTTACGTTCACCCCTTGTTTACATAATATCCCCGGTAAATTACAGATAAAAAGCCTGCCAAAGCACCATCAGTGCTCAAGCAGGCCCTGGTCAATATTCATTTTCTGCCTTTCCACTCCATCCCCATGTATACGTCGCCCTTCTCAAGTTCATGTATCATCTGGGCAAGCCTCTTCTCTTTGGTCTCCTGCAAAACTGCCCTTATGATCCAGCCCAGGTAGTCATTCCTCTGGTATGGCGGTCTCGATAGATATCTGTCCATGACAGAATGCTTTTCAAGCTCCTCCCTTACAAAGTCGGGCATCTCATTTATGCTCCTCTTAAGTTTCCCTTCATTACCCATTATGCCCACTTTCAAGGTCGATTGTCTTCACCTCAGTCCCATGTTCCTCAATGATTCCAACCAGGTCATTGATGCCGATAAGTACGGTAGCCCTGTTATCATTCGGGTGTATTGCAAGCTTTCCGTCTGCAACAACATCCTTGTCAATGAATACTCTGACAGAATGAGTCTCATCGTTAAGAACTCCGAATGGCGTCACCTCACCTTTGGAAAGACCAAGGTATTTTGAAAGCCTGTCCTCTGACGCAAACGACAACGGTGTCGAGCCGATTATCCCCTTAAGCTTCTTGAGGTCAGCACTCTTGTCCTTCCTGAGGACTACCAGATAATGCTCCCTGCCCTTGTAATCGCGAAGGAAAAGATTTTTGACCACCGACTCCGAGAAAGGAAGCATAAGCGCATCCATCTCCTCAATCGTGTATACAGGCACATGCCTTTCAATCTCATACCTGACCCCCCTGCTGTCAAGCAGGCCGATCACTTCCTCAATCCTGTACATCCTCATACCTCCCTTATCGATCAGGATTTTCTTATGTTATTGGCACTTTTACAAAAGCCCCCCGGTAAACCGGAGGGCGATGTTTCTATATTAGAAGACTATTAGCTTGCAGTCCATCCGCCGTCTATTGTCATAAGGGATCCTGTGATGTGCTGTCCTGCATTTGAGCAAAGGAACATCGCAACTTCTCCTATGGTTGAAGGCTCAATGAGCTTCTTGACAAATGCCTTTGAAAGCATGATGTCCTGAACTACAGCTTCCTCGGTGATTCCGTGAGTCTTGGCCTGAGCCGCGATCTGTCCGTCAACAAGAGGAGTCCTTACGTATGCAGGGCATATGGAGTTAACGGTTATTCCGTACTTTCCGCCTTCAACTGCGCCGGCCTTTGTGAGTCCGCTCAGTCCGTGCTTTGCTGTTACATAGCAGGACTTGAACTCTGATGCTATCAGTCCATGTATTGAGTTCATGTTTATTATCCTACCCCATCCGTTTTCCTTCATTGAAGGCCAAACGTACTTTGTAAGGTAGAATGGAGCGTTGAGCATTATGTTCATCATGAAGTTCCACTTGTCCTCTGGGAACTCATCGATAGGACATACATGCTGAAGTCCTGCTACGTTGACAAGAATGTCAACTCTGCCGTACTTCTCAAGTGTGAAATCTACAAGCGCCTTACAATCAGCCTGCTTGCTGAGGTCAGTCTTGCAAGCTACTCCGCCGAGCCTTGCAGCCTCTTCATTAAGCTTAGCCTCGTTGATGTCAGCCATTACTACCTTCGCACCGTCCTTTGCGAAAGTTTCAGCTATGGCAAGACCAATACCGCTGGCAGCACCTGTGACAATTGCTATTTTGTTTTCTAACATCAATAATACCTCCTGATTTTTTTATGGTAGATCCCCCACCAAGTCCTCATGAAAGTGATCCTTATCAATTCCCTCCCCTGTGGATTAATTTTCCATGTAAAGTCAGTACGGGCATATCCTCCATACCCTGTCCGTAGCATCAGTGTTGAACCCTGTATACGATTAAATGGATCGGATTTTTTTAGCTAAAATCAAATGCTGAAGGAATTGTCCATTTCCTTACCTGCCTTTGCTTTCAGCTTCCGAGCATCAATGGTTCCAGAGAAATTACACTTAAGCGTGGTTTCCAAGGTGCGATTTTTCCATCGCCTCTACATTATAGCATGAATACATTTGTTTCTCAAAACACATTTGTAATCCTTTTTAAATGACGATTTTACAAATTGATACCCCAAAACAGCCCCAAAGTCCTTGATATCTAAAGCTTTTACATGAATGCACTTTCATGTTTACAGCCACACTTATAAAAAAATATTTTCGAATGATGCTCTTATGGTTTCAATCCCATCCTTTCAAAAGGCATGAAATCAAATCTCAGTAACAAATCATTCAGTTCAGTTTCTGATCATTCCTGAAGCTTAAGCTGCTATTTCCAATGCCTGTCGGAACTTTTGTCTGCTGCATCCTTAAGTATTGAGATCCATGCATCCAGAGGCTCCTTTTGCAGCTTTTCTTCGTTAAATCCAAGCACATGATATCGGTATACAGGAGGGTCAATGGAAATATATTCTATCGAATCCTGAGTATGTGCCATAGATGCGGGAATGAATGAGCATCCCAATCCATCCGAAACCAGTTCCTTAACAGCTTCAATGTTGTTGATCTCGAACGCAATTTTAGGAGTTACCCCGGCTTGTACGAGAATCGCATCTTCAAGCGCACGGAAAGCGGTACCTTGCTTTGCCAGAATGAGCTTGTATCCTGAAAGGTCCTTCCGGCCATCACTTTCTCCCTGAGATGCTGTTCTTTTTGGGATTGCCTTAAGAATCTCTTCTTTCATCAAAAGCTCCCAGTGCCCATTAACATCATACTGGTCGGTAAGAGTTAGCATCGCCATTTTAATATCACCGGCTTCCAGCATCTTCAGGACAGGTCGCACATTGCCTTCTATGATATCGAAGACTATATCCGGTCTTATATCCCTGAACCTTCGTGCCCCTTCCAAAAACAGGTTAAGGATTTCCCTGGAGGTAATCCCGATCCTCCATTTGTTGCGCTCTGATATCCTGCTATCCTGAATCTTCAGGTATACCTGCTCCTTTATATGTAGTATCTCCTTTGCCCCCTCCAGGTATATTGCTCCGGCTGGTGTCAATACAAGCTCCTGCTTCCCCCTCTCAAACATAAGGACCCCAAGTTCCTTTTCCAGGTTCAGTAAAAACTGACTCAATGTGGATTGTGAAACAAACAGGTGTTCCGCCGCCTTGCTGATGCTCTTTTGTTTTGCGATCTCCATGAAATAAGACTCAGCTTTAGTATTCACAATCTTCCTCCGTATCGTTTTTTCCGATTGGCTTCTCCAATATTATGAATTTGCCCTGAAATACTTGCTTCAGTATACTAAAAATACAAGGCTACCTCAATGGATGAGCTATTATCCCAAATTACCAAAGGAGAGGATCCTATTATGTTCCCTATCGATGTCAACCAGGAAATCACCTTTTCAAAAGCCGTCTACTACAACTTTCATCCTGTGAAGGTAAAGAAGCCCTGGCGTGACGCCACAGGTGGCTTCGGAAATTTCGTACCTTTGCAGGCCTGGGTTGAGATATACGATTCAGAGGGCTACAGCGGAGCCACCTTTTGTTCAAAGGGAATGCTTGAAAACATCCTGCCTGCAATTATGACAGGCGAGACAAAAACCTATGCTGACTGGTACGAGGCTCTTTATTGGAAACTGCGTAATTTTGGGTTTCAAAGCGGGCAGATAGTAGACCTCGGTCAGCTGGACCTGATAATGCTTGAGATCCTTGCCAAGCGAAAGAGTATGCCCCTCCACCGCTATCTTGGTGCAAAAAAGGATTGGGCCGCCTGCTACAAAGGTGGAGGATCCCTCCTTTCAGATGATGATGACCTCGTATCCGATATGGTCAGATACGTGGAGGAAGGCTACAAGACAATAAAGTTCAAAGTCGGAAGCGACTGGGGTCGGAACATGGACCGTGACATCCTTCGCATGAAGAAGGTCAGGGATGCAGTCGGAAACGATATAGAGATAGCAATCGACGGGAACCAGGTCTGGAATGCGAAAGACGCTGTAATCTTCGCTGACAGGGTCAGAAAGTATAATCCGGCCTGGTACGAAGAACCCGTTCACTCACATGACATGAATTCCATCAAGTCTGTCAGGGAACAGTCAGGGATGGTAATCGGCTACGGAGAATCCATGCGTAACTACTTTGCATTTGAAACCTATGCAGAAAAGGGTGTCGACCACCTTATGCCACTTGTAGGCCGCATGAGCAAAATGGAGGACCTCCTCAAAATCAGAGATTATTGCAGGGAAAAGGGTCTTCGTTTCTCTTCAGGGGGTACGATCTGGACCAATGCCATATTTGGCGCTCTGTATGATGAAAATGAGTTGCTTGAAAACCACGAACCCATGACACAGCCTATCGGGGAATGTCTCACTGTAAAACCGGAAGAAAAAAACGGAAGATTATACCTTCCGGATATCATAGGCAGCCCAATCCGCCTGGATGTGCAGGGAATGGAAAGCCGAGGCCTGTTGGAGAGCGTCCGCTATATTTACGCGGACAAGCTTAATCAGCAGTTCGCAGTCAGGGGTGCATACTAGGGCTGCTAGAAAACCCTTATTTCATTGCACCACTTGCTTTATTTGATGCTTAATTGCTAATAGACCCGTAACCTATTGTATTTCAATAAGTTACGGGTTAACTGCAAGGATCGGTTAAAATTTGCATGGGTTTGATTGATTACATTTCAATACGATATACTCAAATGAATAAATAACTGTCCATCCCCAAAAAATGAGAGTTCACCTTATTTCAGCAGGTCACAGTTCAACATGCTTGGCATAATCATAAGAAATGATTTCACCCTGTCTAGTTTCCATATAACCAATCTCTTTATGGGCATACTGGGAAATTTCTTTCGATCCAAAGTTCTCAAATTTCTTGTATACCCTTTGCAAAACACTGATTTCCTCAACACTTAAAATGCTTTCATATTCATTGCAGTCAGGAATTATCTGATGCTTCTCATATCCATTGTCAACCTTAATATCGACATGGATTATTTTAAGGGCTTCGAGCATACCAAACAACACGTCATAATGCTGTGGAACTGGTCCGTAAGGCAGATGTACATATTGCGCACCTGTAATTGATACTCCATTTTCCTTATAGAAAATCATGTCCGAGTAATTTAAGAGTTTTAATAGTTTTACCTTTAAAAGGCCCTCACAAATATTAGCAAAAAAAAGGACGGCAGCATAGAATTTTTCAAAGTCAAAAACCTTATAACCATTCTCAATACTCGGTTTTTTCAAAAAAAATGAACTTATGAATCTATCATTGTTATTTCTCTCGATTTCAGGCTCCAAATCATTCAACCTTTTTTCAAGTCTATCCTTTTGAACCTCATCAAGCCCAGTCTCATTATTGGATAAATACTCCCTCATATTCTGAGGATCCCGGAGAAATATCAGCAGGCTGTTATGCGCTTTGTCCTGCAGTGAACCGTTCTCATACCTGCGAATTGTCTTGTCTCCCCAATTCAGGAGCTTGGAAAAGCCTCTCTGACTCAATCCATATTGTTCCCTTATCTGCCTTATTTCTTCAGCTGTCAAAAGTTTATGCCTTTGGCGATAAATATTATAGGCATTTACCAGCGTGGCATTATCCAGCTCCTCATCGTACAATTGCTCACCGCATTCTAAGCAGGTCCTTATCCTGGCATCAACGTCAATCTTCTCACCAAATATTTCGTATGTTTCGTTTGTATTTAAAATTCTTGTTAAGACCATCTTTTGGCAAGAATCACAATATTTGTCCATTATTTCCACCTCTCAATGTGATTTCAAAATTCATCAACATGGAACCCAATGCATTTCAATACTTCGGACTCATTAACAAAAGCCACCTTGATCTTAATATAGAATCTAATTCCCCTAATCATCGTCTTGAATTTCCAAATATCACCTGGTTGATCAAAATCCTTCTTCAGACCCTTTTAGTAATCAATTATTTTCAGGTCCAATATTTCTTCTTTAGCATCTAAAATTGTCAATCCTATTTTAGCAAGTGCTTGCATGTTCTTATCTCTAGGTATGAATTCACACTTGCCAGCTGAAACCAATTTTTTTGACTTCTCTAAAAACGCCGATATTTCAAGTCTCCTGCCCCATTACACAAAACATGTTACCTCCTTGTGTGTAAATAGATTATATACTTTATAAAATTCAACATCAATGATAAATGCGGTCATATGACCGCATTTATCATTTTGAATATCAATAATTTAACTCAATTTCATATTCTAAAATACTAAACCATAAACGATTAGTGTATTGCGCCTGATAATTAGCTTTGATCTTCCTAACGCCTGATTATGTGAAACAATACTTGTCCATTTCAACCCAGTTTCCTGAACCTTGCGTATGCGATCGGTCCTAAGAACATCAGAACAATTGAAACATAGATACCGATACCGAGGAAGATTATCCCCATCGTATCATTGCCCAGTCCGGTGAGGATATTGAGTCCTATGAATATTGCTGTCCAGATGATACTCATGCGCAGCGCTCTGCCTTTGGTTTCAGGCTTCAGGAAAGCTGCTGCGGCAAATGCGGCAAAACCTATGGGAATTGCCGCCCCAAGGAACATCATGCTCACATTGGCGGCACGGATCTCATCAGATACCTTTGTCGGATCAGGCTGACCAAGCAAGATCGACACAAGCAGCTCAAGCATGAGGGTAACAACGAAGAGAAGCAGCCCCACAAAAATATCCTTAACCAGATTCTTCATGATGAACCTCCTTTAGTGCGGATAAAGCACCTCACCAGCTGCAAACAGGATCAGAAGCAGCCCGAATGCGCCGCAAACGAAAGCTATAAGTGAGAATTCCTTTTTGAACAGGGATTTCAGGAATGCGAAAAACGCAAGCGACCCGACTAGAAATGCTGCAATCATTATAAGTGCTGCTGGCATGTTGCCGAAAAACCCGTCCCCGCCAGTGTGGAACTCAGGCTTCATGACAAGCTTTCTCGCATAATACAGGGCAAAAAATCCTAATGCGAATACAACAGACCATCTTCCCGGACTGGTTCCCGGGTATACCCGAAACCTCATCCTAATCATCTCCCGCCTTTTTATTATCCCCTTCATCTACATATTAGCACTTGCTGATACCTGTTCATATCGCATAGCACCTAAGGAAACCCCTGCAATTCAATGTTTACAGAAAATTTATCACAAATGCTTAATTCGTTTAAAGTAACAGCCCTGAAGGCATTTACCTTCAGGGCTTTAGCGTCTATTAAACTTCGAATTTTTCTCTCTTCTTGAGTGCTGCGAGCATTACTCCGCCGACTACTGTTCCTACCACTATTGACAGGAAGTACATCGGAAGGTTTCCTACCGCATTAGGTATTGGAAGAACGAAGATTCCGCCATGTGGTACTGCAAGGGTAGCCTTGAATATCATGGAAAGTGCTCCGGTTATTGCAGATCCAACCATTATCGAAGGTATTACCCTCAGAGGGTCTGCTGCTGCGAACGGTATCGCGCCTTCAGTTATGAATGAGGCTCCAAGTGCCCATGCTGCCTTTCCTGCTTCCCTTTCTTCCTCGGTGTACTTGTTCTTTGCAAGTACTGTTGAGAGTGCTATGGCAAGAGGAGGTACCATACCGGCTGCCATTACAGCTGCCATTATCATTGAAGGTTCGCCGCTGGCGATCGTCGCTGCTCCGAATGTGTAAGCCGCCTTGTTTACAGGTCCGCCCATGTCAAACGCCATCATGAGTCCGAGTATCGCTCCAAGCAATCCAGCGTTTGCTCCGCTGAGGCCCTTGAGCCACGCAACCATAGTGTCGTTTATTGCCTTTACCGGTCCGCCGAGAACAAATATCATGATAAGTCCTACGATCAAAGTTGACAGAACTGGCAGTATTAGTACAGGCATCAGTCCTTCAAGGGACTTTGGAAGCTTTATGAGCTTTCTGAGGTAGAGGACAACATATCCTGCGAGGAAACCGGCGAGCATACCACCAAGGAATCCTGCTCCTACGCTTCCTGCGATGAGTCCGCCTACCATACCTGGTACAAGACCCGGCCTGTCAGCTATCGAGAACGCTATGTAGCCTGCAAGTATCGGAACCATGAGTCCGAATGCTCCGCTTCCGCCACCCATCTGCATGAGAGCTGCAGCTATTGAGCCTTCCTGCTCAAACGCCTTGATACCGAATGCGAAGGAGAATGCTATGAGGAGTCCTCCTGCGACAACGAATGGTATCATGTAGGATACACCGGTCATGAGGTGCTTGTATGCGCCTGTCTTCGGCTTCTTTTCAATTACCTTTGACGCCTGTTCCTGGACTGCTGCAACCGGCTTCGCCTGTGCTGCTCTCTCAAGGAGACCCTTTGCATCCTTTATCGCATCCTTTACAGATACCTCGATTACCGGAAGGCCCTTGAACCTTTCCTTGTCAACCTTGGTGTCTACAGCGAGGATCACCGCGCTTGCGTTCCTGACATCCTCCGCGGTAATTACGTTCTCTGCTCCGACTGACCCCTGAGTCTCAACCTTGATCTCATGCCCCATCTGCTTCGCAGCCATCTGGAGCGCCTCCGCCGCCATGTAGGTGTGGGCTATGCCTGTTGGGCAAGATGTTACAGCTACAAATTTCATCTTTTTGTCCATCCTTTCGTAATCTTATTTTGTTATTTGAATGCGTTGATGAAGCTTTCGAAATCTGTGCATTTCATCAGGCTTTCCCTGACTTCCTCATGCATCAGCTTTCTTGATATCTCACTGAGTGCCCTCAGGTGAAGATCGCTTGATTCCTGTGGTACTGCGATAAGGAAGAATAGATGTGCAGGAAGGTCATCCATGCTCTCGTAGTCTATCCCATTGTCGCTTCTTCCGAATACTATTGATGCTTCGATTACAGCATCGCTCTTTCCGTGGGGTATTGCGATCCCCATACCGATTCCTGTCGAGAACTCTGATTCCCTGTGAAGAACTGCCTTCTTGAATTCATCCTTGTCCCTTACCTTGCCGTCAGCAACCAGGATGTCTATAAGCTCTGAGATCACGTCTGACTTTGTAGTTGAATCAAGTCCGAATTTTACCCTGTCCTTTGAGAACATATCTATTGTGTTCATTTTCATACCTCCGTTATTTTTTCATAAGCTTCTGAAAGATACGCTGCAATATCAGAAGGTGTACATGCCTGCGTCCCTTCAAGGGTTACTGTCGCCGCCCCGAAGGCCTGAGCATTTGCAAGGGTCTCCTTGTCATCGAAGCCTTTCAGCCTTGAATAAACCAGCGCTGCTACCATTGAATCTCCCGCTCCTACCGTGCTCTTTACATCTACCTTCAGGCCTTTTGCCCTAAATGCGCTGTCTTTCGTAACATACATGCTGCCATCAGCGCCAAGCGACACCATCACCTTGCCGACTCCCTTTTCCATGAGCCGTCTTGCGGCCCCAAGTATGTCTTCATCGGTCTCAAGCTTCTTTCCTTCAAGGAGGGACAGCTCATAATCATTAGGTTTCACAGCATCCGGTCCGGCTTTAAGCGCTTCCTCGAAAAGCTCCCCTTCTGCATCCACCAGCACATATGCACCCTTAGTCTTTGCAATCTCTGTCAGTATCCTGTATATGTCCTTGGGCACCGATGAGCTGGCTCCGCCTGACAGAACCACTGTATCTCCAGAATTGACGATCTCCCTGAACTTTCCCAGGAACTCATCAAGCTCATCCTTTTCGATCACAGCTCCAGGTTCATTGATGTCGGTATATTCATTCCTTACCCTGTCGACCACCTTGGTGTTCGTTCTGGTGTTACCTCTTATAAGTACAAAATCCGAATCAATACCTTTGTTTTTGAGCTCCCTTAGGAACAATTCCCTGAGGTTTCCTCCCAGGAATCCGGTACAGACCGACTGTACTCCGAACTCTTTAAGGACCTTAGATACGTTTATTCCCTTTCCACCGATGTCCTGCCTTACCGACAATGCCCTGTTTACCATTCCCGGAGTGAGATCCTCCAGGATCAGCGTCTTGTCAAGGGCCGGGTTCAGCGTGACCGTTATGACCATTTATCGCATCTCCTTTCATTCGTGCAGAATCAAGACTCCAGCTTCAGCAAAATCATTAAGTACCTTTGCATCCGGTTTTCCGGCTGTGATCACTGCGCTGAAGGCTCTAATAGGACTGATGACCGAGAAGTTGACCTTCCCGAACTTCGACATGTCAGTTACCGCATAGACCTTGTTGGCTGAATTGACCATGGCTTTCTTAGTCTGTGCCTCCACAAAGTTTGGTGTGGTCGCTCCGTCTTCAACGCTTATTCCGTTAACTCCTATGAATGCAATGTCCGCCCTGAAGTTTGAAAGCGCCCTCTCCGCAAGATGTCCCACCATAGCCCTGGTATTATGTCTCAGTATTCCGCCTGTAAGTACCACTTCAACAGAATCCCGTTCCGACATCAGGCTGGCGATATCTATAGAATTGGTGACTATCGTGATGTTCCTTGCTGTTATCCTTTTTGCTATCTCGAATGTCGTTGTCCCCGAATCCAGGATCACAGTATCACCGTCGCCGACAAGCGCTGCTGCAACATCTCCGATATGGGCCTTCGCATCCTGGTTCTCAGTTGATTTCTCAGTGTACGTCGGTTCGAAATTCCTCTGGTTGATTCCCACAGCTCCGCCATGTGTCCTCGTAAGAAGGTTCTTATGTTCCATTTCCTGAAGGTCTCTTCTTATGGTGGACTCTGAAACATCAAACGCTTCCGCCAGCTCCGTTACCTTAAGACTGTTCTTTTCTTCAAGCATCGCTGCGATCTTTTCCTGTCTTTCTTCAGCAAACATCTCGACGCCTCCGCTCATTTATGCTCGTTTATGCTTATTCTTGCTCGCAACCTCATACTATACCGTTATCATACAGTTGTCAATACGGTTTCATAAGAAAAAACATGAGCCCTTTATCACATATGAGCACATTCGCTCAAATTCAACATCCGCAGCGATCTGAAGCATATACAGAGAAGCCAAAAGGAATCCGATTCGCATTCACGAACCGGATTCCTCCTGCTTTTCATTCAATATTTTCCAATTTCACCTTACATTAAATGCATTGTCAGTCATAATCCCTTATGTTCATTGAGAACATGGCAACGCTATACCATTTCCCGAACTTTCGCCCTACGTTCTCAAATGTACCAACATGCCTGAATCCGAAGGATTCAACAAGTGCCACGCTTCCGGGATTCGGAAGCGTCACTCCGGCGATCACTGTGTATATGCCCATGGCCTTAAGCCTTTCAATCAGCTCCTCAATGAGAGCTTTCCCGATACCCTTCCTGTGATGCACGTCAGCGACATAAACCGAGAGTTCTGATGTCGGGTCATATGCCTTACGCTCCCTGAACCGGCCTGCATATGCGTATCCAAGGACATCCCCATCCTCTTCCATTACGATCCACGGGTACTCTTTGGTGACCTTTGCTATCCTTCTCGCCATCTCCACCTCATCAGGAGGTTCAAGTTCGAAGGATACCGCATTGTCTGTAACGTATCGCCTGTAAATTGCAGTTATCTCCCTGGCATCAGATATTTTAACATCTCTAATAAGCATCCTAAGTAACCCCTTCTTGGCCATGCCCTATTTCTTATCTAAAGGATAGCATAAGGAAGGAATAAATTGTAGATGCTCATCCTATTCCGTGAGCCTTACCTCAACCCTTGATGTGTAGAAGTCTGTTTCAGGATATATCTCGTTGACTATGTCATACAATCCCAGTACCTTGAAAGACATGTTCCTGTCTATTCCATTGTCATCATATGTCATTATCTCGACCTTCATCAGTACCAGGTCATTGAAATCAACATGGGTATTGTTTTCAAGATTGTACTTATTGGACGCAATCGCTTCAGGAGACAGGCTGAATATATACTGTATCTTTCCCTGTGCAAGTATGGTATTGAGGTCTGTCTTTATCTGTGAGTCAACACCATTCTGAAGGTCTATGCCATCAGAATAATTGACTCTGAAGTACAGCTTTCCGGTAGCAGGATCTGTGACTATTGAGCACTCCTTCTTCTCGATCCTGTCAGCAAGTCCCACTTCAACATGGTCCCAAAGGGTGTTCACGGTATTCTCCTCAGGTGCCTTGACATAGTTGATGAATGGAAGCGCTTCACCGTTCCAGACCCTTGTCAGCTTCGCAGTAGCATCAGCTGAAATAACTGAATCCTTTGCGAACAGCCCTCCGAACAGAGTCTCGACCTTCTGGCTGACCTTTACCGTCAGTGTCTTTGTTGCTTTGCTCACATAAGTCTTCTGGACTGTGAGCTCAGACTTGAACAGTGAGTTCTCGACATTAGCATCAGCATATTCATATATGAGCGTATCTAATGCGCTCTCTGTTATCATGTCAACAGACTGTGCCCCGGCAAGAGCCGCCGCATCTGCAGCATTCTGAAGCTGCACCTTCTGCAGCGTTACAAGTCCATAATCCAGCACGAATGCCCCGATGGACAAAAACAGCGTCATCATCATTGCAGCAGCAACAAGTACCTGACCTTCTTCTTCCTTTTTCAGTCTACCAAACATCTTAAGCATCGCACTCACCTCAACTATATATTTATATCAAACGATTTAATGTGATTCGATTTTAACATAAAATATAATATTTATAACAATGCTTACTTTATACCTATTATTGTCAACCGAGTTTTTTCGATATTATTATAATCAGTTTTAAAATACAATAGCTATATTTGTTAACCATCTCATGTGCGGGTATTTTTTTAAAGCACAGCCTTCGACACCAAACATCGAATTCCACTATAAGACGCAAAACAGCGGATACCCGTTATCCGTTGCGGCTTGCCGGTTACTGCAAAAATTAAATTTCGTCAAAAATCCCTTCTGAAGCAATAAAGGCACCGAAATGCTATCATAATGTCAGAACCATGAGTGAAATGGAGGAGACGACCTTGAAGCTTAAGGATTCACTTGGAATAGGCTTTATTACACGACTCGCGACCCCATCCAACATAAGGCTTGGGGAAGAGATCTTCAAATCAGGAGGTGTCGAGATCCTCTCTGCGGATGATAACCGCGCTGAAGCTAAGGTTTCAGGAGGACAGACACGAAGGACTATGATAGTAATTTCGGAAGATGGGTTGAATTGGAAGTGCTCATGTCTCGGAAAGCCCACCACCGTATTCTGCAAGCACTGCGTTGCCCTGGCTATGGCAGTCGAAAGAACAGATTTTATTGATCATTCCAACGAATAATACGGTCCCTTAAAACCCCGTCACGGCATTGGAATCTATTATGAATTTTTCATCTTATAGAGCAATAGGTCAGGTCTCTTATTTTTGAATATTCACTCAATTTCATTGAACATGTTTGCTTTTAGGAATACAATTAGTTTGAATGGCGATATCATAATATGATGCTGCCCGGTGAAATTGAATGAATCTAATTTGAAAGGTGGAGTATTGAGACATGTACGAAAAGATCCTGTCCCCGATCAGAGTTGGAAATGTGGAGCTAAAGAACCGCGTGATTTATCTGGCCATGGCAAAATACCTGTCAACACCTGACAACTTCGTGACTGACCGACAGATTGCGTACTATGCTGCAAGAGCAAGGGGTGGCGCCGGGCTGGTGATTCCCGGTGCATGCATAGTCGACCCTCTGTATCCCTCCACACTTCCGATGCAGCCCGGACTTTATGATGATAAGTTCATACCGGGGCTTACCAGACTGGTCGATGCAGTCCATGCAGCCGGAGCAAAGATTTTCCTCCAGCCATGGCATCCGGGAGTAACCCCTTACGGCTGCAAGCCGGAGGATGTGAAACAGGTTGCGGATTGGACGATAGATGAAATACATGGACTCCAGAAAATGTTCAGCGATGCCTGCGTAAGGATCAGGAAGAGCGGAGCAGACGGGGTGGAATTCCACATCGCCCATAATTATCTGCCAGAACAGTTCGCAGTACCGCTCTTCAACAAGAGAACCGATGAATACGGTGCTGATACAGTTGAAAATGCGATGCGCTTTTCAGTAGAATCGCTTCAGGGTATCCGCGCAGCATGTGGGGATGATTTCACGATAGTCGTTAAGATAAACGGTACTGACCTTACACCGGGAGGCATGACTCCGGAACGCGCAGCTGAAGCCTCAGCCCTACTGGAAAAGGCAGGAGCTTCCATGATAACGGTAAGTGCAGGCGGAGGCCTCACAGACCTTACCGGAATGTCGTCTGACGGGCACAGGGAGGAAGGCTGGAAGGTTCCGTTCGCAAAGACCGTAAAGGACTCGGTCACTATACCTGTGGCAGCCACCGGAGACATAAGGCATCCTGAATATGCGGAAAGAATACTTGAAGAAGGACTGTGCGACATGATCGGCATAGGCAGAGGGTTGTTCGCAGAGCCTGAATGGATCAACAAGCTTTCTGAAGGCCGCGAAGCTGAGATGCGTACCTGTATTTCATGCATGAGCTGCTTCGACTACTGTCCTCCGGGAAAGTCAGGCTGTGCTGTGAATCCGCTGGCACTGAGGGAATCTGAAAATGTATCATTGTCCTATGATGGAAACGGGCGAACAGTAGCTGTAGTCGGCGCCGGACCTGCCGGACTTGAGGCTGCAGTCACTCTGGCTGAGAGGAAATTCAAGCCGGTAATATTCGAGGCCGAAAAGAAGATCGGAGGTATGGAGAGGATCGGTGCCATACCTGACGGAAAATCAAAGGTCAACTGGCACATAGACTATTATATGAAGCAGATAGAGCGTCTGAACATAGATCTTAGGCTGGGCACAAAAGCTACGATTGGGGACATAGAAAAACTGAACCCATACGCAGTCTTCATAGCTACAGGCTCAGATCCGATATTTCCAAGATCTGTTAAGGGCATAGACAAGGCAAATGTCTTCATGATCAGGGATGTCCTTGATGATTTCCCGGATATATCAGGCAAGGAAGTCGTTATCGTTGGTGCCGGTCTTACAGGACTTGAAACCGCAGCTACCTTCGCAGCGAGAAAAAACAAGGTCACAGTGATCGATATGCTGCCAGAGCCGAACTATGAAGCACTTCCTGTTGACCATCTGCTTGCCATCGGTTATGCAAAGGGCAGCAGAGTCGATGTCAGGATGTCACATAAGCTTCTTGCAGTGGAGGACGCAGCAGTTGTCTCAGAAAACATTCAGACAAGTGAGTCTGTGAGCATTCCTGCAGATATGGTGATAATATCAATGGGTGCCCGTCCCAATGATGAGCTGTATGGAGAGATCAAGGACAAATTTGAAAAAGTGATCAACGTAGGCGATTCAGCAGTTGTCGGAAAGATCATGAACGCTGTCCAGAGCGGCTTTGACAGTGCAGCTTCGCTTGTCTGATGCTTGCACGTTGTGATTGATCAAAGTGCCCTCTAGTAGTTAAAGGTCATAAGATCCAATGCTTACAAAATAAAGGTACCCTGCCTTGCAGCATTATTTGCCGCATAGCAGGGTACTTTCTTCATTTTTAACTAATAGTCTTCAATACTTCTAACC
>DIXH01000051.1:0-23342 GCA_002428605.1 Clostridiaceae bacterium UBA6085
GAATTTCTAGATTTGCAACAGCACCATTGTTTAATTTCATTTCAGCCTTTAGCCTTTTGTCATCCAAATAAATACAAATAATATCATTGCTTTATTAATGTTTTTCTGGCCATCACCCGAGCAAACTTGTCTGCATCACATTCAAGTCACAGCATGCTGATCTGTCCCTCAGGCAGCTTTATGACACCGTGGTCGAATTCGGGGACTATTGCAAAAATGTCCTTTTGAAGGCAGAAGTCTATGTCATCATCAAGTCCCAGTTCTTCAAGTATCCTGTAGTGCGCAGCCTCCCTTACGTAGCTCCTTATGTCCTTGTGGCTCCTGTATATGAGGAGCGCAGTCTTTGCTATGTCGGTAAGCTCTGCGTTACCCATTGCAAGTATCTCCTCAACTATCGCGCCGCCTGTTATGAAGTCGTCCATCGTGAATTTGCCGTCTGTACCGGAATTCACAATGATTATGTCTTCAAGGAAGCCATGTGCCTTCCTTGCCACCGCCTTTGCATTCACAAGGGCTCCGATCAGAACCCTGGCACCGTCCTTCGACTTTGAAATGGCCTTTGTACCGTTGGTTGTCGTCAGTATTACATTCTTGCCGCTTATTGCACTCTTGGAATACTCAAGGGGCGAATTCGAAAAATTGAATCCCTCGATTTTCTTTGCCTTCCGCTCCCCTCCAAGTACCGCATTCTCCATCCTCTTCATTATGCTTAAGGCATCCTCTACGGTTGATACCGGCACAACGCTCTTTGCCCCGTTGACCAGGGACGTTATTATGACCGTTGTAGCCCTGAGGGTGTCTACTACAATGACAGTCTTCCCCTTCACAAGGTCCGCATTGATGTGGTCACCGGAAATTGCTATGTCTATTCTCATGCTGCTCCTCCTTTGTTCAATGCGTTTATCTGATCACGCAGTTTTTCCCCTGATACAGTCCATTTTCACTGAAATATCTGTCGATTGAATTAAGAACCTCCCACTTCCTGAGAGACCACATGGGTCCCAGAAGAAGCTCCCTCGGCGCATCACCTGTCAGCCTGTGGATCACAATATCAGGCGGAAGCATGGAAACCGCCATGCATACCGTTTCAACATACTCATCCATTTCCATGAGCCTGAGGCTTCCATTCTCAAGTATCTTTTCCATGGGAGTGTTCTTCATCACATGAAGGAGATGAAACTTCACTCCCTGAATATCCTTGCCTGAAAGGTACTCTACAGTTTTCAGCATATCCTCCCTGGTTTCTCCGGGCAGTCCGAATATGATGTGAACTACCACGTCGATACCCCTCGAGCGAAGGTCAGCAAGGGCTCTCTCGAACACTTCAAGGCTGTAGCCCCTGTTTATCCTTGCAGCTGTCACATCACTGACTGTCTGCAGACCAAGCTCGATGAACGTATAGACTTCGCCGCTGAATTCTTCTATGACATCAAGGACCTCGTCTCCCAGACAGTCCGGTCTTGTCGCTATAGACAGGGCGACAACACCTTCCTTTCCGACGGCCTCCCTGTATTTCCTCCTCAGTTCATCCGGCTCTCCATATGTATTCGTATAGGCCTGGAAGTACGCTATGTACTTTCCATTCTTCCATTTCTTCTCCATCATCCCTTTGATGTCGTCAAACTGCCTGCCTATCGAAAAATCCCTGTCTCCGGCAAAATCGCCGGACCCCCTCTCGCTGCAGAACAGGCATCCGGTCCTGCTTAATGTACCATCCCTGTTCGGACATGAAAATCCGCCGTCGAGGCTTATCTTGTATACTTTCTCTCCAAATTTCTCCCTAAGGAAGCCGTTAAGGCTCCTGTATGCTTTTCCATCTGATCCTGTCATTTTCTCACCACTTCTTTTCATACATCCTCATAATACCACGTCGCAAACACCTGCGGTAGACCTCGCTTTTCCGGATCAAACTCTTCTGGTATACTATACAGCATGATGAATGAAAGGATTTGAGATTATGGATTGCAGAAGCTGTCCGAGGAACTGCGGGATAGACAGGAGCAAGGTCAGGGGCTTTTGCGGAACGACAAGGGAATTCAAGCTCGCGAAGGCGTACCTGCATCCATATGAGGAGCCGATGATATCCGGAAGCGAAGGGTCGGGGACAGTCTTTTTCTCAGGCTGCAGCCTGAGATGCATATTCTGCCAGAACCATGAGATATCGGAAGGCCTTCAGGGAACCTACGTCTCTGACGAGAGGCTCCTTGAGATCTTTTTCGAGCTTAGGGACATGGGCGCAGAGAACATAAACCTGGTCACACCTACGCACTACGCTTCATTCCTTCCGGAAGTGCTGCGGGAAGCAAAGGCAAGAGGTCTGGGCATACCGATAGTCTATAACTCATCCGGCTACGAGAGCGTTGAAGCGCTGAAAGGCCTGGACGGGCTAATTGATGTCTATCTTCCTGACCTTAAATACTTCAGGGATAGTCATGCTGAGGAGTATTCAGGAGTAAAGGACTATTTCAATACCGCTAAGGCTGCAATAGCAGAAATGTACAGGCAGACCGGCCCATTCATCCTTGATGAAAAAGGCATGATGGTCAAGGGAATGATAGTAAGGCACCTGTGCCTGCCAAGCCTCGCTCTGGACTCGAAGCTTGTCCTGAAGCACCTGTATGAGACCTACGGGGACAGCATATATATAAGCATAATGAACCAGTATGTGCCCATGCACAGGGCGATCGGACACGAGAAGCTTGGTGTGAGGCTTTCAGCATCCCAGTACAGGTCAGTGGTATCCTACGCTGCATCACTTGGAATAACGAACTGCCTCATCCAGGACAGCGAATCACAAAGCGAGTCCTACACTCCTGATTTTGACCTCTATGGAGTAAAATAATAACCAAAAAGAAAGGGTAGACAGGAGATCTCATCTCATCCTGTTTACCCTTTCAACTACGCTTCCTTCTATTATGTCCTCATATTTTATTATGTCTTTGAGATACGTGAACAGGTATTCCGGCGTTTCCGATTCCTCGAAGGTATCCAGTATGTATGCCGGATACAGTACGATATCCAGTGGTTTGCCTGACTTTTCCAGTTCAGACCTCACATATTCAGAGGCAAGCTCGAACACATCGTCTGCCAGCTTTTCCCGGAGCGGAAGCCTCCTGAGGAATTCATCCTCGGTTTCTTCAGCATCTGTTTGCATTTCGAAGGCATCAGCATGCCTTCTTTTCAATTCGTGGTACCTTTCGTAAAAATCCATAATTCTCTCCTGCGTCACTTTCGCCTGGTCTTTGTGCTTCTCTCGGAGTATTCTATATTCGCCTCCCTGAACTTGTCCTCCAGGTCCGCCATTGGTACCTTACTGCCGGAAGAACTTCGGATCTCATCCGTAGCATTCTCCTTGTACATCAGCTCACCAGTCTTTCTTGAGCTTCCTGAATCCCAGCTCCGGGACTGACTGTCCATGTGCTGATGGTGTTTTGCCGCTTTCAAGACAGATTTGGAGAACAGTACCGCTATGAGAATTATCGTGAATATCGAACCAATTATGAATAGTGGAATCAGAAGCAGAATTTCCATAATGTCCTCCTAATGGGTCCCGTCATTTTTCCTGTCGATGTCCCTGTGGTATTCTACCACATTAAGACCCTTCTCCCTGAAATACTCCGCCGTCTTTCGCGCGAACGACACTGACCTGTGCTTGCCGCCAGTGCATCCATATGCTATTACCAGCTGGCTCTTCCCCTCCTCCACATAAAGCGGGATCAGGTATTCGACAAGGTCCTGAAGCTTCCTGAACAGCTCGTCAGCAAGGGGATTTGACATGACATATTCATATACATCATCATTCAGTCCCGTGTGGTCCCTCAGCTCTGAGATGTAGAACGGATTCGGCAGATACCTGAGGTCGAATACGAGGTCAGCGTCTGAAGGTATCCCGAACTTGTAGCCGAAGGATACGGTCTTGACCTGCATGTATTCTCCCTTGGTCTGAGTGAAGCTCTCTGTTACCAGCTTCTTCAGCTTGGCAGCGGAAAGGAAGGTAGTGTCGATGACAAAATCAGCCTTACCCCTTATCACCTCAAAATTCTGCCTTTCCCTGCTTATGGCCATCTCAAGTGAAGACTTCTCGCTGTCCATTAGCGGATGCTTTCTCCTTGTCTCCTTGTATCTCTTCAGGAGTGTCTGGTCAGAGCAGTCAAGGAAAAGAATGTTGTACTCTATGTGCTCACCATCCAGCTTCCTAAGCTCATCTGAAAACTTTGGAAAAAGGTCCTTGCTTCTAGAATCAACGACAAGCGCCAGCTTGTTGTCGGCAACTTCAGATTTCGACTGGAATTTGGCGAACGGAAGGATGAATTCAGGAGGAAGATTATCTACGCAATAGAAGCCTATGTCCTCAAGCGCATTTACTGCCACTGACTTCCCTGATCCCGACATTCCCGTTACGATTATAAGCTCCATATTCCAGCCTCCTTCTGCCTGCAGTCAACTTTTGTCAGGCTTGCTTTCCCTCGTAAAAAAGTCTTGCTATATCCTTGTAGCCCATGTTCTTCAGAACCCTTACCACAACTCCCCTTATCTCATAGGAGGAAGTCGTGCCGTCAGGTCCCCTGACATCTGATATGATCTTCTGGACTTCATTCGCTATCAGCTCAAGCTCACGTTCATTAAGATAAATTTTGGCATCCTCAGCGCTGTTTGCTACACTCGTGCGAATCTTGTCCGGATTGAAATCGACAATATTGCCTCTTCTTTTAACTACCTTAAGCATTTTCAGCCCTCCCCCGGTTCTTCTTTACTTAATTATACAACATGTTCCCCCGAATGCTATGAGATGGGGATAGAATTTACCTTGAGTTCAAATTTACTTCATATTAATCATATATGCAAATTATTAAGGCCCGGTGAATAAAATCCACCGGGCCCTGATACTTTCTATGAGGCAAGCTTAAGCTTCTTCGATTTTGCTATCTGGGAAAGTACCATAAGGCCAATGACTGCAACTCCCACAACATCCGTTATTATGTTCGGGTCAATCAGAAGCAGTCCGCCGATTATTACCACAACTCTCTCCCATGGCTTTAGGTTTGTGAACATAAAGCCCTCCATACCTGCCGCTACACCGAATATACCTATGAATGAGGTAATGGCTATCTGCACGACCTCGAGCGCATTCGTGTCGATTAGAAGCATTGCCGGGTTGAAGGCAAATATGTACGGCACGATGAATGCCGTTATCGCAAGCCTTGTCGCCGTGACTCCCGTCTTGAACGGATCCGACTTCGCTATGGCGGAGCCTGCATAAGCAGCCAGGGCTACAGGCGGTGTGATGTCTGCCACTATGCCGAAATAGAAAACGAACATGTGAGCCGCAAGCATCGGAACTCCCATCTGCATTACTATCGGGGCGGTTATCGTCGCCATGATTACATAGTTGGCAGTGGTCGGGACACCCATGCCAAGTATGATACAGCTGATCATGGTAAGGAACAGTGCCAGGAACTTGCTGGTTCCCGCAACAGACATGAGGACATTAAGAAGGTCCTGTCCAAGTCCTGTAAGTGTGACTATACCAACTATTATTCCCGCGATTGCGCATGCTATCGCTACGCCTACAGTATTCCTTGTTCCGTTTTCAAGGGCCTCACCGAAGGTCTTCGGAGTGAGCCTTGTCTCCTTGCTGAACATGCTGACTACAACTGCGGTTACTATTGCATACACCGCTGAATAAGCAGGAGTCCTGCCCATGCTCATCAGTGTTGAAAGGACAACTATCGGAAGGAAGAGATATCCCTTCTTGAGCATAAGCTTACCGAACTTCGGGATGCTTTCCTTAGGCAGTCCCTTAAGACCCAGCTTCTTCGCCTCGAAATGGATCATCATGAAGATGCCTGTGAAGTAGAGAAGTGCCGGAAGCACTGCTGACAGCGCTATGGTGGCATATGGTGTCTCTGTCATTTCAGCCATGAGGAATGCTGCCGCACCCATTATAGGAGGCATTATCTGTCCTCCGGTTGATGCCGCCGCTTCAACAGCTGCAGCAAATTCAGGAGTATAGCCGGTCTTCTTCATTACCGGTATGGTTACGCTTCCGCTTCCGACTGTGTTTGCAACTGAGCTTCCTGAATACATTCCCTCAAGGGCGCTTGATATTACCGCTACCTTGGCCGGTCCGCCTGATGCGTACCCTGCAAGGGAATTCGCGATGTCTATGAAGAACGTTCCGATGCCTGTCTTCTCAAGGAAAGCTCCGAGGATGATGAAAAGCACAATGAACGTGGCGCATACTCCAAGCGGAGTTCCTATTATTCCATCAGTAGTATAGAAGAGCTGATGAACGACTCTTCTAAGTGAGTACCCCGAGTAGAACGCGTATCCCACGAAAATTCCCGCTACAACAAGTATCGGTAGACCGACGACCCTTCTGCAGAGTTCAACAAGAAGAATTATACCTATTATTCCCACTACAATTTCAACGGTTCCGATGTTTACTGCCTTGCCAACTATTTCCTCGAAGTTAATGACATAATAGAAGAACGCTCCGCCTCCTGCAAAGGCAAAGATCCAGTCATACCATGGCACCTGGTTTACCCTCTTCGCATGGCTCCTCTTTATGGGATAGTTGATATATCCAAGGAATATAAGGAGTCCAATGAATGATGACCTTCTGACCTGCTCCGGAGGAGTCGCGATCAGCGTCATCCAGAATACGTAAAGCGTAAATGCAATCAGCAGACCCTTTACTATAAGAAGAGGTGTCCCTGCAAAATGCCTCGTGTTCGACTCCCTGTCGAATTCGGCCATAAGGTCGCCGATTTCCTTGGCGTCTACCTCAGCTTCCTCTATTAGGCTCTTCGGCCTGATTTCATTGTCTTTCAAAACCAATCACTTCTTTCTAAATAATATGCCGTATCTATCTGATTTCAAAAACCACTGCGGAATTCTTCCCACATAGTTCAGTAAGGCTTACCACCTCATCGCCAATCGCAAGTACATGGTCGTATACCGTCCCGACAATGAAGTTAAGCCTTTCAAACTTCAGGTCGAATCCAGACACCACCATGTTCCCGTTCTCATCATACTCCAGTTTCTCTCCGTCCCTGAGCTCTGTCTGCACCCCGGCGCCAAATGAGCTGTAGATTGTCCTTACTGCAAAGATTTCGTTTCCCCTTGTTTCAAACTCATCCTTTACCGGACTCTTGTTGACCGAGTGGATGAATTCCACAGTGAACCTTGTTCCATCCTCTACAGGCCAGGAGCCATACACCTCTTTAGAGTCAGCATCGTACACCACAAGCTTCTTCTGCCGAAATGCCGCAAAGCAAAAGGCGGAGACTGCCACTAAGATAGCCGCAACAGATACGGCAAGAAGTCTCCGCCTTCTCATTCTACTTCATTATCCCGATTTCACGGAAGTACTTCTCAGCACCCTTGTGGAATGGGATGGATATTCCTTCAACTGCGTATGTCGTATCAAGCTCCTTGCCCTTCGCATGAGCTGATGCTATGGCATCCTTGTTCTCGAAGAGGGCCTTTGTCAGGTTGTAGACGGTAGTCTCATCCAGGCTGTCAGCTACTATGAGCGTCGCCTTAACAGCAAGAGTACTGGTAGCAACGTCGACACCCTTGTAGGTTCCTGCAGGTATCTCGTATACGGTATAGAATGGATGCGCTGCCATAAGAGCTGCAGCCTTGTCAGCCTCAACATTCAGTATCGTGATCTCCTTGGTTGTAACAAGGTCCATTATCGCTGTGGTAGGTGCTCCTGCAGTGCAGAAGAACGCATCTATCTTGTCATCCTTGAACGCATCAGCTGATGCCGAGAAGCTCAGGTTCTGCTTGCTTATGTCATCAAAGGTTATGCCGTATGCTTCGAGTATCTGCTTCGCATTGAACTCGACTCCGCTTCCTGCATCTCCTACAGATACGCTCTTGCCCTTGAGGTCAGCGATGCTTGTGATTCCAGCTGAAGGGTCTGCAACTATCTGCACGACCTCAGCGTATATGGCAGCCATTGCCGAGAATCCCTTGACAGCGCCGTCCTTCTCGAAGAGGTCTGTGCCATTGTAAGCATAGTCCATGACGTCGTTCTGGACTATGGCCATTTCGACTTCCTTGGCAGCTATCAGCTGTATGTTGGCCTTTGAAGCACCAGTAGACTGTATATTGAAGGATACCCCTGCCTTTTCACCGAGTATCTGCCCTGCCGCAGTACCGAATGCGTAGTAGGTTCCGGTATTTCCACCAGTTGCAAGTCTTATCGAGGTCTCTTTCTTTCCGCAGGCTGACAGCAGCATTACCGCTGACATGGCGACTGCAAGAGTCAGTATTGACTTTCTTTTCATTATTCGTACCCTCCCGTATGATAGATGATGATTATGGATAAATATTAAGTGAATTGTATATTATGCACACTCGCATGTCAATACTGACACGCAGTCCCTGCAGCGAAAAATGAAAGATTTAAAATGTAATCCTGCATCATTTTCTAATATGACATTAAATTCATGTCATGCGAAGACCAGCCCCATAACAGCTGCAGATGCAATTATGACAGGGACCCCCGGCTTCCATCTGAAAATTACGAATGATTCCACAAGACCTATTGCTATTCCGGTCCATATGGGCTCGCTTCCTGCAAAGTAGCTTTCACGTCCCAGGGAAACCATGGTGGCAAGTATCAGTCCCATACACACCGGCCTTACACCGGTCATTATCCTCTTGAGGATCAGATTGTCTCTGAAGGCTGAGAGGAATATCGCTGCAGCCATTGTAAGCGTGAGGCTGGGGACAAGCACTCCGAGGGTCGCGCTGAGGGCTCCGGGAATACCCGCCACACGCATTCCTGCAAAGGTGGCTGCGTTGATTCCGAGTGGCCCCGGCGTCATCTCGGCTATAGCCACGATATCTAGGACCTCAGTGGATGTCATCCATCCATTTATCGTCATCTCCGAGCTTATCAGAGGTATCATTGACAATCCTCCGAAGCTTGTGAAACCAATCTTTACAAATGCCGTGAAAAGGTCAAGAAGCACCATTGTCCCCACCTCCCTTTATAGCGAGTCCCGCAGCGGCCCCTGCAACGACCACCCATATGTTTGAGATATCAGTGAAGAGACCAAGAAGGACTGCCGCTCCCGCAATGACCCATCCGGCAGTATCCTTAAGGGATGCCTTCCTAAGCGCCAGTGCCGCTGAACCGATTATAGGGACGACTGCAGCCCTTATCCCAATGAATGCACTTGCCATGTAGGGAGTATCCCTCAGCTTGTCATAGAAAAGCGTCACGACAGACAGGATCACTATTGAAGGAAGGCTGACCCCAATTGCCGCTGCTGTGCCGCACACCGCACCTCCCATCCTGTATCCGAAGATCACGCTTATATTTGTTATCATGATTCCAGGCAGCGACCTGCCCACCGAGGCTATGTCCATAAGCTCCTCGTTTGTAAGCCACTGCCTCTTTTCCACGAATTCCTTCTGCATCTGTGCAAGGATAGACCAGCCTCCGCCGAAGGTGAATGCTCCGATCCTTACGAAGAACAGGAATATCATAGCCGCTTTCCTTAAATTACTTCTTTCTTCCATCTCTTACCTTCCTTCATCCCTATTTATATCATTGTAGCAAATGCCATGTATTTTTTGTGAACATAAGCAAAAATAAGCATGGAAATACCGGCAGAACAGTTTCTGCCGGCAATAAATACTACCCTATCGGTTCCAGTCTTGCAGTGAAATGCCTGAGCACATCCGGCTCCCAGGTTATCCTGTAGCCCCTGAGCTTGTCAGACCTTTTCTTTATTTCTGCCAGAGCATCTGCCACAACATCAAGATGTGACTGGGTGTATACCCTCCGGGGTATCGCAAGCCTTGTGAACTCGAATTTCGACTTCAGCTGCTCCCTGGTGTCAGGATCCCTTCCAAGCATGAAGGACCCGATGTCGCAGGCCCTTATTCCGGCTTCCTTGTATAGCTCGATCGCAAGAGCCTGTGCCGGAAACTCATTGTAGGGAATGTGCGGCAGGAGCTTTCCGGCATCCACGAATATGGCATGCCCTCCGGCAGGAGACTGGAATGGGATCCCCGCCTCCTTAAGCCTTTCGCCAAGATACCTTGACTGTCCTATCCTGTACCTGAGGTAATCAAGGTCTATACCTTCCTTCAGGCCAATGGCCATGGCCTCAAGGTCCCTTCCCGCAAGTCCGCCATAGGATATGAAGCCTTCGGAGGGTATCGTCGCCGCCTTCACCTTCTCGAATAGCTCCCTATCCTCCCTTACTCCTATGAGCCCGCCTATGTTCACGATGGCATCCTTCTTTGCCGACATGGTGAAAAGGTCGGCATAGGAGAAGCATTCCCTTACGATCTCTTCGATGGCGGCATCCTTGTATCCGGGCTCCCTTTCCTTTATGAAGAAGGCATTTTCAGCGAATCTAGCCGCGTCGATCATGAATGGGATCCCGAATTCGCAGCAAATATGAGCTGTCTCCCTGATGTTCTCCATTGAAACGGGCTGTCCTCCTGCGCTGTTGTTGGTTATGGTCATTATGACCACCCCCACCTTTTCCCTTCCGTGCTCTTCCACAAGAAGCCTGAGTCCATCGATATCCATGTTCCCCTTGAACGGTGCTTCGCTTGCCGTATCCTCGGCTTCAGCTACGACGCAGTCGATGGCCCTTCCACCGGCTATCTCCACATGCGCCCTCGTTGTGTCAAAGTGCATGTTTGCAATGGATATCTTTCCTTTGCCAAGAAGGATAGGCATCACCACCTTCTCCGCTGCCCTTCCCTGATGGACCGGCTGGAAATACCTGTAGCCGAAGACCTCAGAGCATGAATCCATCAGGCTGTAATAGCTCCTTGCACCCGAGTAGGATTCGTCACCCATCATCATCCCGGCCCACTGCCTTGCGCTCATGGCTCCGGTACCACTGTCAGTAAGAAGGTCTATGTAGACATCCTCCGCCCTGAGATTGAACACATTGAAGCCTGCCTCTTGTATTCTTGCAAGCCTTTCTTCTTCCGAAAGGACCCTTATTGGTTCTACCATCTTGATCCTGAACGGTTCTGCGAAGTAACCAGAGTTCATAAAATTCCTCCTTGACCGCCAAAAGCTGCGGTATCCTTATATCCAATATTCAGGTTATCACCAACGCAATCTTCTGTCAAAACGTTTACAGGGTGAAATTATGCATTATGAACTGATATTCCAGCAGCCTGAATGATTTTTAGTAATTTTCAGTTCTTTGAAAACCTATTCAGGTGTTATACTGAGGTCAACAAAGTTCAGGAGGAAGTTTATGAGATTATTTGTTACAGATCTTGACGGAACATTGCTGGACTCGGAACACAGGTCAACAGAATTCGGGATCGAGGCACTCAGGAAGGCAGTTGATGCTGGTATTGAAGTGTGCATCGCATCAGGCAGGTCGTATGCTGACATAATGGGAAAAATCAGCGGTTTTGGTATCTCTCCTTATGTCATTTCCAGCAATGGAGCCAGCCTTCATGACAAGGACGGGAAAAAGCTTATGACAACCTCCATACCGATAGGTGAGGCAGCTGCAGCGATGAAGTATCTGGAGGACCATAGCCTGGAGTTTGAAGCATCAACTGATGAGTACACTTACGTGACAAAGGGAAGCATAGATCTGCTCAAGCAGGAGCTCGAGGATCTCGGCAAGGATTCAGAGAAAAGGGAACAGCTCTACAAGGACGTTCTCGGACTGGTACTTTCACAGGGCAACCTTAAGATTGTCCCGACTCTTGATGACATACTTGCAAGCATTGACCATGCGAACACAATATCAAGCATCAGCGCATACAAGCACAAGATAAGAAGCGGCATGGACCATTTCTCAATGAACAAGAACCTTCTGACCTTCTCGTCATGGAAATACAATTTTGAGGTCACCTCCAGCAAAGCCTCCAAGGGGGAGGCACTGAAGCACCTTTGCGAGCTGAAGGGCATAAGCCTCGATGATGTGGCAGCCATAGGCGATAACTACAACGACACCTCAATGATCAGGATCGCAGGAATAAAAGGAGCCATGTCCAATGCAGTGGACCAGCTTCTGAAGATCGCAGACTATATAAGCGACGACAATGACCACGAAGGTGCCGCAAAATTCCTCCTTGCTATAATGGATGGAAAGGTAAGCAGGAAAGCCTGAAGTACAAAAATGCCAGATAATGTCGAAGGACCCGGATCTCCGGGTCCTTTCAATTATAGCTAAGCTTCTTTTCAATTTCCTTCATCACCAGGTCAGCGATCACAGCCATAAGGGATACCGGTATCGCGCCTTCCAGTATCAGGACCGGATCGAATGCCTTGACTCCGTTTACCACAAGTACTCCGAGCCCTCCGGCTCCCACAGCTGCAGCAAGGGTTGCCGCGCTTATGTTGATGACAAGTGATGTCCGGATACCGGCAAGGATCACGTTGGCTGCAAGCGGCAGCCTTATCTTCGTGAATATCCTTCTGTCCTCCATTCCCATGCCCCTTGCAGCCTCTATACAATCCGGGTCCACTCCCGTGAGTCCGGCATAGGTGTTGTAGACGATGGGCATGAGTGCGTATATGACGAGAGCTATGAGCGCGCCTTCAGAGCCATAGCCTACTACCGGTACCACCAGGGCAAGAAGGGCCGCTGACGGGAATGCCTGTCCCAGGCTTATTATTTCCTCGAATGCATCCCTGTACTCCCTGCCGTACCCTGAGCTTATGAATATCCCCAGGGCAAGCCCCAGTGCCACTGCAATTATACCTGAGATGACCACCATGTTCAGGTGCTGTGTGAAAAGCACCAGGAGAGGTGTCCTTGAGCCGGTCTGTGTCTTTGTGTCAAAGATATCGTACATGAAGATCTCGAATTCTCTGGAGAATATGAGCATGACCACAAGTACTGCTGTAAGGGCTGCAACCGGGAGAATGCTCTTCAGCTTCATGATCCTTCTCTCCTCAGGGCATCCAGTATAGATGAAAGCGCGATGCTTCCCTTTCCTACAGGAATCCTTTCCCTGCCCTCAAGTATCATCGAAGCGAGGGCCTCCTTCAGGCTTGAGTCCGCCTGAAGCGGCGACCCCTGCGAAGGCACAGCGTCGGCATAATCAGCTGCCCTGTATCTTGAAAGAAGCTTCAGCGCACCTTCAGCTCCGAAGAAGCTCTCAACGAAATCATCGCTGGGTGTAAGGACTATCTCCTCTGGCGTTCCGATCTGCACTACCTTCCCCTGCCTCATGATGCATATCCTGTCACCAAGAAGCATGGCCTCCTCAACATCGTGAGTCACAAAAACCACTGTCTTATGGAGCTTCCTCTGAATCTGGGAGAATTCCTTCTGGAGCCTCAGCCTGTTTATGGGGTCCACTGCCCCAAAGGGTTCATCCATAAGCACTATGTCAGGATCGGAAGCAAGTGCCCTTGCGACTCCAACCCTCTGTGCTTCCCCTCCGGAGAGCTCCCTTGGGTACTTTTTCGAATACCTGTCATTGTCAAGTCCTACAAGGTCAAGCATCTCCCTAACACGTTCATCGATCCTTTCCTGCTCCCACCCGAGTATTGACGGAACCGTCGCAATATTCCTATCCACCCTCATATGAGGGAAAAGCCCAGTGTTCTGTATGACATAGCCGATCCCACGCCTTAGCTCTTCGCCCTTGACTGAATCCACGTTCCTGCCCTTTACCTCTATGGTACCTGAAGTCCTCTCCACCATCCTGTTTATGAGCCTCAGCGTCGTTGATTTTCCGCAGCCTGAGGGTCCAAGGATGACCAGGATCTCTCCCTTCTCCACAGTGAAGGTAACGTCATCGCAGGCCCTGAAGCCATCATAATCCTTTGTCACATGTTCCAGCCTGATCATACGGCACCTCCTATCTCAAGTCTTTTTACCGCCGCCTTCATAAGAGTGTCTCCTGCAAGCGTCATAAGGACTATTGGTATCACTCCAAGCAGCACCAGGTCGCTCGAGGCTTCTGCAAGGCCCAGGAAAACAAAGCTTCCAAGTCCGCCGCCTCCGACAAGGCCAGCGAGTACTGCACCACCTATTGCCTGGACAAGCGCAACCCTTATCCCTGCAAATATTACGGGAAAAGCCAACGGGAGCTCGATCTTCCATAGCACCCTGCCCTTTCCCATTCCCATTCCTTCTGCAGCCTCAACCACTCCGATGTCGACATTCCTGAACCCAGCCAGGGTATTCCGCGCGATCGGCAGAAGCCCGTAAAGGGTAAGCGCTATGAATGCCGGTGCCCAGCCTATGCCGCTCACTCCAATCACCCTGAAGATCCCTATGCTTCCGAGATAACCGAGCGGCACCATCAGTATCCCGAACAGTGACAGTGAGGGTATTGTCTCGAAGAAGGCCATGGGTGTCATTATCCTTCCCTCAAGTCCCGGCTTCTTGTATGCAAGGTATCCGAACGGCATTGCAATAAGCGCGGCAGCCAGTGTGGACCCAAAGGAAAGGAACAGGTGTGTCTGCAGGTTTCCGGCAAACTGTGATTTCTTCACCTGATATTCCTTCATGATGGAAAGGTCGGTCAAGCCTCCGGATGCAACCGCAAAAACTGCGGAGGCTGCCGCGATGATAACCATGGCATACTTAAGCGCACTGTTTCCTTTAAGCCTTCTCAGTGATGTCCCCAGTATGATGTACAGGCAGAGAAGGGTTAAGTACCATCCGGGAGCTATGCTTATCCTTGGAGACGTACCTGAAGGCAGGGCTTCAGAAGCCATAGGACCGACAGAAAGAAGCAGCGCCGCAATTCCTGCGGAAGCTGCCATCCCTGATATAATATGTCTTTTTCTTCCATCCCTCTGAACAGATGAGACTATTATTACCGCAAAGACCAGAACGAGCATACCTGCATATAAGCCAAGGAATTCGAATGCTCCGAGTCCCACGCCGCTTAGTATCCTGTTTGGTTTCGCCACAGAAAAGTCAAGTAAAAATATTGAAGCGAGGCCTGCTGCCGCAAAAAGCAGCAGCGTGCCCTCAGGTTTCCTTACCAAATGAACCACCGCCTAATCGAGTATGCCTGCTTCCTTGAGGTATGCTTCAGCTATATCCTTTGGTGATGCACCGTCTACAATGACCTTCTTGTTCATCTCCTGCAGCTTTTCTTTGCTGAGTCCTTTGAACAGGGTATCTAGTATCTCTTTTACCTCGGGATACTTGTCTGCAGTATCCTTCCTTACGATAGGTGCCGGCTCATATACCGGCGGAATCGACATGGGGTCTTCAAGTACGACAAGGCCAAGGTCAACAAGCGAGCCATCTGTGGCATATGCGAGCGCTGCATTTATCCCGTCACGGCCTTCAGACAGCGCCTTCAGTGTCTCTGCCGTATTGCCGTGAGGTAGCAGCACCAGCTGGGATGGCTGGAACTTGAAGCCGTATGCCTTCTCTATCCCCAGAAGTCCTGCTTCCTTTTCAGCGAACAGCTGGCTGGTTATGAATTTTATCTCTCCGCCCTTGTTTATGTACGCAGCAAGGTCAGCAAGGCTCTTCACACTGTTCTTTTCCGAGAAGTCCTTTGTTACGGCAATTGCCTCGGTGTTGTTTGCTTTTGCAGGTGTCATCCAGAGCAGTCCGTTCTTTTCATCCGCAGTCCTTATTGATTCATATGCAGAATCAGCTTTCACCCATACTGACTCCTCGAAGCCTTCAACATAATACTGTCCGTTTCCTGTGTAATCCACCCCGATATCAAGCTCACCCTGAAGAAGAGCGTTCCTGTGTACGTCAGGTGTCCCGAACTGAACCTTGTCCTCAATTACATAGCCCTTGTCCTCGAGAGCCAGAAGTATTATGTTTCCAAGGATACCACCCTCAGTGTCAACGAATGACCCGACAGTGATCGGATCACCCTGGTTCTTTACCACAGGCTCCTCGGCCTTGCTTGTGCACGCGGAAAGAGCCAATATCGAAGCTGCCGCAATTCCACTTATTATAAGCTTATTCAATTTCATCATTCGTCCTCCTCAAAGCCCAAAAAGGCATCTTTCATTTATTATATTCTGTCAGGCAATTCAAAATGAAACCATTCCATGTCAAAATAAAGAATAAACCGTAAACAATCGCAGGCCTGTGGATAACTTTTTCCGAAACCTCAATATAATGCTTTAGTTCCAGGGCCTGTCGACAATCCACAGGTTTTCCACACTTATCCACATTGCCCACATCAGGCTTGTGGATTGTTCAGATTGCTGACACATTTAAGTAGGTTGTATGAAGTTCCGGACAATATTACCTATAAGTAAAAGAGACGGCACCGCCGTCTCCCTGACTTCATATGAAAAACTCTACCTTGAATACCTTCATCAGCGGCTTCACATCTTTTACAGACATGGTTTCAGACTTCTCTCCGCTCTTGTTCGAGAGGAGCATGATGTTGCCGTTATTCAGGTTTATGGCCTTCCTCAGCATCCTTTTCCCCTTGTACTCCACAAGCAGGAACGAGGTTCCCTGGATTTCCTTCACCTCAGTGCAAAGCACCAGGTCTCCCTTTGCAATCCTGAAGCCCAGCAGGTCATCATCCATTACCTTGATTGCCACCACCTTGTCGGCGGGATGTCCTTCTATCTTCTTGCCTGTGACCGCATAGGTCCTGTTCTCAATGGGATTAACCATCCCATAGTCATATACGGGTATGTTCTTGATGTTGTCGCCAAATGCCTGGTTCCAGAGCTCGCTCACCGGTGTTGCCGGAGCCTTGTATTCCTCCCTGGGCTTGAGCTGCACCCTTCTCACTTCAGGCTCATCGTTAGTAACTGAAGCTTCAAGGGACCCAAGTCCCATTTTGGTTACATCCTTCCCGAAGACCTTTGTGAACCTTTCGAGAAGGGCTTCATTGACTACCCTTCTACCCTGTTCAACCTCGTTTACAAAGCTTTCCGAAACTCCAAGCTTCTTTCCGAGCTGCTTCATGCTCATCCCGGACTCTTCCCTGGCTTTCTTTAGCTGTTCTCCTACTCTGCTCAATCAATACACTCCAATCTATTGCCTTGCCGATTCTTCCGCGGCCCTTCTCTCCTGCTCGATCTTCCTGTTCTCCTCGCGTTCCTCCATGAGGTGCTCGATGAGATATGAGAACTTCCATCTGTAGGAGTTTTCAGTGACCACAGCCATTATTGCTCCGAATACGTGGTTTTTCCGGATCTTGACCACAGCTTCCTTCAGTTCCTCATTGGTCTCATATCCGTAGAATATGATTATCTTCACAGCCTGATGCGGCTTTCCTTCATACCTTATGCTCCTGCCTTCAAGTATGTCCTCCAGCGTGCCTCCGGCATTGCTGTCATCTACTATGTCCAGGCTGAAGCCTGCGCCAAGAAGCTCATTCCTTTCCAGCTCGCTCAGTCCGTGGACAAGCAGCACTCTTCCTTCTCTCATTCCTATCTCCTTCTACAGTATCGCAGGTTCACCGATCTCATCAGCGTTCTCTACAGTTACCTTCACCATTATCTGGTCTTCCATAGGCTTGTCCCTGTAATCAGTCTTTATGGTCGACATTGCTATGGCATGCTCAACACCTTCGATTACCTTTCCGAAGGATGCATACTGACCGTCAAGATGCGGTGAATCAGCAACCATTATGAAGAACTGGCTTCCAGCTGAGTCCATCATCTGCGCTCTTGCCATTGAAAGTACTCCGGTAGAATGCTTCAGGTCGTTCCTGAAACCATTTGCTGTGAATTCTCCCTTGATCCTGTAACCAGGTCCGCCTGTGCCTGTTCCGGTTGGGCAGCCTCCCTGGATCATGAAGCCAGGAATTACCCTGTGGAACTTGAGGCCATCATAGTAGCCCTTCTTTATGAGTGATACGAAGCTCTTCACAGTGTTTGGAGCTATCTCCGGGTAAAGCTCCGCCTTCATTACCTTGCCGTTGTTAAGTTCTATTGTCACTATCGGATTCATGTTATCAATCTCCTTGTGTTTTATTCTCCTCCCATTATAACCTACAGTCGATGAATACAAAATACATGATATTTACATGAAATGCCAGAAATCCAGCTATCTCAATACAACAGCTATTCTCAAAGTCAGTCAGAATTTTGATCGCTTCAGAAAAAGTGAACGTACGGTCTAATTTTTTTATAAATATCATTGACTTAGAACATTCGTTCTTATATAATAAAACCAGAACATAAGTTCAAGTAAGGAGTGATCAGGATGCAGAAAAAGAATGGTTTATTCGTTAAGATACAGTACGACATGGACAGGAGAAATCCATCGGTACACGGCAAGTCAATGCTAAGGGACCAGCAAACCAGCGAAGGCAGGTTCATGCTCTGCGGAGGGTCCTATATGAAGAATGAAGCAACAATGATATTCAATGCAAAGACTTTCAATGACGCAGAATATATAGTCAACAACAACCCGTTCATCAAGAACACCAACTACAGGTTTTCCATATACAGTGCTGACAGCATAGCCGCTAACGCGTGAAATATGACCGGAGCTTCCAGTGCAGGCTGCTCCGGCATCCTATATATACCGTTGCCCCCAAAAGGGGCCTTTTTTTTCATCTAAATCTTTGTCCGGGTTCCTTTTCCGATATGTTGGGTTATAATTGAAATAACAACATCTGGGAGGGATTGCTTCTTGAAATCAATAATTCCATCATCCTTGAAATATTTGGCCCTTATCATAATCGCTGTCCTTGGTGAGTTCCTGATCCGCAGCCTCTCATCCGGCAGCCCTGACGAGTTCTACAACATTCCTCTTTTACTCGGCACTGTCGCCGCTTATCTGCTGTTCGGACTGGTACTTGGATCCGACGCGATTGCAGCAGGCTTCAGGACGAGGAGCAAGCTTGAAATCGACATACCAAGGCTGTCATTGGGATTAGCGACCCTTATAATATTCGCTACTATCGGATTCATGGGACTGTTCGAGCCAGGAAACAACTTCTCTCCAAACGGAGTGTTCCAGTTCGTGCTAAAGGGCAAAGGCTTCACAGCACTATTCCTTACACTCTCCGGATACTTCATATCTTCTTCGTTCAGGAAGTCAGACAGGATGTTCTGATCAAAAATATTGCTAAGCTCTTCTCGGGTCAATTGATTGAACTTTATTTCTTGTAATGCTGAATTGCTTTATGGATTGGTATGAATAGTTTATAGGTTGATATATCAAAAGACAGGCGCCGCCTGTCTTTTAAATTTCAGAAGATATCATTATCACCTGCTCCTGTTTCTTCCCGATGCCTCAACGAGCGCTATCCACTCGTCAACAGTCATCTTTTGGCTGAATTCCCCTATGAGCTCGAAAGGGACCTTCTTCATGTTCCTGAACCTGAAGCAGCTTTTGCCCATGTCCAGCTTATTTCCTACCTGTTCTTCATACTTCTCCTTGAACCACCTTGCAAGCGAATCTTCGCCGTAGGCTCCCATATGGTAGAGAGATATGTGCTGCTTCTGCGATGCCAGGGCCATGAAGGGCAGCGGCGTCTTCTTGTCTTCAAGATACCCGAGTGGATATCTTGACAGCGGGACTACGTAGCATATCATCCCGTACCACATGGTCTCCACAAAGCCCTCAGGCAGGTTTTCCTTGATCACTTTCCTAAGCTTCTCCATTGGCTCTTTCCTGTCCTCCGGCAGCTCGTCCATATATTCTTCCGGTGTCCTTGCTTCGCTGGTCATTTCTTTCCTCCCGTATTTTAAATCATATTGTATACGACCAATATACCATATGGAAATAGAGTATAAATGCCGGAACCATGAAATTCACCGATTCTTAATTCTAATGGCCCGGTGTTCACATTTGTAAACGCCGGGCCATCATTATCACCTGTTTATCAGATATGTATGAGGTTTGCCTTGTATGCTGAGTAGTCTTTCCTCACAGCATTCATCATATCATAGACTTCCTTCTGGAGGCTGGATACCAGCTCATAGTCCTCTTCATGTATCGCCTTGCTGATCGTTGAGAACAGGCAAAGCTCCCCTTCCTTGTCCTTCATGAGAGCATCCCTTGCATCGGATACCTTCCTGTACTTCTTGTCATCGTAGGAGTTGCCATATTCCGAGTCATGGAGCTTCCTGCAGTTTCTAAGCTCGTTGACGAAGCCAGGTATTATCCTGTGTTCAAGCTCCTTTACCCATTTGTCTATGGAGAATACCTCGAAGCTTTCAAGTATCTTTGCTGAGAATACTCCATTTCTCTTCAATGTAGCAAGCTTCTCAGGATATTTGCTGAATGCTGTTATGTTCTCGTATACGGTTGAAGGGGCATTCCCGAAGAACTTCTCCCTTTCCTCGTCTGTGAAGTCCTCGAACACATCCTTTTCAGTCCTGTAGGCTCTGCCTTCCTCAAGATACTCAGCCTTGTCCTCAGGAGCCTTGGATATCTCCTCCAGAAGCTCGGTCGGGGTCTTTTCAACTGCATAGTTTATACCGTCTGTCATGGTCATGAGCATTGCTGCAGTTGCAAGGAAAGTGTTGGTATGAGGATTCGGAGCACGGAGCTCGAACCTTGTGGCCATAGGATTGTTATCGTCCCTTATGAGGCCTATGAGGATCGTCCTGTTTCTCGAAGGTACCTTTGTCGATACTCCCAGGGATGTGACTATGCATATGGGCGCTTCATAGCCTTTCTTGAGCCTTCTGAAGGCGGCGTTTGAAGCTGTTACTATGGGATTTATCACCTCATAGTTCTTGAGTATGCCCATAAGAGAACCGAAGCCGAGTGATGAGAGGAAATTGTCCTCTGTTGGCGCAAAAAGGTTGACCCTCTTTCCGTTCTTCAGCTTTACAGCAGCACCGACATGAGTATGCTCACCGCTTCCTGCTACACCGTCAATGGGCTTTGCAAGATATGTGACCTCAAGGCCATGCCTTGCGAATACATCCCTTACAAGCTCCTTTATGAATATCTCGGAGTCTCCTGTTCCCATTGGATCGCTGAATCTCCAGTCGATCTCAAGCTGTTCCATGACAGATGCGAATCTTCCGGTATCTGCGAGCTTCGCCTTTACTCCGCCGACTTCCTTGTGTCCCATTTCAGGGCTGAAGCCGTAAAGCTCCATGAGCATAAGGGATTCCTCAAGGGCGCTTCTTACGTTGCCCCTGGTCCTGCCCCAATACTGCTCCTTTAGCTCCTGCGATGCGGAGAGTTCATCCACGTTGCCGGAGATGCTTGGTGTCTTTACCCAGAACTCAAGCTCGGTGGCTGTGGTTATGTCTATCTTCTCTATATCGTCAGCAGTGAATCCGAATTCCTTCTGAAGCCTCTCGTTGGTCCTGAACTTCTCCATGAGGTTGTCCTCAAAGTCCTTTGCGGCATTCTTGAGGATAGACCTCGAGTCAACCTCGATGCCCTTATGGAAAAGGAAGCATGGAATCTTGATGGTACCGACAGGCTTGTCTTCATCTGAAGCTGAGAAGGCAAAGTTGTAGTCAACATGCCAGTTCGCGTTGATATCGCCCTTCATGTCCACCTTAGCGTCGTTAAGCGATGCTATCCTTGGCAAAACAACCGATGATCCGTCAGTCTGGGCAGCCATTCCATCAAGGAATGTCTCCATATCCTTCCTGAACAGCCTTACAGGGATCTTGGTGTCTGTCTCATGTCCCGCAAGGTCTACGCCTGCGATTGAAACGAACTTGATCTCTTCATGGTCGTCAAGCAGCTTTGTAAGTTCAGGTACAGAATGAAGGTCCTTTGGTATGGTATAAATCAGGTCTTTCCTCATGATATCTCTGTCCTTTCCATAAAAGAATAATGTAAATGATACACCGTACATAAATACGCGTCAACGAATATGTTAAGAGAAATACGATTACATCAAAATATTTGTGAATCATTCGTCTATTTGTAAAAAATGTGCCAATTTGATAAACTGCTAGTATAAAGCTGTTGGAGGCGCAAACATGGACAATACAAGACCCATAGGCTTCTTCGATTCTGGAGTTGGCGGAATAAGCGTCCTTCGGAGATCCGTGGAAATACTGCCAATGGAAAATTACATATATTACGGAGATTCAAAAAATGCACCGTACGGAACAAAGGACGTCGATACGATAAGGAGGCTCACTTCCGAAGGCATCGACCTGCTTGTTGACAGAGGCTGCAAGGCTGTGGTTGTCGCATGCAATACGGCTACCAGTGCCGCTATAGACTATATCCGGGATAAGTACGTATCCATTCCGGTAATAGGGATCGAACCTGCACTTAAGCCCGCTGTAGAAAGCACAGAGGACGGCAAGATACTGGTGCTGGCTACCCCCAGGACACTTACGGAGCGAAAGTTCCACGCCCTCATGGAAAGTGTCGCAAGGACCCGCGAGATAATCAGGATGCCGCTTCCAGGCCTTGTCGAAATAATCGAGAAGGGTGATTTCGATGAAGAGAGATCCTTCGAATACCTGCAGGAAGCACTTGCCGATGTAGATAAAAACGTCCGGGCAGTGGTCCTTGGCTGCACTCATTACCCATTCGTCAAGCAGTCCATATTAAGGATACTAGGCGACGAAGTCAGTATCTATGACGGCAGCGACGGAACCGCAAGAAGGCTCGCAAGGATCCTTGCGGACAGGGAGCTCCTGAACCCGGGTCCTGGAAAAGGGACTATAGAGATCCTCAATTCCCTCGGTACTCCGGAGATGCTTGAGCTTTCAAGATATCTCCTCACAAAGGATAACTGAATACGAACAAGGAACATGCATATGCCCAAATTCATCTGTTTCGGGCATCTGCATGTTTTTACATTTATATTGCATATTTATTCACTTATTTCATCATGAATATCTTCAGGGCCTCTTCCTCGGTGTACATTCCGAGCCTTACTATCTCCTGAAGGGCATAGTTGTCTATCACCCTTTTCGCAGTCACTCCAACCTTGGTATCAATAAGCTTCAGGCTGTCCATGGTCGCTTTGGTGACATCTATCTCGTATGACCTTCCGCCAGGCAGGGCGAAGGTATACAGCAGCCTCCTTCCCTCTGTTTTCGCTGAGTCGTAGGAAGCCTTGACCTCAGTCACGTCAAGATAGGCAAAGCCCTTGGAACTGAAAAGGCTGCTGTCAAGTATGGTGTTCTCCCTGAAGTCAACATACTTCACGAATGTGGTGTATCCCATGAATATGAGGAAAAGACCTCCTGCGACAGTCAATGCCTTCATGTTCCCGGTAAGCCTGGAGTTCTTGTGCACAGCGGAGATCACCCCGAATACCAGGGCAAGTACACCCAGGCCCGCAAGCACCGCTCCTATGGGCGGAGTAAGGACCCCCGTGTTCCCAAGGAAAATCAGAGAATCAGGAGACTTGAACACCATTCTCTGGAAGAAATTTGCACCAAGTGCAGCTATCGCTACAACCAAAAAGAATATGAGGTATGTCTTCAGGTTATCAATGAAGCTTCGCTTCGGCTTCACTTT
>DIXH01000051.1:23415-33225 GCA_002428605.1 Clostridiaceae bacterium UBA6085
TTTTTATCATCATTCTCAGCCACATGTGCACCTCCAGTCAAAATTTCGATCCTATATTATGGCAGGTTTCTTCCAATTGACGCCTTGAGAACTGTAAGCCATTCTTCAGAGTCAAACTTCAGGTCGATTGCGTCTACCGCATTCTTTATCCTTTCTATCTTTCCAGATCCCACTATCGGCATGATTCCGGACGGATGGCTCATAAGGAATGCATAAGCCAGTGTGTCCAGCCTCGTTTCTCCATGCTTCTCGCCTACTGCAAGAAGCGCAGCCCTGACGGACCTGTCCCTGTCGTTATCGCCGGTAAGGAGCTCTCCCCCTCCAAGCGGTGACCATGCCATGGGATACACGGACCTCATCATCATGTTGTCCAGTGTACCATCCTTAAAGGCATCAAGATGAGTTGCGGATATTTCAACCTGGTTTGTCACGAGCGGAAGCTCGCAATATGCGCTGAGCATCTCGAACTTCGATACCGGGAAATTTGAAACCCCGAAATTCCTTACCTTACCCGAATCATGGAGAACGCGGAAAGCCTCCGCAACCTCGGCAGGGTCCATGAACGGCGAAGGTCGGTGTATCAGGAGAAGGTCCAGATAGTCAGTGCCGAAATTCGAAAGGGACCTCTCGGCCGAAGCCACTATATGCGCCCTGGTATTGTCGTAATGATGCGACTTGTACTGAGGTCTCTTTTCACACGGGAAGACTATCCCGCATTTCGTGACGATGGTGAGCTCTTCCCTGAGTCCCTTGTTAGCCTTCAGCACTTCACCGTATGCCTCCTCGCAGGAGAAGCCTCCGTAAATGTCAGCTGTGTCGATCGTAGAGAGCCCAAGCTCCATTATCTCCCGAGTCAGCTTGTATAGCCCATCCTTTCCAAGCTTCCAGTCAAGCAGCCTCCAGTGGCCATGTACCACCCTGTCCATCTTTAAAGTGTCTGTTATCTCAAGCTTCTTCAAATCCGTTCCTCCTTCGCACCTTTAGTGTGCGGAAATGTCCCTATAATCAATAATAGCATTATTAACGGAGGATTCCTCACCCAATAATTTTGTTAACGCAATATTCAAGATTTAAGACCCGAATCACAAATGTTCCAACTTCTTCAGGCACTTGATTTCATGTAATCGATTTTTTAAGGTTGCAAATTTCTCACCAAACAACCTGATATCATATTGTATTTTATCTTATTATCAACATAATTCATGTTAATTCATCTTAATTGTAATTATTCTTGAATTTATATGATTATATTGATATTTTTCTTGATTATTTTTGATAAACGGATAAAATAGGGTTAATACCATTTTAGGTTACAAAGGAGAAATTGATCATGGAAATGAAGAAGGAAAACCTGTTCGAATCATACTGCTATCCCGGGATGCACACCTCTGCTCACTTTGAGGCTGACAATCTCTCAAAGTACATTAAGCTTGACCTGATGAGGAAGAACCTGGAGACAACGGGAAGAGAATATGAATACGTGGACCCCTTCGACGGAAACAGGATCAAGGATATCCGCGGAAATAACAAGTCCAATGATTCAGTCGAGGGCTTCATAGTGACATATGAGAAATTCCTTGATGCCATGAACAGCAGGCAGTCAGCAAAGGCAGAGGCAGCTCCGGTAAGCGAGCACTTCCACAGGATATTCACCGACAAGGTTATCCAGCCTGTGGATTCATACGGCATGTACCACGACAACGCTTCATCAGGCTTCGAGGCTGACAATCTCATGAAGTACGACAGCCTGAACCTAAGGCAGAAGAACAACATGATATCCTATCATGAGACCGAGTATGTGGATCCTGATACAGGTGCCGTCATGGACATAAGGAACTACAGATTCTAATCAGTGAACAAGCTTATTTACCTGTTAAAGCAAATATTCGTTTAATATTTAAAGGCTGCCGAAATAATTTCGGCAGCCTTTGCTGTTATAGCGAGCTTATTATGTTGAACAGTTCAATTGCAGCGTTTCTAGGTCCTGATTTCTCCATTCCCTTTACACCAAGCTGAGTGTTGATCTCTCCGACCTTAACACCCGAAGCAAAGAACTCATCGAAATACCTCTTGAGAAGCAAATCTGTTTCCTCGATCTTCTGGGCAGGTCCGAACGGATTGGCGAAGTATGATTCCACCAGGCCTGACTCGGAGGTGGTACCCTTTGCCATCCTTGCACCTGACCTGAATACCCTGACAGCATCCTCAGGCGTTTCGAAATAGCTGATGGACTTTCCACCCTCCTCCATTACAGTGTAGTTGTTGGCATAGAGGAGTATATCCACAGGGTAACCCCTTACGATATCCTTGTAGGTCGATACAGGCATTACCAGCCTTGCGTTCGTCTTATCAGGGTTCATGAATATGGACCTGTCGATTTCCTTGAAGGCATATCCCTGGTCAAGGTCGTCAAGCCTTACGAAGGCTCCGATTTCAGTTCCATAGCCTATTGCCTTCCCGTTCTCGATGTCAATTGAACCCATGTCGTCAAATATAATGGTCATGTCGCTGATATGGTCCTCGGACAATCCTCTGAACGCCTCAAGGGATTCCGACTTTCCGGCTCCTGAGTCACCTACTATGACGACATTTGCCGACTTGCCGTTCTTCATGATTATGTTGACCATTGCCCCATGTATCGGAAGCATGCCCCTCTTGATCATGATGAGGTTGTGAAGCGTGAGTATCATCTTCTTCATGTAACCGAAATAGTCCACGTCCTCGCTGTAGGACACGTAGCCGAGCATGATCCCGTTCTTCACGTCATCATAGAACACCTGCCTGCTGCTGTTGTCCCAGTCCTTTGCCCCGAATACATAAACTATGTCAGGCTTCTTGCCCGTATACTCGTCTTCCCTTGCAAGCTCGAAGAGGTTTGAAAGTGATACTCCATGGGCCATCAGGTCCCTGTGGAAGTACACGTATGCCAGCAGCTTTCCTACCTTCGCAGGATAGCAGAAGAAGTGGTCCCTGTTGATGTAGGCGGTATTGAGCGGATTCTTCAGAGTCTCCGCAAACAGACCGTCCCTTGTGTTGCTCTTGGGATAGGTTATGAACGGCGAGTCCATGACTATGGAGCTTACAAATGGTATGTCGTGGAGAAGCTCATACTCATATGGAATCGGCCACATGCTGTCTGTAAGTATCAGGCCCGCATTCGCACCAGCCGGTACCTGCCTGTATACGTTAGGCTCGATGAGGAGCACGTTCCTCTCGATCTTCCTGTAGATCTCAAGGACGAGACCAGTAAACTTATTGTTCGCCTCAATGAAGCTTGTCGAAGCAAGCCCCTCGGTATTCCTCTTTCCGTGGACTATGGTATATCTCTCGAGTCTTCTCCAGTAGCTGTAGAAATCCTCGACGAAACCGATGAATTCATCCTTGTTCTCAAGGGCTGTCCTGCAACCACTCTGTATCTTTATTACCTCATGAGCCTTGAACACCATCAGCAGCTTGAACAGATTCACTATCTGGTCTGTAATGTCATCTATATCCTCATGCACGAATGAATCGTTCAGGTACTTGTAGTGCTTCGTATTCCTTCTCTTGACCATCTCAAGATAGGATACCACCACCCTTCTGAATGATTCCGATTCAAGGACCTTGTCTATGTTGTCACAGTACTTGGCAGAGAAGTTTATCATGACTTTTCCACCGCTTAAAGAGAACTCTTTTCTCATAACACACACCTCACATAAATGTCTAATGATTATATTATCCTATATCCTGCAACTAATAAAGAGGAATCTTGCAGATTTCTGCTATTTTTTTATCGAAATACATCGGTCATTTCATGCCAATTTCATGAAAAGCATTGAAAATCACCACTTAAAAGGTTTACATGAAGAAACGCTCATGAAATTCAAAAATCGCATTTCCTGCAAATCGCTTTGTTCATCAAAGTTATTGATAGAGTCTTTTTAATATGCTTTTAATTCCCTTTTCACCTTTTGTTAATCCGTCACAGGCATAATTGTCCCATGAGGTGAATAAAAATGTATGAAAAGAAAGAGTTAAGAAGGTCGTCCACTGACAAGATGCTGTTCGGTGTGCTCGGAGGACTTGCTGAATACATGAACGTGAGCTCGTCTCTTCTTCGGATACTGTTCGTGCTGTTCTCCCTGCTTCCCGGACCGTCGGTCATATTCTATATCATATTCGCGGTACTTATGCCTTCTGACAGGGCATACAGGGCGTAGAGCAAAGCTCCGTAAAGGTTTGATACCCTTGCGGAGCTTTATGCTTATCATCAGACTTTCCTGCTGCTGTCAGCCATCTTGTGGAGCAGCTCTATCCTGCTCCTTTCATCCAGAATGTTTCCTGAATCATCCACAGTCACATGGTAGCCGTTGTGGATCTCAGTGTGGAAATTGCCCCTGGCAACCGAGAACCCTTTAAGTCCGGGAGCATCCAGGAGACCTTCCTTTATGGCAAGGTATATTACTTCGGGGTCGGTAAGAGGATCAGGTACATCCTTCAGCTTTTTGATCTCCTCAAGCAGGTACCTGGTCTCATCCTTAAGGTAGTCAACTCTGTCCCTGAACTCCCTGTCATTCTCAAGACCCTCGAACATGCCCTTTCCTGCAATCTCCATGGCCTTCTTCACTATCTTGACGCTTTCCATGATCTCCTTGCTGGTAGCCCTCATGACCGCTTCAGAGTACGAGACCGCATGGACTATGTCGGGCTTCAGGAAGGAGCCGTAGAACATGGTGGCTGCTATGAGTCCCTTAGCGGAATCCATGTCTGCAGGGTATGCAAGGAGGCCTGTCCTCACCATCCTGAATATCCTGAAGGTATCATCCTCCAGCTCTCCCATCAGCTCGAGCTTCGCTGTCATCTTGGCAAGGTCCATCTTGGGAGATATGGATGGAGGATTCGCAAGCATCAGCTGCATTACCATATCCCTTACTCCAACGCTCTTCGCGACTTCAGCGGTGATGTAGCTTACAGCCACCTCCGTCACATCAGAGCAGTACCTGAGCGCCCACTGGTGAGACTCGTTCATCTCGACCGGCACTCCCATCTCAGCGTTCAACCTGACCGCCGCGATGTTTTCGGTTATGGCCCGCAAAAGCTCCCTGTTTGACCTTCTGTCCAGCTGTGAGTACCAGGTCAGAGGGATGGCTGCCCATGCGTTGTTTATGGTCTCCTTGAGTATGGGTGAAAACTCCGAAAGGTCTTCCGTACCGGAGTAGCATCTCATGAGAGGATAGTTGCCCCGTCTTGTCGCCTCATACATCATCCTCAGGTGCTCTTCATTCCTTATGGGTACGCCACCGGCTCCGTCTTCACCCTTCTTCATCCTTTCCGGATGGAAGTAGAATTCCTGGCAGTTCTGGTCCGGTGCCAGTGATATGATGTCCAGGAGGCCGCTTTCAGCGAGTATCCTGATATGCTCATATGTATCCTCGATGGTCTGCAGGCCTATGTGGTGCCTTATTACCGGGAACGGCTTCTTGTACTCTATCCTCTCCCTTAAGGTCTGCGGAGGCATCTTCCTCTCCTTTCCGCCGCGCTCAATGTCCCTCAGATACATCGCAGCTTCGCTGGCATCCTCCGTGCCGTCGAATACCTTCTCAATGAATCCGAAGTCCCTCGCGACTTCAGCTGTCTCTATGGTACCTCCGAATACATATCTGATCCCCTCAAGCCCGTTTTCCTCAATCAGTCCCTGCAGCTCCTCAAGAAGGTACCTGCAGCCTTCACCTGACAACCTGTAGCCGACAGCCACAAGGTCAGGCTTGAATTCCATTATTCCTCCTACAAGCCTCTCCACAGGAATGGCAGACCCCATGTATTCCATGGTCCAGCCTTCCTTCCTTGCTATCTCGCTGAAATTGTATATCCCCGCCGCATGGACACAGTTTCCTATGGCTGCGATCAGTATTCTCCTGTCCTTCATCTCGTACCTCCTCGGCTTTTTATGCTAATTATACCGATACTGACTTAAAATTAATCCGGATGCTGACTTTTTTCACAGAACATTACGAAAATATATACAATGTTAACAAAATGGACCGGCCGGAATCGCTTCCGGCACGGTCCTACAGTTCTTCCATGTATCTGATGAGTATCTCGGCTGTTGTTATATTGGTCGCTATAGGCACCTTGTGCACGTCACAGAGCCGAAGAAGCGCTTGCACATCAGGTTCATGGGGCTGTGCTGTTAACGGGTCCCTGAGGAATATCACGAATCTGATCCTGTCCTCAGCAATAAGGGCACCTATCTGCTGATCTCCGCCAAGCGGTCCCGAAAGGAGCCTGTTCACTTCAAGGCCTGTAGCTTCAATGATCCTCTTTCCTGTGGTACCTGTGGCATGGAGCCTGAACCTCGAAAGGAGCTCCCTGTGCTTTTGCGTGAACTCCACCATTTCATCCTTCAGCTGGTCATGTGCTATAAGAGCACCTTCTAAAATCATGGAAAAGCCTCCTTAAAATCAGACGTAGTAGAGATTTTCTGACGGATATACCGGGTCCGAGGTAACGTCTATACCAAGCTTCCTCAGTATCTGCTCGTCATCCTTGTTTAGCATCACAGTTGAGTGGGCCTGTACTCCCTTGAGCTCTGAGAGCTTCTCGACAGCAAGCTGAGCCGTAGGATTGGTGACCGCTCCTATGCTGAGTGCGATAAGTATCTCATTTGCATTGAGGGCTGTTATCCTGCTGTGCAGGTCCCTTTTCTTAAGGTTCTGGATAGTCTCGATTATGACCGGTGACAGAAGATATATCTCATCACCTATATTAGCGAGCTTCTTTATGGAGTTGAGTATGGCTGCTGAGCATGAATCCATGAGGCATGATGACCTGCCTGTTATTATCCTTCCGTCAGGAAGCTCGAACGCTATGACTGCCGGAACATCATTGTTTCCGGCATGCTCCCTCAGCCTCTCCGAATATTTTCTTGCAGGGCCCACAGTCTTCCTGTCTTCCTTCTTAAGCTCCAGCTCCTCCATTATAAGCATCATCCTGCTGAGTATCTCCTCATCTATGATGCCCTTCTTGAAGTCGCACTCAGTGGCGAAGCATCTCCTGATGATCTCCTGCTTCGACGCTTCCCTGATAACCTCGTCATCAGTTATGCCGTAGCCGACACGGTTCACTCCCATGTCTGTAGGCGACTGGTAGACAGATTCTTTCCCTGTTATCTTCTCGATTATCCTTCTTATTACAGGGAACATCTCAAGGTCCCTGTTGTAGTTGACAGCTACCTGGCCATACTTTTCGAAGTGGAAGTAATCCATCATGTTGACATCCTTCAGGTCAACTGTAGCTGCCTCGTAGGCGATGTTGAGAGGATGCTTGAGCGGAACGTTCCAGACAGGGAATGTCTCGAACTTTGAGTAGCCTGCGGCCCTACCGTGGCGGTGCTCATGGTACAGCTGGTTCAGGCAGGTGGCAAGCTTTCCGCTTCCAGGTCCCGGTGCTGTCACGACTACAATCGGCTTCGTGGTCGTGATGTACTCGTTCTTGCCGTAGCCCTCTTCACTTACTATCTTGTCTATGTTAGACGGGTAGCCCTCGATCGCCGAGTGCTTGTATACCCTTATGTCCCTTCTCTCAAGCTTGTTTATGAATAGCTTGGTCGATGGCTGTCCGTTGTACCTGGTGATTACAACGCTGTTGACTATAAGACCGTAGCCCCTCAGCTCATCTATCTGCCTCAGCACATCCATGTCATACGTTATGCCGTAGTCACCGCGGATCTTGTTCCTCTCTATGTCCCCTGCATGCACGCATATTATGATCTCAGCGTCATCCTTGAGCTTTGCGAGAAGCTTTATCTTGGCATCCTCATCGAATCCCGGAAGGACCCTCTTTGCATGCTTGTCTCCAATTAGCTTTCCCCCGAATTCCAGGTACAGCTTGTCGTAGTTGTGGACCCTCTCGAGTATGAACTTCGACTGTTCTTCTATATATTTCTGCGGATCGAACCCTTTTTTCATTATTTCCTCCCGGTGCACACCAATAACAAATGTGTGCCCTATGCTTTTGCTTCATTGGTCACTCTAAACATGACTTGCGGCCTAAGGTTATCCCAAGGCCGCCTGGTTTTTATTCTATTCCGGGTTGAACTCTGTCCAGAGCCTCTTGAGTTCTTCCTTGAGTTCCGATGCAGCCGTCCTGTATCCGGCTTCACCAAGCTCCTTAGGGTTCGTGATATCCCACTCGATTACCTTGTCGGCAAATACCAGAGGACATCCTCCTTCATCACAGCCTACAACTACAGCATAATCAAGCTGCTCAGGAAGGTCCCACAGGGTCACGGGCTTTATGCCTGACCCGTTCATCCCGTTCTCCTCGAGCACCTGAATAACGACTGGATCTACAGCCTCATCAAGGGTTCCCGCCGCGATTATCTCCACATCCTTAAAGAAATCAGCTGCTATACCCGCAGCAAGCTGTGCACGCACGCTGCTTCCATTGCACACAAAAGCCATATTCATATTTATATCCTCCATTCCAGAATTTCTTTCAATTATCGATACTTCGATTGTAACACATGATTCACGTGTGTTACACATGATTTCCAGGGGTTATGGTCATTCTACTCCGTGTAGGGGTGTTCATCATAGTCATCGAGATATGAGTGTCTGCCGCTCTCGTCCATCCATCCAAGCACGGAATCCATCTGTATGTTTTCGGTAGCCCTGAATATGGACTTGTCGACATCCTTGTAGTCCTTCTTCAGGTTCTTTATCAGCTCCCTGATCTCATAGCGCTTGCTTCCGATCTTCTTGGCTGCTACCATGCATGCGCAGTTCAGGGGCCAGATGCCTGCATACTGGATCCATTTCCTTATGTTGTCCTCTTCGACGAAGTACAGGGGCCTTATAAGCTCCATTCCCTCGAAGTTCTGGGCCTTAAGCTTTGGCAGCATGGCCTTGAAGGTGCCTCCGTATATCACATTTAGAAGAGCTGTCTCGATGACATCGTTGAAATGATGTCCGAGAGCAAGCTTGTTGCAGCCAAGGGCCTTTGCCTTCTCATACAGCGAGCCTCTTCTCATCCTCGCACACATGTAGCATGGATAATCCTGGGCGATCTTGTCTATTACCCCGAATATTCCCGACTCGTATATGGTCACGGGTATCCCCAGGTATTCGCAGTTTTCCTCGAGAAGCTTCCTGACATCAGGATGGTACCCCGGATCCATTGCTATGAATTCAAGCTCGAAGTTGTCTATGCCATGCTTCTTGAGCTCCTGGAAAAGCTTTGCCAGAAGAAGGCTGTCCTTTCCTCCAGAAATTGCTACTGCTATCCTGTCTCCAGGCTCAATCAGGTTATATGTCTTAATGCCCTTCACGAACTTCCCAAAGAGGTTCCTCTTGTAGGTCGTGGTGATGCTTCTCTCGATTTCCTCAAGCGTTTTTCTTTCGCTTACAGGCATCAGGATCTCACACCCGTCTCCGGCTATGTTCAAATCAATCACTTCCTTTTACGAGGAACAATTATACCATAAAAGTCCCAGTATGAAAAACAATTAGGTTTTGAGGCTCAAAAACAAAACCCCGCTCTCACACCTGGTTAAATTTCAATTAAAAGGCTCATCTATAATCCTGACTTTTACAGTATAGAACCATTAGGAAAATTAAATACAAGTTCATGTAGCCCGGGAAGTAGTTATTCGAATACTTCCTGGGTTTTTAATGCCAATTTTTCCAAATATTATTGAGTTATGCTTGGTTATGCTTTATAATTAATTGAGGGGGTGTTTTACATGATCAAGCCTCGGCTTCCCTCATCTAAGGAAAGCCGAGTTTTATTGGCGGAGCGGGTGGGATTCGAACCCACGGACGGATTTCTCCG
>DIXH01000002.1 GCA_002428605.1 Clostridiaceae bacterium UBA6085
AAGTACTCTCAATCAGCAAATGAATGCTCTTATAGCCCTGGAAATGGACTTCTTCGTAATAGTGTCAAACGGCAGGATTTTAGTCCTGCCGTCTCGAGGTGTTAGGATAAACTGTTACGTTCACCGCTACATAATAAGCCCAGCCATCCTATCATTGCGACTGACTTAGAAAAATTTTGAACATCAGGTCCGGAGCCTGTTCCTGCTCCTGGCTCCGGACCCGAGCCTGGCTTTGGAATTGAATTGTTCCTATGCCTGCATCTGCTGTTCCTGATTATGGTAATGAACCTGTTCCTGCTCCTGGTCCTTAACCATCTTCATCCTTGTAACTGGATCTGTTCCTGTGTCTGCAACTGTTCTACGTCCGCTGTTGTTATTCGCATCTTCAAGTGATTCTGCACCATTATCTGCTTCATATAATATAACCATCATCAACCAGTAGCTGCTCCTACAATGGTTTAATGATGTTTGAAGGATCATATCTGTCAATCTGTACAGCCATCATTCCCCTGTTTTTGAACTTAGCTGTTATTGATACATCTCCATAATCCTCTTTCTGTTCTTATTGCTTCTGATTCATCTCTACATCTCCATGATATTTTGAATTTGTGTTAGGAATGTGTTAGGAAACATAATGAATTGTTAACTCAAGGAGTCATCTCGGGCAGTTCAAACCAGAAGGTAGTTCCCTTATTCAGCACACTTTCAACTCCAAATGTGGCCTTATGCGCTTCAAGTATGCTCTTTACAATCGATAGCCCAAGACCCGACCCATAGATCTTTCGTTTCTTTATGCCCTTGGTTCTGTAGTACCTTTCCCAGATCATGGGAAGCTCCTCTTCAGGTATGCCTACACCCTGGTCCCTTACCTCTACCCGAATCCTATTTACCTTAGGTGTCAGTATGACCTTCACTGCGCCTCCGTCTGGAGAATAGTTTATGGCATTTCTCATAAGGTTCTCTATAACCTGCTCCAACCTGCCCCTGTCGCCCTTCACTCGAATCAATCCAGTTGACTCGTAGCCCACTGTGATATTGCTGGATTTTACAAGCACCTGATATTTTCCCACCAGGTCCCGGACCAGGCTGTCAAAGTCAAATTCTTCGATATCCAGTGTCAATCCATCTGTAGTCATCCTTGAATAGTCCAGTATGTCGCTAACCATGACCCCAAGCCTGTTCGCTTCGCTTGATATCACATCTAGCTGTGCATTCCTTTTCTCCCTGTTATCTCCAGTTACATCCCTTATGGTTTCAGCATATCCTCGTATTACTGAAATCGGGGTCCTTAATTCATGGGATACGTTCTCCACGATCTCCCTCTTTATCCTGTCAGACTTCTGGAGCCGCTCTGCCATTAGGTTGAAAGTCCTGCCCAGGCTTCCTACCTCATCCTTGCTCTTCACTTCTGCCCTGGCATCCAGATCCCCGTCTCCGATAGCTTCTGCGGCAGTGCTGAGTTTCCGGAGCGGTCTCGCAACAGTCAAAGCGGCCGCATATGATGCAAGTCCTGCAATCAAGAGGATCAAAGGAATAGAAGCTATCATAGCCATTGAAATGAGTCCTACTATATCTTCAATTTGTGCCAGAGGTATCGCTGCAAGTGCGACATATGGTTCCCCCTGTTTCGAAGTGAACGAAATCGACAGCACCAGCAGCCTGAAGCCATATTTCGGGTGAATAATCTCTTCAGAATCCTCTACCCCTTCCAAAGCATCTTCTATGATGCTGCTCCTTGGCTCGCCCTCCGGCATGAACGGACTCCCATTATCGCCATCTCCACCACCTTGCGGATTCTCTGAATCTCCAGGCTTGTCAGTTCCTTCTCCACCTTCTGTTCCATTTCCATCACCTGTTCCCTGTCCGTCTCCTGTTCCATCTCCTGTTCCGTCTCCTGTTCCATCTCCTGTTCCGGCCCCTGTTCCATCTCCTGTTCCGTCTCCTGTTCCTGCCCCTGTTCCATCTCCTGATGCCTCTCCGCTGCCTGAACCCTGACCAACTGTGCTTTCCGGTCCCGCACCTTTATACAGACCAATTACCTCATCCTGTACATCGGTTGCTGCATCATCTGCGACAGTCGGCTGACTTTTGCTTCCTAGGCTTTCACCCGCCGCCAGTGTAGGCTGCAATCCACCCAGTGATCCTGTCATGGCAAGCAAAGAAACCTTAGGACTATTTTTAACCTCGACACTTTCAAACTGTGTACCGGGATTTTCACCTGTAACATAGATGGTTTTTCCATCCTTGTTGATTACTTCCACACTTATGTTTCTCCGGTAAGCCAAAGCATCGAGCTCAAAATAGGTGTCTTCTGGATTCTCAGAATCGAAACCTTCGAGCACTTGGAATACGTCAGTAGATACTGATTCCACCAGTCTGTTTATGTAAATATCTTCAAGTAAAAATCTTTGGAATCCCCAGATCAAAATGCAGAGCAGCAGTACCACGACCATTATTCCGACCCATATCTTGTGTGATATCCTACTCATGCTTTCCACCTGCCTCGAGCTTGTACCCTGTGCCCCATACTGTAACAAGTATATCCCTGTATGGCCCTATGCTTTCTCTAAGCATCTTTACGTGGGTATCCACGGTCCTGGTCTCCCCATAGTAGTCGAAACCCCAGACCGACTCAAGGATAGTCTCCCTGCTCAAGACAATACCCTCGTTCCTTATCATGTATTCAAGCAGGTCATATTCTTTCCTTGTCAGCCTGGCCTTCTTTCCATCAACAAGAACATTTCTGGATGCAAAGTCCACTGATAGCCCCTTGAACACGAATCCCGTCAGTCCAACCTCATTTCTGGCTTTATCACTCCTTCGGATTGAAACCCTCACTCGAGCAAGGAGCTCTTTCGGACTGAACGGCTTTACCACGTAGTCGTCTACGCCCAGATCAAATCCCTTTAGCCTGTCATATTCCTCACCCTTTGCTGAAAGTATGATCACCGGTATCATGGATGTTTCTCGAATTTTCCTGAGCACTCTCCAACCGTCAATTTTCGGAAGCATGATATCAAGCACAACCGAATCGAACTTCGATTCATCAAAAAGTCTTAATGCTTCCTCCCCATCGAACGCAACTGTAACCTCCAAGCCTGCAGCTTCAAGGTACTCCCTGACTATATCCGATATATCCGAGTCATCCTCTACCACAAGTATTCTTGCAGGTTCCATGCCCCCACCTCCATTCTGACAATTCAGATAATTATTACCCTAACTATAATATACCACCGGAACCTGATATCTGATATTTAATCTCGAAAGGCTAAGGCTACTATATTCCACAAGCCATCGAGTAAAAATAAACTTACCACTAATATTCATCAATGGTCTTACTTATGCTGATTTAAGTTAGCACTTAACGTTTTTCGATTTTAAGCTTTTTGTTTGATTTCAACATCTTAACCTCATAAGAACTACTTCGCTGAAAAGCACACCGCAGTTGCTGTCATAGTGGTTGCCTTTAGTTCTTCATAAACGATTGAATAAATCATCTTTTCAATCATCAATAACTTTTTTCTCTCTGCCAATATGAGTTCATAATACGGGTTCATAATAACGGGAATTTGTGATAGGAATGTGTGAAAACATAGAAAATGATGTGAATCTAAGCTGGCGACTTCTAATGTATCATATAGTAATTCCATTTCAAAACCAAAGGTGATGATAAATGAATCGGAACGAAAATACAGCGGCAGGAGTACCTGCCGCTGTATTGATTTCAAATCCTATTATTTTCCGCCATTAGTTCCCTGAATCTGATTTCCTGAACCATCACCATTCTGACTCTGAACCATCTGGCCGCCATCTGAAGATTCTCCTATTTGAAGCTGAGCCTGAGTCTCTATACCCTCTGCTACCTGTGCCTGGGTCTTTGTCTGCTCTCCCTCTGCTACCTGTGCCTGAGTCTTTGTCTGCTCTCCCTCTGCTATCTGTGCCTGGGTCTTCGTCTGCTCTCCCTCAGCTACCTGTGCCTGGGTCTTTGTCTGCACTCCCTCTGCTACCTGTGCCTGAGTCTTTGCCTGCTCTCCCTCTGCTATCTTAGCTTCGATCTTTGCCTGAACTCCCTCTCCAACCTTTTCCTTGTTCATGGTCGCAGCTGCCACTGAAAAAGTGGTTGCCATAAGGGCTGCAGCAGCGATCGCAGATACTGTCTTTACAATCTTCATTATCTAAATCCTCCTTTATCTTTGTGGTTTTATGATAATGGGAATTTGTGATAAAAATGTGTAAAGAAAAGTAAATAGATGTGAAATCATTGACATTGAAAATAAGCAAAGCAAAAGGACCCCGGCAGGGGTCCTTTCAGGAATCATCGTTTTCGGTTTTTATCCGGGGTGGTTTATCCGGACCTGTTTCGGCAATTCCAACGTTATGGTGCAGATGATGGGACTTGAACCCATACGAGCTGTGCTCGCTACCCCCTTAAGATAGTGCGTCTGCCGATTTCGCCACATCTGCGCGTTCCAACCACATTTATTATTCTATTATCAGAACCGGGTTTCGTCAAGGATTTTTCCAAAATATTTTTGAGAGCATCACTCATTAATTCTGACTCCCTTTGAGGCTCAAAAGAATATTGGCAAAAAAATTGTTCCCGGATTATCTTTTTGTCACCTATTGTTAACATTGCATTCACTTTACGCTCAAATGGAGACATTATCCTTGAATCAAGGGAGTGATGTACATGAAAATCGGTATCATCGGAGCAGGCACGGTTGGGTCTGTTCTTGCCAGATCCATGGCTATGTCTGGACACGAGGTATACATAGCAAACTCAAGGGACCCTGAAACTCTTTCTGATGTTTTCAGTGAATTTGAGACGATTAATCCTGTATGGAAAGATGAGTTAAAGGGAGTTTCAGAAATCCTGGTCCTTGCTGTAAGGTGGAAGGACACAAGGAAGGTGCTCGAAGAGTTTGGAGACTTTGGAGACAGGATACTAATCGATGTCACCAACAATGTGGACGAGAACTTTGACCTCATTGACCTTAGAGGGAAACCCTCCAGCGCAGTAATACAGGAGCTCGTTCCATCAGCCAGGGTCGTAAAGGCATTCAATACCTTCAAGATAAGCAAGTATCTGGACGACCGGGGAAAGGGGATCATCTCCTTCCTTGCGGGAAACGATGAAAAAGCTCTTGAAACAGTTAGCGAACTTATCACCTCAATGGGCTTCATCCCCTATGTCACAGGAAGCCTTTTATTCGGCGGCAGGCTTATGAATGTGAAGGGAAGACTTGCCGGAAAGGCACGTTCAAAGGATGAGGCTGACAGCATAATAAGGGAAGAAGCTGAGAAAGGGTTATAAGTCAAAGGAGCCATATTCTGGCTCCTTCTGTGTTTTCAGGTACTTAACCTAGTTCTACCCCGTTTGATTCGATTACCTTCCTGTACCAGTGGAAGCTGTCCTTCCTGTACCTGTCAAGGTTTCCGTTTCCATCATTGTCCTTGTCTACGTATATGAACCCGTAGCGTTTGTGCATCTCGCCAGTGGATGCGCTTACAAGGTCTATGCAGCCCCACGGGGTGTAGCCCATGAGGTCTACTCCATCCTTAATTGCCTCACCCATCTGCTCGATGTGCTTCTTAAGGTAGTCGATCCTGTAGCTGTCATGCACCTTCTTGTCCTCAGTTATCTGGTCGACCGCGCCAAGGCCGTTCTCAACGATCATGAGAGGTATCCTGTACCTGTTGTATATGTTGTTTAGTGTCCATCTGAGACCCTTGGGGTCTATCGCCCATCCCCAGTCACTTACCTCCAGATATGGATTCCTTACTCCGCCCATAAGATTACCCGAGGTCTGCTGAAGGTCTGGCTGTACGCTGACATTGTTCGACATGTAGTAGCTGAAGGTATAGTAGTCGACGGTACCTTCCTTCAGGGTCTCCTCGTCTCCGGGCTCCATCTTAATCTCTATTCCGGTTTCCCTGAAGTACCTCTTCGCAAACCCAGGGTACTCACCTCTTACCTGAACATCCGAACAGAGGAAGTTCGCAAGGTTATCCTTCTGCTGTGCCAATACGATGTCATCAGGATTGCAGGTATTAGGATAGAATGTCATGTATGCGATCATGCATCCGATCTTGAATTCAGGGTTTATCTCATGACCAAGCTTAACTGCCCTTGCACTTGCCACGAACTGGTGGTGAAGACCCTGGAACCTGACCTGTGGAATATCAGCAGCATTATTCCCGAATGTACCGCTCTTGTCAAGTAGTATGCCTCCGCCAAGGAAAGCTCCCATCGGCATGGTCAGTATGTTTATCTCATTGAAGGTCAGCCACAGCTTAACCTTGTCCTTGTATCTCCTGAAGATGGTATCGCAGTATCTGACATAATGGTCGATGCATTCCCTTCCTGCCCAGCCGTTGTATTTCTCGGTAAGTCCGAGGGGCATCTCATAATGGGAGATCGTGACCAGAGGCTCGATATTGTGCTTCTTAAGCTCATCGAACACGTCATCGTAGAATTTCAGACCTTCTTCATTCGGCTCAAGGTCGTATCCGTTGGGGTAGATCCTGGACCAGGCGATTGACAGCCTGAACACCTTGAAGCCCATTTCTGCAAACAGCGCGATGTCTTCCTTATACCTGTGGTAGAAGTCTATTGCCTCATGGCTTGGGTAATGCGTACCCTCCTCCAGCTTCATTGTTATCCTTCTTGGAATAGTATGGGTTCCGCCCGTCATGACATCAGCTGTCGAAAGTCCCTTTCCGCCCTCATTGTATCCGCCCTCATACTGGTTTGCAGCAACCGCTCCACCCCACAGGAAACCCTCAGGAAACTTGAAATTCGTCATTGATATTCCTCCTTATTCTCATTTGTATTCTACAGACCAAGATATCGAATTATGCCATCAGCTATTCCCCTTGCCATCCTCTGCCTGTAATCGGCAGTCGAAAGCAGCAGATCCTCATCAGGATTCGTCATGAACCCTGTCTCTATGATAGTCACCGGAACCTCTGACCAGTTGATTCCGGTATAGCTGTCACTAGCCCTTACTCCCCTGTCCTTTGCTCCGGTCTCCCTCACTATTCCCTCAAGTATCATAAGGGATGCCCTTCTGCAGTCATCGCTTAAGTGTCCTGCCCATTGGTTTCCCGTACCCGGATAATAGGCGGATATTCCATTGACTCTGCTGTCATCAGCTCCGTTGGCGTGGATCCTTACAAACAGGTCTGAATCGTTATCATTGGCTATCCTTGCCCTGTCAATGTTGCTAAGGTCAACATCAGCTGTGGTCCGAGTCATAACCACCTGAATCCCACTTTCAACCAGAAGTGTCCTTACCCTCTGTGATATGTCGAGTACAAGCTCATGCTCAGGTATCCTTGTATCTATCCCTTGTGTTCCTGAAGATACCCTGGACTTCATCACCTCTGACTCTGGGCCGATTGGTTCGAGGATCCTGCTTTCCTCTGCCTGATGTCCGGGATCAAGTGTCACAACATATCCTTCCCTGGGCAAGGCTGGTTCAGCAGGAACTGGAACATCCGGTTCTGAAGGCAATGTTCCAACAATTGCCGGATCGGAAGGCTCCGGCTCAGTCTCTTCAATCACAGGTGAATAGTCCGGTTTTAAAGGTCTGGTATCTGAGGGTTCTGATATTTTTTGTGAACAGCCTGCCAATGCAACGGAAAGGATCATAATTAATACAATAAAACGTTTACGAAAATCCAAGCATTCACCTCCACATAACACACTCTACCTTAATTATATACACCAAAAAGGCACAAGGCTTGTCAAATAATGAAAATGATTGTAAATTCCAAAGCGGAAAAATTCACATTTCACCATGTCTTCGCTTTGTCGAAAGAGGTGGATTTTTGCTTCACATTCTGTTATTTTTAAGGAGTTACAATTTTATGGCATAAGTGCCGACAGCAAGGATGTACTATGAAAATATTAAACAGAAAAATAAGGCTTGCACATATGACGTGCACAAGCTGTGAAGCCACCGTTGAGAGGGCTCTCATGGACATTCCCGGTGTCCTCAACGCGAAGTCGAACCATTTGGAAAATGTCGCCGACATAACCTTCGATGAAGACATGTGTACGATTGATGAGATAAAGGAGAAGCTTTCCGAAACTGGGTATATGCCTTCAGGAAACGGATCCGTCAAAGGCTATGCGATAATTGCAACGGCAGGTGTCCTCATATTTGCCGGAAGCATGTATGGAGCATTCGACCCTGTTAATGTAAACAGCTCTGCTTCATATGCCATGCTTTTTGCTGCAGGCGTATTTTCTTCATTCCACTGCATAGGCATGTGCGGGGGGATAGCCCTCTCCCAGAGTGGAAGAGGCAGCTTCCAAAGACTTGGCATGCACGGCTCATCAATCCTCTATAACCTTGGCCGCGTTGTTTCCTACACTGCCTTAGGTGCGCTTGCCGGACTCCTGGGATCAGCGCTATCCCTGACTCCCGGCATGAAGGGTGCCCTGCAGTTATTTGCTGCAGCAGCTATGGTCATCATGGGGCTTAGAATAACAGGAGTAAGGCTTCCTTCCTGGCTTTCACTTAAGCTTCCGGCTATAGTGAAATTGAATGGAAACGGCTCACCTTTCATTGTCGGACTCCTCAACTCTCTCATGCCCTGCGGGGCACTTCAGACCATGCAGCTATTTGCTCTCGGTACAGGAAGTCCGGTATCGGGTGCACTTTCCATGCTTGCCTTCTCTTTAGGTACCGTTCCACTCATGCTTGGATTCGGAATGATATCAGGAAGCCTCTCGAGAAAATCCGGACGCCTTATTGCTCAGGCATCAGGCATCCTCGTTCTTCTCTTCGGCCTTTCACTGGGTGGAAGAGGTCTTGTTTCCATGGGAATAGATTTGTCCCCAGGTTCACTCGTTGCCGGCTTCTTCTCTTCTGAAATGGATGAAGCTTCAGCAAAGGCAATCGTCAGGGATGGCAGGCAGTCAGTTGAGATAAATGTGACTGCAACAGGCTTCGAGCCTCAGATCGTATATGCACTAGAAGGTATTCCCCTTGAGATAAACTTCAAGGGTGTGGAACTTACGCAGTGCAATTCCGCACTTTCCATACCGGCTTACAATAAGGAGTTCCGCCTATCTGAAGGTGATAACATCATCTCGATCACGCCTGGTGAGGATGACATTCTGTTCTCCTGCTGGATGTCCATGCTTAAGGGCAGGATAATGGTGGTCGACGACCTTAAGGCGATTGACCTTTCAGAAGAGAAGGCCATAAGAAAAGGTAATCAGGCTGCCCCACTCCCCGGTTCACATGTAGGCTTCGCCATTGACAAAGGTGCCTATCAGGAGCTGAAGGTCATCGCATCAGGTGAGGAATTAGTCCCGCTGATACTTGTTGCAGAGCCTCAGAAGGAACTGAAGCTTGAAATAGGATTAAGCGACTTCCTTTATAAGGACAAGGATATTGAAATAGTGTTCGCACAGACCAATGAGGAAGATGCTCACCTTAAGACCGATGGAGACAGAGCTTCCGCATCGCTTATCCTTGAAAAGACCGGAACCTATGTTATCCTTGCCGACCACGAGCTTGTAGGACTTATATACGTACCCGAGGATATCTCTAAAGAAAGTGCCGAATCTGTATGGCAAAGATATATGGGTAAATAAACTGCCACGTTCTTGCCACATTTATCCTGTCCTTTCATCATGTTCAGTTCATAATTGTGCACTATCATATAGTAAACAAGATAAAGGCGGTGAAAACATGTTCCCAAGAATGTTCAACAATTACAGATACGATGGCAGAGGTACGATGATGGACTGGTATTACGGCAGGATGAATCCATGGCAGATAGGCATCATGGTCGTAGTCGGAATCCTGATCCTCGCTATCATAGTATATCTGATAGTAAGGATCGCAAGGCGCGGGCATACTACAAATCATGGCGATGCAATGACAAGGACCTATTCCCCTGATGCTTTGAGGATACTCGATGAAAAGTTCGCCAAGGGCGAGCTTACTGAAGAGGAATACCAGAGGAAGAAAAAGCTCATCACTGGATGAAGGACGACATAGAAAGGAAGTGACTGGAAGATGATGTTTTTTCCAATAATACTCGTGGTTCTGCTGTTCATGTACTTCAATGACAACCATGGCGGAAGAAGAAGATACGATGACTACAGGGAAGACAGAGGCAGGGCATCAGAGATCCTTGACAGGAGATTCGCTGAAGGCGAAATATCCGAAGAGGAATATCTTAGAAGACGTTCCATGCTTAGAGAAAGATAAGATGTGAGGAAGCTTAGTGCTTCCTCATTTTTGTTTTCCGCACTATGTAGTATACTGAAGCTAAGCAAAAGTATCGTCAGGATGATACCTAAGGAGAGGATATCGTGACCTTTTCAGAGATGCAGAAAGCATATGATACGAGGGAATTCAGGGAAAGCTTCACTTATGGCGGCGATGACCTGGGAGCAAGGGTTTCCCAGGGAAAAACCACATTCAGGCTGTGGTCACCCTTTGCAGATTCGGTCAGGCTAAAGCTATACAGGTCCCAGAAGGGCGGTCCGCCATACAGCACTGAAGATATGACAAGGAGCATCAGCGGCACATGGGTCAGCACCCTTGAAGGCGACCTTTCAGGAACCTATTATACGTTCCTCGTAAATTTCAGCGGACAATCAAACGAGACTTGCGACCCGTATGCCAGGGCAGCCGGAATCAACGGCACAAGGTCAATGGTCATAAGGCTCGAGGATACAGACCCGATAGGCTTCAGGGAACACAGGAGACCTGAGGCTTTAGACCCCGTGAACTCCATAATCTACGAGGTCCATGTACGGGACCTGTCAGTAAGCAAGGCCTCAGGCATCAGGAATAAAGGACTGTTCCTTGGCTTTACCGAGACCGGAACAAGGAATCCCCATGGGTTCACCACGGGAATAGACCATATCAGGGAGCTCGGTGCAACACATGTGCAGCTGCTCCCAATATTCGACTACTTTACTGTCGATGAGGAGAAAGGCGGCTACAACTGGGGATACGACCCATACAACTACAACGTGCCTGAAGGCTCCTACTCATCGGACCCTTTCGACGGGAAAAAGAGGATAAGGGAGCTCAAGGAAGCGATAATGACCATGCACAAAAATGGCCTCAGGGTGATAATGGACGTGGTATACAACCATACAGGCTTGACCGATGGCTCTTGGCTTAACCTTTCAGTTCCTTATTACTACCACAGGACAAAGGGGCTTCAATTCACCGATGCCTCTGCATGCGGCAATGAGACAGCCTCTGAAAGGCCCATGGCAAGGAAATACATAGTCGATTCGGTGCTTTACTGGCTTGAAGAATACAAGCTTGACGGCTTCAGGTTCGACCTCATGGGCATCCACGACCTGGAGACAATGTCACTCATCGAGAAGAAGGTCCACGAGAAGGATCCATCAGCCCTCATCTACGGTGAAGGCTGGACAGCCAAGGACAGTCCTCTCCCTGAGGACCATCGGCTGGTAAAGAAGAATATCATAAGGACAAAGAGGATCGGAGCATTCAACGACGACCTCAGGGATGCGATCAGGGGACATGTCTTCAAGGCTAAAAGCAAAGGCTTCGTTGCCGGGGCATCCGGCAACGAGGAATCGCTTAAATTCGGAATCGTCGGTGCAGTAAGCCACCCCCAGATCGGGATGAACGATCTACTTTACTCAGCTGCCCCATGGGCTGAGAGCCCGGAGCAGTCTATCAACTACTGCGCAGCGCACGACAACCACACACTCTACGATAAGCTTAAGACAGCTTCAGGAAACCATGAGGAGTTCATCAGGGACATGAACAGATTGTCTGACGCGATAGTCCTAACATCCCAGGGCATACCATTCCTTCATGCAGGCTCAGAGTTCCTGAGGACGAAGAACGGTGATGAGAACTCCTACAAATCAGGAGACAGTGTCAACATGCTGGACTGGAACCTTAAGACCAGAAACATTGACATATTCCACTATTACAAGGGCCTTGCCGAGCTCAGAAGATCAAGGAAGGCATTAAGGCTTGGATCCGCTGAAGAAATAAGGAAGAACCTGGTCTTCTACGGAAAAGGCAGAGACTCATCGCTAAGGGTACGGGAACACAATGTAGTAGCATATATAGTGTCATCTGTTGCCCCTGGCAAAAAGGGAAGCCTTCTTCTGGCATTCAACGGAAACAGGCATGACGTCATACTGGGCATACCTCATGGCAGCTGGAGCATCCTCGCTGACAAATATAAGTCAGGGGCAGAGACCATCGGAAGAGTTGATGGCGGCTCCTGCGTGCTTAAGGCAACATCAGCCCTTGTACTCGAAGCTGATGGAGACTTTGAGCTGAAGGCTGACTATATTAACATCCTTGACTCAAGGAACAGGAAGATCATACTTGCGGCGGCGCTCCTTTCTGCAGGGCTTGTAGCAATTCATGGAAGGTTCAGGAAAAAGAAATAGTTTCCGTAAAATGGGAGGTGCACGAACTCATGCACCCCCCATTTTTTTGATCATTGAAATATGATGTTTCCAGCTATCACCAGGAGCACAAGTGCTCCGAAAAGGACCGATACCAGCACGGTAACCGAGCGGTCCTCGTCCCTGACTACTGCTGCCAGGCCAAGGAAGAGTGCTGCTATCGCGGATGCCATGACTGGAGCGCCAAGGTATGCTCCGCCGGTAAGCAATGCATCCATCCTCTCGAAGAAAAGGTATGTTAAAGCTATGAAGGCTGCAGAAATCATTGTCAGCAGCACAGCTACCCTTCCAAGTCCTGATCCGGGCAGAAATCTCATTGTGACCATCTCCTCAAAGCTTCCAGAAATACAGAAGCCTGTATATTTTTTTCCTTAGTTCTATCTTCTCAACATAGCCTTTTGTCTCTGCATACGGAATCTGGAGGAGGTTCTCCCCATCTCCATAATCATCCGACGATATCCATTCCCTGACTCTTCCAGGCCCTGCATTGTAGGCCGCAAGGACCGTCCTCTCGACACCGAATAACCCGCCAAGGTAAGACAGGTACCAGGTACCCATCCGGATGCTGGTTTCAGGGTCATATAGCTTATCCTGCGTGTAGTCTTCAATGCCAAGCTTATCTGCTATGAAAATACCTGTCGACTCGTTGATCTGCATCAGCCCTCTTGCATCAGCTGCAGACACGGCTTCCGGATCGAAGCCTGACTCGGCATGGATTACCGCCAGTATGAGGACCCTGTCCACTCCATACTCCTCTGAGTACTTCTCAACAGTATCCAGATACCTTAGCGGGAAGACCACAGTTCCCACATACCAGGCAGCTCCAAGTGCAAAGAGGGGAAATGCCATGACAAGTCCTGCTAATCTATTTTTCCTTCGCTTCTTCACATTCAATACCCATTTTCATGAAGACCATATCGATCTCCTCCTTGGTTTCCTCGAGGTCACCGCTGTTGTCTACTACATAGTCAGCGAGATCAAGCTTCTTCTTTACAGGCATCTGGCTTGCGATCATGCGACTTGCCTCTTCTTCCGTGATCCCATTTCTCTTCATGAGGCGCTGGAGCTGAACTTGGGCTTCTGCATATACAAGTATGGTGCAGTCCATGTCCTTTTCAAAACCCTCCTCAAAAAGAAGCGGAGCATCAAGTATGGCGGCTGCATAGTCTTCCGATTCCAGCATATCAAGCCTCTTTTCAATCTCAATGCGAATATAAGGCATGATGATGTCCATGTATTCTTTCCTGTCCCTGTCGCTCGAGAACACTATCCTCCCAAGCTCCTTCCTGTCAAGCTCTCCGTCCCTGAAGACCCTTTCGCCATACCTGCCTTTAAGATAATCAAGTATCTTCGGATACAGTGAAAGGACCTCTCTTGCCACGATATCGGCATCTACCACAGGTATGCCCTTACCTGAGATATGCTTGACCACAGTGCTCTTTCCCGAGGCTATGCCTCCTGTTATACCAATCCTAATCATGCTATGCCTCGTACCAGGTGGAGCCATAGGAGCCTTCGGCCTTGAGCTCCACCCTTAGGTCGAGCGCATGCTCCATTTCGCTGGTCACGAGCTTCTGAACTTCATCGAGCTCCTCAGCGGGCACATTTAAGATGAGCTCATCGTGGACCTGGAGTATAAGCTTGGACTTAAGCTTCCTTTCCTTAAGCGCGTTGTAGACCTTGACCATGGCCACCTTTATGATGTCTGCGGCGCTTCCCTGGATAGGGCTGTTCATTGCGAGACGGACACCTGCTGCCTGTACTATCTTGTTCCTGTCATTCACCTCAGGTATGAACCTTTTCCTGTTCATTATTGTCGTGACGTATCCGTTCTCTTTTGCGACCTCCACTATATCCTCAAGGTACTTCTTGACCTTTGGGTACCTTTCGAAATAGATCCTTATATACTCTCCAGCCTCTTTCCTTGTTATGCCCAGGTCTCCTGAAAGGCTGAAGTCCGAAATGCCATAAACTATACCGAAATTCACCGCCTTGGCGTTGCTCCTCTGAAGCGGCGTTACCTCTTCAAGGGGAACGTTGAACACCTCCGAAGCGGTCTTCCTGTGTATGTCTATGTCATTGTTGAATGCCTCTATCATGTTCTCGTCGCCTGCGATGTGTGCCAGCACCCTCAGCTCTATCTGGGAATAGTCGGCAGAAACCAGCAGGTCCCCTTCCTTTTCCGGGATGAACACCTTCCTTATCTCCCTTCCCATCTCAGTCCTTATGGGGATGTTCTGGAGGTTCGGCTCTGTGCTTGACAGTCTTCCAGTAGTTGCCAGGGTCTGGTTGAAGTTCGAATGGATCTTTCCGTCTGTATCTATCGCAGCCTTAAGCCCTTCAATATAAGTAGAATATATCTTGGTGAGCTGCCTGTAGAGCATTATCCTGCTTATTATCGGATGCCTGTCCTTGAGGGATTCCAGGACCTCCGCATTGGTCGAGTATCCTGTCTTGGTCTTCTTGGTGGCAGGCAGGTCAAGCTTCTCGAAGAGAATGACTCCAAGCTGCTTTGGCGACGATATGTTGAACGTCTCTCCGGCAAGATCGAATATCTCCTTCTCCATTCCTGCGATGTCCTTCCTGAACCTTTCACCTAAAGTGTCGAGCATCCTTCCGTCGACCCTGAAGCCTTCGATCTCCATGTCAGAAAGTATGAAGGTAAGCGGCATCTCCACATCAAACAGAAGCTCCCTCAGCCCTGATTCCTCTATCGCCTTCAGAAGCTTCTCATGAAGTGAGAGAAGCCCCCTGGTCTCGTTTATCCTTCCTTCAGCACCCTCTGCCAGGGTGAAGGATTCGATGTTCTTAAGGGCCAGGTCCTTCAGGGACAGCTTACCGTCAGCCGGGTCAAGCAGGTATGCAGCGAGATTTGCATCAAATACAACTCCGTTCAGTCCGATTCCATGCTTCCTCAGGGTTGTGTAGGCATCCTTGACATTGAAGCATACCTTCCTGATCTCCTCATTCTCAAGGAATCCCTTGAGGATCTCCATTGACTTCTCATCTGGCATGAGGAATGACAGGCTGATTGCATAATCTCCGTTGTCAGAGGCAATATATAGTGCAGTTACATCTCTCTCAGTAAGCATTATGGACTGCCTGATATCGAAGGATAATGCAACAAGGTCGCCCTTTTTGAACTTCCCTTCAATTGCGCTGAGTTCCGAAGGGCTGTCGATCACAATGAATTCTGAAGGCAGAGATGCCTTCTCCTCCTTTGCAGGTTCACCCTTGAACTTATCAAGCAGGCTTTTGAACTGCAGCTCAGAGAACATCCTTCTTATGTTGTCAATGTCGTATGACTCCTGGCTTCTAAACTTTGTCAGATCTATATCCACCGGTGCTGTCCTTATTATCGTTGCGAGCCTCTTGGAGAATATCGCATCCTCCCTGTACTCGGTAAGGTTTTCCTTCAGCTTCTTCTGTGTTATTGCATCAATGTTCATGAGGAGGTTCTCTATGGACCCGTACTCTGTTATGAGCTTGAAGGCAGTCTTCTCACCTATTCCGGGAACACCCTTTATGTTGTCTGAGGCATCACCCATAAGACCCTTGACGTCGATGAACTGGGTCGGTGTGATCCCGAACACTTCTACAAACCTGTCATGGTCGTATATCTCAGTCTGTGAAACTCCCTTCTTAGTAATGACAACCTTTGTAAGCTTTGACGCAAGCTGCAGGGTATCCCTGTCCCCTGAGAGCACGAATACTTCATCCCCGTCCTCCTCTGCCTGAAGTGAAAGGGTACCTATTACGTCATCTGCTTCAAAGCCGTCTATCTCAAGTATGTCCACGGCAAAATACGAAAGCAGCTCCTTTATCACCGGAAACTGCTGTGCAAGCTCATCGGGCATACCCTTCCTGCCTGCCTTGTAGTCCTCATATTCATCATGCCTGAAGGTCTTGCCAGGCCTGTCGAAGGCCGCAACAATATAGTCCGGGGCAATGTCTTCCCTGATCTTCAGCAGCATGTTCATGAATCCATAGACAGCTCCCGTGTGAAGGCCTGTTGATGTGGTAAAGTCCGGATTGGCATAGAATGCCCTGTTCATTATGCTGTTTGAGTCTATTACAAGTAATCTGGCCAAATTTATTCGCTCCAATCTGTTCTTTGTATTGTCACCTACAATTATACCTTATTCCGGCTGCAACGTGTCTTTTTGGGTACCATATTCAGCCATTGTTCATCCAATAGCCACATTTCAGTTTCCACTTTTTTGCACTTTTTTAAACTTATCCTTGAATTTTCCCCCTTCCTTTGTTAGAATCATTAAGTAAGCTTCAGAAAGCATCTTGCCGGTGTGATGGAATTGGCAGACGTGCGGGACTCAAAATCCCGTGGTAGCGATACCGTGTCGGTTCGAGCCCGACCACCGGCACCAATAGAACCTTTGATGCAATCTAAGCAAAGCACCATGCTGACGTGGTGAAATTGGCAGACACGCAGGTCTCAGAAGCCTGTAGGAGTAATTTCCTGTACCGGTTCAAGTCCGGTCGCCAGCACCAAAAAAGATCCGAATCAATTTCTGACAGGCATTCCCTGTTAGGGGATGGTTCGGATTTTTCCATATTTGACTGCAAAGGGGCAAACGCTTAGTTTGCCCCTTTAATATTGATAACGTATAATCTGGTTATAGATTGTTATAAAACAGAATCTATTCCAATTAATAAAAATTTATTCTTGACTTTCGCAACGAAGTCTCAGTTTTACGGTCTATTATAGTGAAGGCATTAGTATCATGGATGTGGAGGTGTTCATATGGATGATGACAGGATAATCGAACTATATTTTGAGCGCTCTCTATCTGCCATTTCAGAGACTTCAATAAAATACGGCAGGTACTGCTATTCCATTTCCCAAAACATTCTACACAATGCTGAAGATTCAGAGGAGTGCGTGAACGAGACCTATCTTCGTGCATGGAATGCTATTCCTCCTGCCCGTCCAAACCGCCTGTCCGTATTTTTAGGCAAGATAACCCGTAACCTTTCACTGAACAGATACAAGGGCTATGGCGCTGAAAAGCGAGGCTTCGGTGAAATGGCTCTAGTACTGTCTGAACTTGATGACTGCATTCCATCATCCTCAGATGTGGAACAGGAAGTTGACCATTTATTGCTTCTTGAAGCGCTAAATAATTTCCTTGGAGAACAGCCAAGTATAAAGCGCATCATATTCGTTCAGAGATATTGGTATCTGATCCCTGTAAAGGATCTTGCAAAAATGCACGGCAGAAGTGAGAGCCAGACAAAATCACTGCTTTTCCGTATGAGAAACGAGCTGAAAGCATATCTTGAGAAGGAGGGTCTTATCTATGAAACCTGAGGTGCTTCTTGAAAGAATCGGAGATATTAACGATGACTATATAGCTGAAGCCGCCCCTGTATCAAAATCAAGGCGCAGCAGCCCCTTTGCAAGATGGGGGGCCTTGGCTGCCTGCATTGCGTTGTCTATATTCACTCTTAACAAGATCATGCCACCAAAATCCATTGACAATTCTCCCGGCTCAAATAACCTACCCATGCTGACGATCACAGAAGGTATGAACGAAGGAATGGGCTTTGAGGGATACATGGCATTTGATATTTCTGAAATTGTAGATAGCAATCCATGGAGCTCGCCTTTTCCGATCACCACATTGCCTGTATATAAGAACCCCCTGACTTATGATAAATATAGTCAGGTCATTGGCTCTGACCTGGAAAAGATGAAGGGACTTCTGCTGTCTGTTGCAGAACGGCTTGGTGTGGATGCTGACAGCATTGAAATAACCAATTATTTTGCAGATGAATATGATAAGGCAGCCATTATAGATAAGTTGGAAAAAGCTGGCTCAAAAGTACCTGAAGGTTACTTCAACCCAACCAGCGTTATTCTTGATAAAAATGGTATCCGAATCGAGGTAGACCAGCAGCTGACTGCCACGATCACGTTCAAGCCCGAAATAAATCTTCCTGAAGATTACAGCTTCACACATTATTCAGCCTATGAAAAAAAAGTAGAGGCAGCCGAATACCTTAAAGCAGAATTCAAGGACCTTATAGGTATGGATAATCCTCGGGTCAATGTCTATGGTGGAGACTATTCGGTATTCTCCGGAGAAGATATAGAAGCCTACGGAATTGAGCAGGCGAAAAGCTATAAAATCGAGTTCTATGATGGGACAGGTGACATTGTGAGCGAGATAGTTAACTTCAATTTCAACAGGGTTGCATTCTATCCAGACGACGAAGGCAAGCTATTTCTGGCCCGTGTCTTCCAGCCTGACTTATCCTTATTAGCTGGAGATTATCCTATCGTCACAGCTGAAGATGCGAAAGAGCTGCTTAATGAGGGTCACTACCTGTCATCAGTTCCGGAAAAAATGCCAGGTCTGGAATATGTGGCAAAGGTTGAGCTTACTTATAGGGCTTACGGTACTGAACAATACTATATTCCATATTACCGTTTCTACGTTGAGCTTACCGACATGGAAAGAGAAAACGGCTTAAAAACCTTCGGGGCCTATTATGTCCCCGCCGTGGAAGAAAAGTACATCACCAACATGCCGATATGGGACGGATCATTCAATTAGTATGAAGCTTCTTTATCGGGATGAATTAAAGAATGGAGACACTTGCCCTCTTCCCATTTTGTCTGTCTATCAACACTTTGATGTCTGCTCCTTTAACTACTCCAACATCGGATTTTGATTGTGGAGTAGTTAAACGCAGATTGCCGATCTATAAACTTTCTTTTCTGCACATACTCTCACAAAATCATATGCAGAAACCACTGAATTCTGCATATCCAGTGCACTAAGTCAAAAATATTGCCCATCTTATACTGAAGGTAAGTCATAAAAGCAAAAAGAAGGACCACAGATCTACTGCAGTCCCTTCGAATCACAAGGTCAGGTCATTCTCTTGTTTACTTTGCGTTGACATCGGGATGATGGATTCCGAAGACATTACCCTCGGTGTCCATATAGTAGCCCTGCCATGCCATGCCTGTAAGTGCATACTTGGGCATCGCTACTATACCGCCGTTCTCGAGTATCTTCTTCTCCGCGGTGTCATAGTCATCCACTTCCATGGTGCATACGAAAGCGTTGGCTCCCTGTCCCGGTGATGGGCTGCTGCCCTGCCTTCCCATGAGCCCGCCGTTTATCCCCGGTGTCCCTTCTTCACCTGTTATTACCCCGAAGTAAGGGGTCCCGGTAAATTCTCCATAGTCGACATATGTCCAACCGAACACCTCAGCATAGAATTTCTTCGCCCTTTCGATGTCATCAGCATGGATCTCAAAATGTACAGGTCTTCCCATGGTTACCTCCCTTTAGCGGTCTTAATGGCCGCAATGTCCAATATTTTCAAATCACCTGTGCTGGTCAAAGAGTATCTGGTTCCCGTCGGGATCCAGGAGCATGAAGCTGCCTGGGCCTTCCGTATCAGGCTGAACCTCACTCAGGAGGCTTATGCCCCTTTCCTTCAGCTCATCCTGAATTGCCCTTATGTCCCTGTACTGATCCACTTCCTTTGCATCCTGGTCCCAACCCGGATTGAAGGTCATTACGTTTTTGTCGAACATTCCCTGGAAGAGTCCGATCACTGCATCACCGTTCTTCATGATGAGCCAGTTCTGTTCCGCTTCACCCATGAGCGCACTGAAGCCCAGCTTTTCATAGAATTCCTTTGAAGCCCTGATGTCCTTTACCGCAAGACTTATTGAAAAAGCACCTGATCCCATTATCATCCCTCCGTTTTAATTCTGCACTTAAATTCTACAATAACCTTAGCTCCAAATAATCTACACATTGAAACCAATGGGTGAACAAACAGAAAACCTTTTTGAACAGTCACCACTTAGGTCATGCAAAAGGCGCTTCGGAAGATTCCGAAGCGCCATGACATGTTAGCCACTGGCATTATTACTTTTTCACAAGCTTCTCGAGAAGGATCAACCTATTTTTATCGGCAGTGAAAGTTACCTTACCCTTCTTTACAACTGCAGCCTCCATTGAATAAGCGTCACGGACGGTGTCACCATCTGCGAATACCGAGGAAACATCAATTGTCGTCTCCCCTTCTGCGCCGATCACAACGATGACCCTGTTGTCCAGTCCATCCTTAGAATAGGTCCTTGAGAATGTATATGGCTCCTCCTTGAGCATTGTGTGGTCACCTGCACCTACGGCAATGTTCCTGTGCCTGAAGGAAGATATTTTCCTGTAATGGTCAAGGATTTCCCGGTCTATTGAATCCCAGTTCATTTCGGACCTTGTTCCCTGGGTGTAGTCTGATCCACCGTCACCCATAGGTCTCGCGGTTTCATCTCCATAGAATATCATGACTGCTCCCGGAAGCATCATAAGATATGTGCTCCCCTCTATGAGCCGTTTCCTGTCATAGAGGAAGGTGTCATGCTGAGATATGTAGGAGAGGACGTTGAAGGACGTATCTTCGTTAAGCGCATCCGCATATTTCCCGAATACGCTCTCCATGGTATCCATGTCGTAGGCAGGTCCGTTCTTCTTTTCACCCTGGAAGGTGAAGTTGATCACAGAATCGAAGCCTCCATCGAAGTACCTGTCCCTTACCACTCCGTGCCCCCATACCTCTCCGTTCATCCAGAAGCTTTCATCCCAATCAGAGCCTGGTTTGCCGGTATTTTCACTTCTCCAGGCTTCAAGGGCTTCATCAGCTTTTTTTGAAAGCTCGGTCCACCTTTCAAGCTCAACGTGCTTGGCAGTATCGACCCTGAATCCGTCTATCCCGAATTCCCTGACCCAGGCTGTCAGCCATTCAGTGATGTAACCTGCCGGTGAAAGGCCAAGGTCAGCCCTCAGCTTCTTTGCTTCAGGAACGATCCAGTCATTATAACCCTCAGCTTCCTTAGCCCACTTCGTCAGAAGTATCGGAGGAAGTCCAACATCACTTTTTTCCTCCGTCCTTATGTCAGGAAGACCTGCAAGGGTCATTGTGATGTCGTCAGAGCCACCCTTCTCATAGCCCTCCTTGTCAGACCTGACCCATTCTGCTCCCCACCATTTGTCCCAGGCTCCGTCACCGAATCCGAACTCCTCCATGTCAGTCTCAGTTGAGTAGCCGACGTGGTTCATCACCACATCCATGACTATCCTAATCCCCTGTGAGTGGGCCGTATCTACGAATGTCCTGAACTCTTCAACTGTTCCCATGTTCCTGTCCATCATTGTCCAGTCAAGGGCATAATAGCCATGGAATGGATAATGCTGGAACTCATCGTTGGTCCCTTTGACATATCCGTGTATCTGTTCATAGGGTGCTGTTATCCATATGGCATCCACCCCAAGGTCCCTGAAGTAGCCTTCCTCAAGCTTCTCAGTAAGCCCTTTGATGTCCCCGCCATGGAATGTGGCTATTTCCTTTCCCTTCTCATCTATGCTCTTCCTGCCATAGGAGCTGTCATTTGACTCATCTCCGTTATTGAACCTGTCGGTTATTGCAAAATATACGGCAGCATCATCCCAGGTAAAGGAGTCTTCAGACGTTGTCACCATGCCTTCAGTATCTACCTTTGCGCTGCCAGTGCAGGATGACAGGAGCATAGCGGAAATTATTGCAGAAGTGAATGCCATTATTGATCTTCTCATGTTCAATCCTCCAGTACCTTCAGAACCAGGAAACCCATAGGCAGAACGACAACGCTGCCATTAAGCTCCATGGTGTCTCCGGTATAAAGGTCGATCGCCCTTGAAGGTATCCCCTTCCTCAAATTCTTTTTTTTGTCACTGTTATTGAATACGGCAAGTATCCTCTCATCTTTGCTGCGCCTTGAGAACGCAACAAGTCCGTCTTTCGCAACCTCCATCTTCAGGTCACCCTTTACGAGTTCCGGATTTTCCTTCCTGATGGCTATAAGCCTCCTGAAGAACATTAAAAGGTCCATATCCTGTCTGTCTTCGTCCCATACCATGCAGCCTCGGCATAAGGGATCCTTGCCACCTGACATGCCTATCTCATCACCGTAGTAGATATAGGGCACTCCGATGTACATGAACTGAAATGCGGCAGCAAGCCTCAGCCTGCCTTTATCTTCACCTGCTTCAGTGAGGAACCTCTGTGTATCGTGGCTGCCAAGGAGGTTCCACATCTGCCTGTTTATCTGGTCCATATACATGGCCCTTGAAGAGGCGAGGATTCCCGAGAACCTCTCAGCGTCGATGGCCCTTTTGGCAAAGAAGTCAACTGAGGCTCCCTTGAAGGGATAGTTCATTATTGAATCAAGCTCGTCGCCCTTGAGGAAGGACGAAGCTTCGTGCATGATCTCCCCGATTATGACGGCATCTTCCTTCACAGACTTCACTGCCTTCCTGAAATCCTTCCAGAAGCTGTGGTCGACCTCATCGCAGACATCGAGCCTCCAGCCGTCAATTCCCATCTCCTTCACCCAGTACTTACCGACTCCGAGAAGGTATTCCCTGACTTCTGGATTAGAGATGTTGAACTTTGGCATGGAGGGTATGCTGTCAGCGAAGGTATAATAGTTTACCTTGTCTGTTCTCACTGGGAATCCCTCAAGATGGTACCAATCAGTGTACTTTGAATCAGTCTGGTTTTCCAGGATATCACGGAATGCAAAGAAGTCGCTTCCTGAATGGTTGAATACCGCATCGAAGATTATCCTCATGCCGAGGTTGTGGCACTTTTCAATGAGCTCCCTTACATCCTCCATGCTTCCGAAGCTCTTGTCCACGGAATAGTAGTCCATTGTGTTGTATTTGTGGTTGGAAGAGGAAGAAAATATCGGGGTCATGTAGATAAGGTCTGCTCCAAGCTTTTTGATGTGGTCAAGCCTGTTTATTATCCCCCTTAGGTCTCCGCCGAACATGCTTTTTGTTGTCGGCTTCATTCCCCAGCTCTTGGTATCGTCCGGGTCGTTGCCCTTGTCCCCGTTTTCGAACCTGTCCGGGAATATCTGGTAGGCGACAGACCTCTGGAGCCAGTCGCTTTCCTTGTAGACATCTGATTCACCTATATATGCGTACTGGAATGCAGCAGCCTCCATGTTATCCTCGGTGTCCTTCAGCCCTCTCTCATCGAGCCAGAGCTTCGTTCCCTTGTTATCAGTGATCTCAAAGTAATACCTGTATCTGTTGCGTGGAAGGCTTACCTTGCACTCAAACCACTCGAACAGGCTGTCCTCTGCGAAATGTTCCATGGCCTTCTCCTGGAATCTTCCCGTCCAGTCATATCTGTCCTTGTATCTTACCTTTACTTCAGCCCTGTCGCCCTTTGCGGTGCGGAGCCTAAGGTTCAGTGAATCCTTTCCTGAAGGATACGCGTATGGTGTGTCTGGAATATGCAGTATCGCGTGTCTTATCAAAATTTCCTCCTGTATGATTAAAGGGGCAGCGCTTAAGCTGCCCCTTCAATGGTATTCGTTCCTTTTAAGGAGCTTTTCCTTCGGTTGACTGTCTCTTGTATATGGTATATGGGATTATTATCTTCTTGCCCCTTACTCCCTTGATCGCCTCAACCAGGACCTTCACCGAGCCTTCGCCCAGTGCGGTCGCGTTGATGTCGACCGAGGTTATCGGAGTGTCCGAGTACCTTGAAAGCACGCTGTTGTTGAAGCTTGCGACCGCAATGTCCTCCGGGATCGAGATGTTCATCAGCCGAAACACCTTGACTGCCCCGAAGGCAATAAGGTCATCTGTGACGATAAGTGCATCCGGCCTTGGCACCATCTTCGCGATCTCTGACCCATATTTGTAGCCGGTCTCCTCATCGAACTTGCCTGTGAAAAGCAGCTTGTCCTCGAAGGGCAGGTTGCTTTCGGTAAGAGCCTTCCTGTAGCCCTCGATCCTCTTCTGTGTCACTGTCAGCCTCTCGTCTCCGCCGATCATGGCTATCCTTTTCCTTCCGATCATGGAAAGATACCTTGTGACCTCATAGGCGGCCATGTAGTTGTCATTGTCAACGTGGTTTATCTTCTCGTCGAACCTGAAGGTCGAACCGATGAGTGCGAACGGGAAATCCACGCTCCTCAGGTAATCCACGCACTCGTCGCTGACCTTGCTTGACATGAGTATTATCCCGTCGACCTTGGAGCCTCTGATGAAGTTCTTGATTATGGCAAGCTCGCCGCTCTTTTCGGTATTCGTCGACAGCAGCAGGTCATAGCCCTCGGCCGAAGCCCCCTTCACGATTCCCCGGAGAGCTTCCGGAAAGAACGGATTGAGGAACAGGTCCTCTTTCCTCGTAGGCATTATGACGCCGATTGTCCCTGTCATGCTCCTTGCTAAGGAACGCGCTATGGCGTTTGGATAGTACCCGAGCTCCTCCATGCATTTCCGGACCTTGTCCCTTGTTTCCTGGCTTATCTTGGGGTTGTTGGATATGACTCTTGAAACTGTCGATGGAGATACTCCAGCCAATTCTGCCACATCATTTACCGTCACTTTTCCGACGTTCTTCAAGCCCCTTCCCCCCTTCATGATTTATTTCGCACTCTGATATATTAACCCGAATAGAGCGATAATAAAAGTATCAGTTTATTCTTAGTCCGGTTTCAGCATCAAAGAAATGAAGCGCGTCCAGGTCGAACCCGAACATGTACTTGTTTCCCGGCACGTAATCAAGGTATCCGGGAACTGAAATTGTTATGTCCTGCCCGTTCGGAAGCTTAGTGAAGAGTATCTTCTCCTTGCCAAGCATCTCCATGACATCCAGCTCGCATTCGAATGTGTCTCCAAGCGGCTCCTTCTCGACCCTTCTGAACCTTTCCGCCCTTATGCCCAAGGATACCCTCTTTCCCTCGTATTCCGAAACCTTCACCTTGTCCTCTGGCTTGGGCTCCGCCTTGATATAAGAGTCATTGGAAACGAACCTTCCGTTCTCGATCTTTCCTTCGAATATGTTCATGGTAGGGGACCCGATGAACCTCGCCACGAATATGTTCGCAGGCCTGTTATAGAACTCTTCGGGCTTTCCGTCCTGCTGTATCTTGCCCTCGTTCATGAGCACTATCTTCGTGGCCATGGTCATGGCTTCGGTCTGGTCATGTGTTACATATATCGATGTGGTCCCAAGGGACTTGTGAAGCCTTACTAGCTCCACCCTCATGTGCTCCCTGAGCTTTGCATCGAGGTTCGACAGCGGCTCATCCATGAGGAAGACCTTAGGCTTCCTTACCATGGCTCGGCCAAGAGCGACCCTCTGCCTCTGGCCACCCGAAATGTCTGAGGGCTTTGATTGGAGGTAGCTCGTTATCTGAAGGAGCTCGGCAGCCTCCCTTACCCTCTCATCTATCACGCTCTTCCTTTCCCTTCTCATGTTCAGGGAAAAGGCCATGTTGTCGTATACTGTCATGTGGGGATAAAGGGCATACGACTGGAATACCATCGCTATGTCCCTGTCCTTTGAAGGGACCTTGTTCATTCTCTTCTCCCCGAAGAGAAGGTCGCCCTCGGTTATGGAGTTGAGCCCTGCGATCATCCTCAGGAGTGTGGTCTTACCGCAGCCTGACGGTCCGAGTATGACGCAGAAGTCCTTGTCCTCTATCTCAAGGTTTATGTTCCTGAGGGTGAATTCCTCCCTGCCCTCGTATTTCTTTCCTATGTCCTTTAAAGTGACTTTCATCTATGATTCCTCCTCATTCATCTCTAGCCCTTGACCGAGCCCTTAGCAAGACCTGATACCAGCTGCTTCTGCAGAGCCGCGAACAGTATGACTATCGGGATTGCCGTTAGAAGCCCTCCAGCCGCAAATGCCGGCTGATTCAGCGTCTCCCTGTTGTTGATGAGCGTGAACAGCCCTGCCGCGAGAGTATATGACTCGGGGTTTGTAAGGAGCACGCTTGGAAGCAGGTAGTCCATGAATGGTCCTATGAACGACCACAGGGCGATTATCGCAAGCATAGGCCTTACGATCGGCATGATTATAAGCCTGTATACCTGCATGTTGGAGCATCCGTCAATCTTTGCCGCGTCATCCAGCTCAGTGGAGATGGAATCGATGTAGCCTTTGAGAATGAAAGTGTTCGATGCTATCCCTCCGCCCACGTAGATCATTATCAGCATAAGCTGCTTGGTGAACACGGGGGTTATTGAATTGAGTATGGAATACATTGTGAAGTACGCAGTGATTCCCGCAAAGGAAGGTATGGTCTGTATCAGCATTATCGCCATCAGCGACGGCTTCCTTCCCTTGAACCTGAACCTGGAATAAGCATATCCCGTGAAGGATACTATCAGTATCGTAAGCACTGCGGTAGTTATTGCTATGAGTATTGTATTCCTGACCCAGGTGAGGTACAGAGTCTCTTCGAAAAGGTATTTGAAATGTATCGTCGAAAACTCGAATACGCTGTTCGATATGAGGTAGTCGTACTGCTTGCCGTTGAATGCGGAAACCACCATCTGCGACAGGGGCCAGAGTATGGCGAATGCCCAGAAGATAAGGATCGCATAGCTTAATATAAGCATTATCCATCCGCCGAGGTTCAGAGGCTGCCTGTCTGAAAGGTAGAGTTCCTTTTTCTTCTTTGCCATTATAGCCTCTCCTCCTTGAATGCCTTTGAATTCCTGTATCCGAAGAATGTAAACACCATCAGTCCAAGTGATATGACTATCGTTATTGCAGCTCCTATGGACTGGTACTGGTTGTCCATGGTCAGCTTGTAGATGTATGAGATAAGTATGTCTGTGGACCCTGCAAGGTTTCCGTAAACGGAAGGATTGAACGGTCCGCCTCCATTGAAGAGGTATATGATCGAGAAGTTGTTGAAGTTGAAGGTATACTGTCCTACAAGGAGCGGTGCAGTCTGGAAAAGCACCAGAGGAACAGTTATCTTCATGGTCTTCTGCCAGGCGCTTGCCCCGTCTATCTGGGCAGCCTCGTAGAGGTCCTCAGGAATAGCCTGAAGCACTCCGGTAGAAAGCAGGAAGATATATGAGCTTCCAAGCCATCCCTGCATGATTATGAGAGCCGTCCTTGTAAGTATCGCATTGTTCTTCACCTCGAACCTCGATCCGAACACGAATTCAATGACGTCTGTCAGTATGCCGTTCGGTGAGAACATTATGCTGAAGAACATTATCGTTATGAATGCAGGTACTGCCCATGGAAGCAGGTACACTATCCTGAAGAACGCCTTTCCCTTTATCCTCTCGTTGTTGGCAATGAGAGCCAGCGCAAATCCGAGGAAAATGGCGAGGGTCGTCGACAGAAGAGTCCAGAGCACAGTCCATCCGAATATGCTGTAGAACACCTTTCCTGCAAGTCCTTTACCACCTGCTATCAATGCATAGTTCTGTATCCCCACCCATGGGAACTTGGACTGGTTCTGGGGATCCATACCGGTGAAGGACAGGAGTATAGCAGTAGATATGGGCACAAGCACTATGAATACGATTACCAGAAGTGCCGGAAGGGAAACCATGTAAGGGAAGCCTTCTTCACCGATTTTGGTTCTCGTTTCGAACCAGTTTCCGGGCCTTATGCCCCTTATAATCCCCTTCTCCACTCCCCTGGCGTCACGGAAGGAAAGTATGATCAGGACCACCGCAAATATCAGTAGGAAGATCGCAATTATACCTTCAATCATGAATATAAGTGACTTGTCTATCCTTCTTGCACCTTCAGCTAAAGTAATGAGTCCTGCGATACCGTTGCCCTGGTAGTTTCCAAAGCCCAGGGAATAGGGTATGGCGATAATATAAGTGAAGAGTGCCGCGAGGAAGAACAGTCCGGCCTTCACCAGCTGTCCGTTGAGCAGCTGCCCGAGACCGGGTATCGGTATCGACAGGTAGGAGTACAGCGGCGCAGTCCTTGAGACTTCAACAGGATTGTTCCTCCTTGCATCCGCAATGTCCGCATTGACGATCCTTCTTCTCACCTTAAGGTAATCCTTGAGCTCGAACCGCTTGCTCTTTATGAACTCCGCGTTCCTCTTCTCCGGGGAATCGTAGGACTTTACCCTTACATTGTTCCTGTATTCTTTTTTAAGCTCCTGTACGCCGTTCTTGAGGGCCTTGGATGAGATGAGGCCGTTAGCCTTCTTGTCCGCCAGTCTCTTCCTTGCGGTCTCCATGGCCTTCTTCTGCTGCGTCACATAGTCGTCAATTTCAAGCTTTGCATTGTTCTCATCCTCGCTGCTGAAGGTTCCCTTGAGCTTAATGGCTTCAGAGAGTTCATTTTCAAGCCTTTCTGATGTCTCAATGATGTCCGGCATAAGTCTCAGGATCACATTGCTTTCATCAAACTTAAGCTTGGCGTCATAAGAAAGGTCTGTGTAATCCTTGTAGAAGCCCTTCTGAAGCTTCGCCCTTTCAAGCTCCACCCTGAATTCCTTCCCTTCCTTTGAGAGTCCGGCCGGAAGGGATGATGTGAATTCCTTCGTCCTGTCCTCAAGCCCCTTGAGGAAGACCTTTTCCTTTTCCTTGAAATCCTTCAGCTTGATGTTATACGGATGACTTTCCTTCTGGGACGTGAGGTTCGCCAAATCCTTTGACAATCCGGCTTTCTCTTCTGAAGCTGCTTCCCCGATCCTTTTCTGGAGCAGAGCCACGTCCCTGAGGTAAAGGTTCTTTCTCTCGTACGCGTTGCCTATATAGTCGTATACGAATTCGCTGTATTTAGCCAAGATATTCCCACCTTTACTTATATTTCCCGCTGGAGTATGCGTCTGAAACAGACAGTACGGATAACAGCAGGATTGCATAGCCAGCCATTACCAGATAGAAAAAAACCGATGACGTGTTCCTCCCGATAAATGCGTATGCCCCACCGCCCGCTACAAGCACGGACCAGATGAACACGAAGAGGCTGTTGACCCCTATTGCATTTCGGGCTGCAATCGCATATACCGACAGCGCGGCAGGTATCATGATCTTCAGAAAATATGTCATGAATACTGAAGATATGTACAGGCCGAGGTCGGCATCGGAACCAGCTTTCGTTATCCAGGCATCGTATAGTCCTGAATCCTTCGCTGCCATGATTGCCTCAAGTGATGAAAAGAATATTATGAAGCCTGATGCCAGGATAATGGCATACAGGTTCTTTGTCGGCAGTTTGACGGTGTTTTCCATCGGAAATTCCTTTCTTATATGGGAAAAGAAAGGCCTTGGCCTCTCTTTTCCTATAAAGTTCCTATTTTTAGAAGTTGAGCATCATGGCGTCGAATGCAGCCTTGATTTCCTTGTAAGCCGCTTCAGCGTTAGCAGGCTTTACAGCCGACCATGAAAGGAGTG
>DIXH01000056.1:0-40916 GCA_002428605.1 Clostridiaceae bacterium UBA6085
GCTCCGGCACCAGCCACACCATCCTACTCATTTCTAAATGAAATGGCTGAAGAGGTCGTCAGGCTTACAAATGTCGAGAGATCAAAGGCAGGATTAGCTGAACTTACACTGGATTCGTCACTGACATCATCAGCAAGGAATCATTCGGCCTACATGTTCGAGAACAATGTGTTCGAGCATACTACGGTGTACAATGTCGCTGAGAATATTTATAAGAAAGCATCGATAACAGCTCCAACAGCGGCTACTATTGTAGCGGCCTGGATGGGATCGGCGGGACATAAGGCGAATATGCTCAACCCTGAATACACGAAGATCGGTGTAGGGATAGTTAAGGGAATGCTTTACAGCACAAATCTCGGCAAAGAGATGCCTACATATTTCGCAACCCAGCATTTCAAGAGATAATAATCTGCATATATAATTAAAATGCCTTCAGCGACGACGCTGAAGGCATTTTGTTTTCCCTTTATTTCCTTATCTGATGATTTTAATCTTGAACCTTCTAAAGGCTGTCCCCGAAATCCTTCCTGAACTTTTCTGCCAGCCTTTCCTGCCAGTCACCCTTCTCTTTAAGCCTTCCGAAGAAGAACCTGAGTATTGCCGGCTCTTCAGTGAATTCAAGCCCTCCTATCATCTCACGGTTCTCAAACAGCCAGGTTATCCTGTCAACGGCATACATGACCTGGGAAAGGGTAAATACCCTTCTCGGCAATGCGAGCCTTACAAGCTCCATATCAGCAAGCTTCTCGTTTCCCTCTGAATCCCTGTCCTCCGATACAGTACCTCTCTCCATTCCTCTGATGCCACCTGCGATGAACAGGGCTGAAGCAAGCGCTCCTGCAGGGTATTCGTTCTGAGGGATGTGGCTTACGAATTCCATCGCGTTGATATGGCATCCCAGACCTCCGCCCGGAGTGATGACAGGCACCCCTCTCTTCCTGAGCTCATTCACCATGAACTGGATAAAGTCAGGTCCCTGGCATATCATGTCTTCATCCATGGTCTCTTCGAGCCCTACTGTCAATGCTTCCATTTCCCTGACAGACATTCCTCCGTAAGTCAGGAAACCCTCGTAAAGTGTAACAAGACCCTTCATCCTGTTGAAGAGCTCCTTGTCCCTTGTAAGAATGGCGCCTCCACGCGCACAGCCAAGCTTCCTGGCGGAGAAATAAATTAAGTCGCACAGCGAAGCCATCTTCGCTGTTATCTCCCTTATGCTCGAATCCTTGTACTTTTCCTCCCTCTTCTTGATGAAGTACAGGTTATCAGCAAGAAGGCTGGCATCAAGTACCAGGCTTATTCCGTTCTCCTTGCAGATGGCGCTGACGCCTTCAAGGTTTTCTATCGAAAAAGGCTGACCTCCGATGAGGTTCGTTCCTGCCTCCATCCTTACGAAAGCCACATTCCCTTTTCCGACCTTCTCGATGCTCTTCTTAAGCCTGTCAAGATCCATGTTGCCCTTGAAAGGCTCATCGCTGGTAGTCTCAAGACCCTTGTCCGCGATAAGCTCAAGCACAGTTCCCCCGTTTAGATTTATGTGAGCCCTTGTGGTAGTGAAATGGTAGTTCATGGGAACGAACGTGCCTTTCCTGACCATCGCCTGGGATATTATGTTCTCGCAAGCCCTTCCCTGATGGGCCGGGAGGAACATGTCCATCCCGAAAATATCCTTCAATACATTGGACAGCCTTGTGAATGTCTCGCTTCCTGCATAGCTGTCATCAGCCACCATCATCGCTGCCTGCTGCCTGTCGCTCATTGCATTCACTCCGCTGTCGGTCAGCATGTCCATGAATACATCCCTGTTCTGAAGAAGGAAGGTGTTGCTTCCAGCCTCCTGTATCGCCCTCAGCCTGTCTTCAACAGGAAGCAGGTTAAGCTTCTGGACTATCCTTACCTTGTGCATTTCCAGCGGCATCTGATCCATGGTCTTGAATTTTACATTTGACAATTAGAATCCCTCCATTTGTTTCGAAGTTCCACACCAGCTATCATTATGTACTTATAATAATCGTCATCCATATGATCCATCCCCCCCAGTTGTGCATCCTTTAAAGGACAAAAAAAACGCCCTTTGACATATGTCAAAGGGCGACTCCAATCGCGTTACCACCTTTTTTCGTCCATGCCTCGCAGCATGAACCTCATCAGGTACGGTGCTCTAGCACGATACCCTGGCGCTATAACGGGCGCAATCCGTCTTCAGCCTACTCGCCTGACTTTCGGTGAGATGCTCATGGGATGTATTCAATTGCGGTATCTGCTTGCGCTTCTCATCGTCCAGCTGCTCTCTGTAAGCTCTTCCCGCATCTACTTCTTCCCGGTCCCAGCATTTATTTAATTATACTCCCTGGACTAGTCATGTCAATATGATTTATTGTTAATATTGCTTGTTTTTTGTCATATCAGCAGGTCAAGCAGGTCTTTTTTAGACACATTGACAATGAATTCTTCAAGTCCTACATTGTCAAGCACACCTATAATGTCCTCTTCCCTGTGCCTCGTGCCCTTAAGGGCATCTTCCAGCAGCGAAATATCCTTGACTCCGAAAAAGTCGCCGTACAGCCTTATTTCACTGATGTATCCATCCTTGGCATCAAGTGTAGCTTCAACAGTACCTCCTGTGAACTTCATCTCCCTGGTCTGTGAATACTTAGGGCTCATGCCGTAATTCCAATCCCAGGTAGAATACTTTTCATCCCTAAGCTTCATTATCTCTGAAATCTCATCCTCTGAATATGACTCTATGGCCATTCCCGAATCCTCCATGATGTGTCTGAAGATCCTGTCGCGAAATTCAAGTACGGTCATATTTTCAGGCATGTGGTCGCTGATGTTGGTGATCCTGGAGGCTACGGACTTCACAGCCTTATCGGAGAACTTTATGTCCCTGGGTTTGAGAGCACCGCTTATGTCAGATTTGACAGAGGAGAACAGAAGAGTCCCGTGGTGCATTACCCTGTCCTTGTGCTTGCACTGGGCATTGCCGGAAAACTTCATCCCTTCTATGAGCATGTCATTCCTTCCCGAAAATTCAGAATGAACTCCCATCTGCTCGAGCGCTTCCATAATTGGTTTTGCGAAGCCCTTGAAATCATTGAAGCTGTCGCCGCCGTTTACGATGAATGTGTAATTGAGGTTGCCCAGGTCATGGAAGACCGCTCCGCCTCCAGTCTGTCGCCTTACGACCCTTATCCCCCTTTCCTTCACGAAATCAGTGTTTATCTCAGAAAGGGTATTCTGGTTCTTGCCGACTATGATCGCGTTGTCATTACGCCAGAGGCTGAACACCTCCTGGTCAGTGTGCTTGAGAAGATACTCCTCAGCTGCCAGATTGAAATATGGGTCCGTGCTTTCATTCAAAATGTATCTCATCATGTCCTCCTTTTAGTCATAATCAGAGCCGCCTCATGAATCAGGTCTGAAGCATGGGGTACCATAATATGAACTCCCAGCAGCTTCCAAGTCTTGTAAGACGGATGGCGGATACATATCCGCCTGATCCGCCACCTGACATTACTATTCCCTTTTCTATCATTCTTCTCTTTTCCATTTGAGCTTAGGACTTCTTGCAGCCTTTACCTCATCAAGCCTTCTGACAGGTGAGTTGTGCGGTGCGCTGTGCAGAAGCTCAGGGTCTTCCTTAGCTTCCTTAGCTATGCTCTTCATCGCCGCTATGAACTCATCCATGGTCTCGATGCTTTCCGTTTCAGTTGGTTCAACCATGATCGAGCTGTCCACAATGAGAGGGAAATAGATCGTTGGCGGATGGAATCCATAGTCGATCAGCCTCTTAGCTATCTCAAGTGTAGTCACACCGGTATCCTTGTCCTTGATCCCGGCGAAAACAACCTCATGCATGCAGGTCTCATCGATCGCGACCCTGTAATCATCCTTAAGCATTTCCTTGATGTAGTTCGCATTTAGGACAGCACTCGTTGATGCTTCCTTCAGCCCGTCCGATCCCATGCTCAGTATATAGGAATACGCTCTGAGCACCACACCGAAATTTCCGAAAAAGTTCTTGATCCTGCCTATCGATTGGTCTATGCCATAATAGAGGTGATACCTGTCATCAGTCCTCGCCACAACAGGCACCGGCAGATGACAAGCAAGATGAGCCTTGACGCCTACAGGTCCTGATCCTGGCCCTCCTCCACCATGTGGAGTTGAGAAGGTCTTGTGGAGGTTCAGATGGAGCACGTCGAATCCCATGTCTCCGGGCCTTGCGATCCCCATGATCGCATTCATGTTGGCTCCGTCATAGTAAAGAAGTCCTCCGGCAGCATGAACGAGCTCTGCAAGCTCCGTTATGTTCTTTTCGAACAGACCGAGAGTGCTTGGATTCGTAAGCATCAGGCCTGCAGTCTCATCGTCCAGTACAGCCTTCAATGCCTCTATGCTCACTGAGCCATCCTTCATCGAAGGTATCTCAACAGCCTCGAATCCGGCTACCGTGACCGATGCCGGATTTGTTCCATGGGCAGAGTCAGGAACGATTATCTTCCTTCTCTTCGTGTCATTTCTTACCTCATGGTACTTCTTTATTATCATCAGTCCTGTAAGCTCGCCATGGGCTCCGGCTGCTGGCTGCAGGGTGAACGCATCCATACCTGTGATTTCCTTCAGTGCTTCCTGAGTCCTGTACATGACCTCCAGGGCCCCCTGGACAGTAGACTCATCCTGAAGCGGATGAAGCCTTGAAAATTTCGGGTTTGCTGCCATGTCCTCGTTGATCTTAGGATTATATTTCATCGTGCAGGACCCTAGAGGGTAGAACCCGGAGTCTATTGAATAATTCTTCTTTGATAGAAGCGTATAGTGCCTTACCAGGTCAAGCTCGCTTACTTCCGGAAATTCTATCTCATCCTTCCTGATATAGCCTTCCGGGAGGTATTTTCCGACATCGATGTCGTCAACATCCAAAGGAGGAAGCGAGTATGCTTTTCTTCCCTTCTTTGAAAGCTCGAATATCATCTTCTCGTATGCCATCTATTCCACCCCCAGTATCTCGACAAGCCTGTCGATTTCCGCTTTTGTCCTGTTTTCAGTCACTGCGACCAGCATTACATTTCCATTTGAACTGTCGGTGCCGGAAATGTCGAATCCCCCAAGAATTCCATTTTCCAGGAGTTTCCTGTTCAATTCCTCTACGCTCCTGTCGCACACCAGCGCGAATTCGCAGAAGAAGGGCTTGTCATGGAGCAGGCTGAATTTTCCAGTTTCCAAAAGCCTTCTGCATGCATAATGGGCCTTCTTGAATGACTGCAGAGCAACTTCACGTATCCCTTCCCTGCCCATTGCAGCCATGTATACAGCAGCAGTAATGGAATTCAGTGTCTGGTCTGAGCATATGTTTGATGTGGCCTTTTCACGCCTGATATGCTGTTCCCTTGCCTGCAGAGTGAGGACAAAAGCACGCTTTCCGTCTATATCTGTAGTCTCTCCGACGATCCTTCCCGGAAGCTTTCGCATGACCTTCTCCGATGCAGTCATGAAGCCAAGGACAGGACCTCCGAAATTCATGTTCTGTCCAAGTCCCTGGGCTTCGCCAACTACAATGTCAGCCTTCAGCTCACCGGGGCTTGTGAGGATCCCCAGCGATATTGGATCTGCGCTTACTATCAGCAGCGATTTGTTCCCATGGACAGCTTCCTCAATTCCCTTGATATCCTCGATGATCCCGTAATAGTTCGGATACTGCACTATAAGACCTGCAATGCTGCCATCAAGCTTCTTTTTCAGGTCTTCGGCATCTGTTTCCCCATTTTTCATTGCGACAAGTTCAAGGTCAACATTCCTGAACTTCAGGTAGGTTGAGAGCACCTCCCTTACCATGGGATTAACGGTCATTGAAACCAGCACCTTCGGTCTTCTGGCATGCACAGAGGCAAGGATAGCTGCTTCTGCAGCGGATGTCGCACCATCGTACATAGACACGTTCGACACATCCATTCCCGTAAGGCTGCATATCATAGACTGGTATTCGAAGACGCTCTGGAGCGTTCCCTGGCTTATCTCAGGCTGATACGGGGTATATGCGGTATAGAATTCGCTTCTTCCAACAATATGCTTTACTGCGGAGGGTATGTACCTGTCATAGGATCCTGCTCCCCTGAAGCAGACAAGGTCATCGGCACTGAGATTTTTCCCTGCCATTTCCCCTATCTCCCTTCTGACCTCGGTCTCAGATTTCGCAGAAGGAAGCTCAAGGTCCCTCCCAAGCTTCACTCCATCCGGAATGGACCCAAACAGTTTCTCCGTACTGTCAATCCCGATGACTTCAAGCATCTGCCTTATGTCCTCGGTAGTGTTCGGCAAATAACGGTGCATCATTAATCCTCCTTGGCGATGAATTCCTCATATGCAGCCTTGTCAAGCAACTCCTGGAGCTCTTCTGTGTCCTTCAGCTCTACTACGACAAGGTGGTTCTCATAAGGTGCTGCATTGATTATGGCAGGGTCCTCTACAGAATCCATATTGACTTCAAGTATGGTTCCGGTAACAGGCATAAGGATGTCCGAAGCTGCTTTCACTGATTCGATTACTCCAAGGTTTTCATCCTTCTCTATCTCTAAACCTACCTCTGGCAGCTCCACATATACTATCGCTCCAAGTGCATGCTGAGCAAAATCAGTTATCCCTATGTATGCCTTCCCGTCCTCAACCCTTACCCATTCGTGGTCCTTTGAATAATAGAGTCCATCCAATACTATTGACATCTCACTCTCTCCTTTTTTCATTTATTTTCAAGAAACTTTCTGCCTGTAACGACTGCCTTCGCAGCCTTGCCTCTCACCTCAATGTAGATCTCAGTGCCAAGCCTGGAATACGCTGCATCAACCAATGCAAGTCCGATAAACCTGTCGAGCGTCGGCGACTTGTATCCTGTTGTGACTGTTCCTATAGCCTTTCCATCTGCAACTACCGGGTAGCCATGCCTTGGTATCTTCTTCTCGATCATCTCGAATCCGACAGTCTTCCTCGTTACACCCTCCGACTTTTGCCTGGTAAGAGCTTCCTTTCCTATGAACCTCTCCTTGTCAGTCTTCACAAAGAATCCATAGCCGGCTTCTATGGGGCTGACAGTATCCGACAGCTCGTTGCCATAAAGTGGAAGGTTTGCCTCAAACCTCAGGGTATCCCTTGCTCCAAGACCTATAGGCTCAATTCCAAGGCCTATTATCATATGATAAAGCTGAGGTGCATCTTCATTGTCCAGGTAAATCTCAAATCCGTCTTCACCTGTGTAGCCAGTCCTTGATACCATGCATTCTATACCGCCAACAAGTACGTTACGGTCCGCATGAAAGAACCTGATCGAATTAAGGTCTTTTCCTACTATCGGCTGGAGGATCTCCTGGGCTTTAGGGCCCTGTACCGCTAGCTGAGACACCTTATCTGAAATATTTTCTACGCTTGCATCAAAGCCGCTGCAGTTGGATAGGATCCACTTATAGTCTTTTTCTATGTTAGCAGCGTTTACAACCAGAAGAAAATCATCGTCCGCGAACCTGTATACAAGGATATCATCAACTATTCCGCCATCTTCCCGGCAAAGGAAAGTGTACAGCACCTGATTGTCCGAAAGCTTGCGTGCATCGTTGGTTATCAGATAGTCCGTGAAGACCAGGGCATCCTTGCCCTTTATTGTAATTTCACCCATGTGGGATACGTCGAATATCCCTGCGCCTGTTCTGACTGCCTGGTGCTCCGAAAGAATCCCCTTGAACTCTATCGGCATGTACCAGCCAGCAAAATCCACCATTCTGGCTCCATATCTGCCATATTCTTCAGAGAGCGGTGTTCTCTTCAATGTGTCCACTTCATACCTCCTTGTGTTTATCTTGCCTACACTATTATCATACCATTTATTCAAACGTATTCAACGATTCATTGTAATCAGTTTCATGGGAGCCCTCAAAAACTTTTTTCACTCGATATAAATGTATTTGGTGGAAGGACACCGAGCTTCCGGTCAGATACCAGAACTGGCCTTATTGCCAATCGCATGTTGATATTCCTGCTGCAAATGGCAGTAAACGGGCGGTCAGGTCTCCTGTTCTGACACTGGTTTCAAACTTAACCTACCTACATTATATTTCCTTTTCGTGTGAACAAAGAGTGAAAGTTAAGAGAACCTTCTGTAAGAAGACCAAATCTTGTCAGATTATTCGCTATACTGGGTTCATGAAAAGAGAGGTGAAGCTAATTGAAATACAACATACTAATAGGCGGGGCTGCCGGACAGGGAATGGAGACATTGAGCTCCCTGCTGGCGAAGCTCCTTCAGCGAAAGGGCTATCATGTTTTCACTCTTCAGGACTACATGTCCAGAGTTCGCGGCGGCCACAATTTCTTTCAGGTACGCTTCGGAGACGAAGAGGTCAAATCACACAGCGAGGAGCTTGACGGAATCATCGCACTTAACGATGAAACATTAGAGCTTCACACCATTCGGCTTAAAGACACAGGATTCATAATATGCGATGATGAGGTCGCTTCAGTCGATCCAAGGAAGATATCAGTTCCTGCAAAACGTCTTGCAGCAGAATCCGGTAACCCCAGGGCAGCCTCGTCTGTTCAGCTTGGAGCGCTTGCTGGCCTGTTCGGTCTTGATGACCTGCATCTTGACACGATCCTTTCGGAAAAGTTCGATGAGAAGGTCGCAAAGGAAAACCTTGCAGCATTTCACAAGGGTCTTGCCTTGACCGGAAAGAGATTCGATATAGGATCAGGTCCGCTTGAAGGACAGATGCTTGTACACGGGAATGACTCGATCGCCCTTGGAGCGCTGGCAGCCGGCATGAAGTTCTACAGCGCTTACCCAATGACCCCATCAACATCAATAATGAGCTATCTTGTCAAAAGGGCAAGGAATGCGAAGATCGTTGTCGAGCAGGCTGAGGATGAGATAGCTGCGATAAACATGGCGATAGGAGCCTCCTATGCAGGGGCAAGGGCGATGACAGGAACATCCGGCGGCGGATATTCACTCATGGTCGAGGCTGTAGGCCTTGCCGGAATAACGGAAACGCCGCTTGTCATTGCTGAAATCCAGAGGCCCGGACCAGCCACGGGATTACCTACCAGAACCGAGCAGAGTGACCTGAGGTTCGTGATCAGCTCCTCTCATGGAGAATTTCCGAAGATGGTCATTGCTCTCAGAAACCCTGCAGATGCCTTCTACCAGACAGCAAGAGCCTTCGACCTTGCAGACAAGTACCAGCTGCCTGTGATAATCCTGGGAGACCAGTATCTTGCAGACTGCACAAGGACTGTCGCACCCTTTGATGTCATGTCAGTTGAAATCAACAGACATCTTGCAGATACAGTCCCATATGAAGAAGGCGGGACCTACAGCCGATACAGGATAACGGACTCAGGAATATCACCCCGTCTTATCCCTGGAACGGTACCAGGAACAAGCGTCAACTCAGACAGCGACGAGCATGACGAGAACGGCAGCATAACTGAATCGGCTGAAGTAAGGATCATGATGGTCGACAAGAGGGACAGGAAATTCCAGCTCCTTAAGGGTGAGGTAAAGGAACCAGAATTCACAGGTACGGATGATCCTGACATCCTCCTGGTCGCCTGGGGCAGCCTTGACAGCCCGGTGAAGGAAGCTCTGGACATACTCCAGGATGATGCAGATGTAAGCTATGGCGCCCTGATTTTCGGGGACATATGGCCTCTGCCGCAAAAGCTGCTTCTTGAGAAGGCCCAAAACGCCAGGAAAGTGGTGAACGTTGAGCAGAACCATGACGGCCAGCTCGCTTCACTCATCATGCAGGAAACCGGCCTGAGAATGGATCACAGCATACTTAGATATGATGGCAGGCCGATGTCCGGCTCAGAAATCGCAGCCAGGATAAAGGAGGCTTTGAAATGACAGCAAAAAAGGAATTCATAACTTTTGACACCGCCTGGTGTCCGGGATGCGGAGATTTCGGCATACTGGAGGCCTTGAAGGAAGCTCTTCCCGAGCTTGGTCTCAGTCCTCACGAGGTGCTCGTGGTTGGCGGAATAGGTCAGGCTGCGAAGCTCCCTCAGTACATCAATACCAACGGATTCGAGGGACTTCACGGAAGGGCCCTTCCTCCGGCAGCTGCTGCCAGGATATCAAACAGCAATCTGACTGTGATAATAGATACAGGGGACGGCGACTCCTATGGGGAAGGCGGGAACCACTTCCTTCACAATATCAGAAGGAACGTTAATATGACCCACTTTGTCCACGACAACCAGATCTACGGACTTACAAAGGGCCAGGCATCCCCTACCTCAGACCTTGGGTCAGTCACTGATTTCACTCCTGAAGGAGTCACAAACCAGCCGCTTAATCCCATGCTGGCCGCCATCGCCATAGGATGCGGCTTCGTGGCCAGGTCCTTCTCAGGCGACAAGGAACACCTTAAGGCCATGATGAAGGAGGCCATAAGCTACAATGGCTATGCTCTGCTTGACATACTGCAGCCATGCGTAAGCTTCAACAAGGTCAACACCTACCAGTGGTACAAGAAAAGAGTGTATGCGTTGGATGATACCTACGATCCTCGCGATAAGGCAAACGCCCTGGCCAAAGCCATGGAATGGGGCGACAGGATCCCGATAGGCATAATCTACAGGGAGGAAAAGCCCTCTTATATGGACCACCTTCCTCACCTTGAAGGTACGCCGCTCTACGCCAGGGAAAGGGAAACCGAAGCCATTGAAGGCTTCATAAGAGAATTCATCTAAAAAGCAAAGCCCGCATATCATATCGATATGCAGGCTTTTTTGGTCCAGAACATGTTGTGGATCTTTTATTTTATCTGCTCAGGCAGATCTTCCATATTTCTGCTTATCCTCGCAAGATAGGCAACTACGGCACAGGATAAAAGCGATACTGCGGCAAGGACCTTGAAGAGCACGAATACCCCCGTCGATTCAATGATCTGACCTCCAAACATGTTGCCCAGGAAATTCCCGAAAACTGTCACTGCACCAAACACCGTCATGGCGGTAGCCTTCATGTTGGCAGGTACCACGCTGTTCAGGTAATGCATAGACGACACCATGTAGAATGCGAAGGATATTCCCTGTACCAGCTGCACTGCCATCACCGGTATGAAGCTGTCAAGCGTTGAGACTATGAAGAATCTTCCTGCATATATGACTCCGGACACCATGAGCATCCTTAAAGGTCCGTACCTCAGGATAAGCCTGTCCCCGTTGAAGAAGAACGGCAGCTCCACCATCGCTATAAGGAAGCTCATGAGGCCCACATGTGACAGGCTTCCCCCAGTAGATAGTATCAGAACCGGAAGATAGGAATTGTTGCTTCCGATCGATATATTTAGTATGCCAGCTGCAATCAGGAAAAAAATCACTCTCCTGTCGCCCAGGACCCTCCCCACATCTTCTATCCTTAGGGGGGCATGTGAATCCCTCTTGTCTGACCTGATACCTGAAAGTATCAAAACGCCCACCAGCGACAATGCACCAAACACCCAGAATATCCTGGATACCCCTGCCCTTGTGACAAATTGCCCCATGGCAAGTGCGCCTACCGCAAATCCGAAAGAGCCCATGAGCCTGAACCTGCCGTACTGCATTCCCGGATTGTCTTCTGCAAGCTCGTATACCAGTGAATCAAGGACCATTGCTGCAGGACTCTGGAAAAACACGAATATGAGCATGACTGCAAGTATTGATGCGAAGGTGTACGCCCCGTTAAAGCCAAGGGCTGCGGCAGTCGCTCCAAGAAGAAGCACCATAAGGGTCCTCCTCTTGCCCAGCAGCTTGTCCGAGACATATCCCCACATGGGCTGTATCGCAACCCCCGTGATTGAAAATACCGCAAGAATTATTCCAATCCTTCCAAAATCGAGACCCTTCCCCTGAAGGTACACCGCGAGGAATGGCAAAAATGCCGCAAGCGAGGCAAAATAAACTATGTAGAATAATTTCAACCTGCTCTCAAGCTTCCTATGTTCCATCACTTACCTCCTTTGAGATTTGTCTCTACCCTTATATTATATCCCTAAAACCCTTTTCAACCCTCTTTTTTCAATTTCTGGAACAAGAAAGGCACAGTTCTGTTGAACCGTGCCATAATATGCTAATATTTGTCGAGTACCCTTTTCAGGAATTCCCTTGTCCTCTCATGGGACGGATCGTTGAATATCTTCTCAGGATGACCTTCTTCCACGATTACGCCATTATCCATGAATACCACCCTGTCGGCTACTTCCCTGGCAAATCCCATCTCATGGGTTACCACCAGCATCGTGAGCCCTGATTCAGCGAGTTCCTTCATGACCTTGAGGACTTCTCCGACCATTTCAGGGTCGAGCGCTGAAGTCGGTTCGTCAAAAAGCATGACATCGGGCTCCATTGACAGTGCCCTTGCTATAGCCACCCTCTGCTTCTGTCCGCCTGAAAGCTGCCTTGGCTTCGCATTGACGTAAGCATCCATTCCTACTACGGATAGGTACTTGAGTGCAACCTTTTCAGCCTCTTCCCTGCTTCTCTTGAGGACCTTCATCTGTCCAACCGTGCAGTTTGCCAGCACGTTGTGGTTGTTGAAGAGATTGAACTGCTGGAACACCATTCCAAGCCTTGTCCTGTACATGTATATGTCATGCTTGTCATCGAGGATATTCTCCCCGTTGTATATTATTTCTCCTCCGGTAGGCTTCTCAAGGAGGTTTACGCATCTTAGCAGCGTTGACTTTCCTGAACCTGAAGCTCCTATTATACACACGACCTCGCCCTTGTTTACGGAGAAGTCGATGTCCTTCAGCACTTCATTGGCCCCGAAGCTCTTCCTGAGATGCTGTATCTCTATGACTTTAGTCATCTGGTTTTCCTCCCTTACTGTCCATGGCTTTTTCTTGCCATATCCTCGGGTCTTTCGACCTGCATCTGGTTACCGCTGAGGTTGAAGTTCTCCGGGCCATCCATCAGTCTCTCGAGGAACCTCAGTATCCTTGTGACAGAGAAAGTCATTATGAAATATAGCACACAGGCTACCGCAAATGACTCAAAGTATCTGAAGTTATTGCCTGCAACTGATTTTGTCTGGAAGAACAGCTCAGATACTGCAATGACATTAAGGACTGAAGTATCCTTGATGTTTATGACGAACTCATTTCCTGTAGCAGGCAGGATATTCCTTATGACCTGAGGCAGGACGACATTCATCATCGTCTGAACATGGGTCATTCCAACTGCGCTTGCAGCCTCGAACTGGCCCTTGTCGATGGAGACTATTCCTCCTCTTACGATCTCAGCCATATATGCTCCTGTATTTATCGACACTATGAATATGCCCGCTGCAAGCTTATCCATGTCGATTCCAAAAGCCTGTGCCGAACCGTAGTATATCACCATGGCCTGGACTATCATTGGAGTTCCCCTGAAAAATTCTATATAACCTGAAAGCAGGCCGTTTGCTATCTTCAGGAAAACTCGCCTTGCACCCCTTTCAGGTATTGGGATTGTTCTGATTATTCCTATCAGAAGTCCTATCAGGGTGCCAAGTATCGTTCCGATTATTGAAATGTACAGAGTAACCCCTGCTCCTCGTAAAAACATGGGGCCGTTATTGACTATGATTTTTTGCACCCATTCAAGACTCATATCCATTCTCCTTATTGCATGGGAAAACCGACTGGCTCAAAAGCCGTCGGTTTTCATGTTTGTTATTGTGCGGCAGGCTGATTTACAATGGCAGCATCCATGATGCTTATCCTGTCTGTCTCTGAGATCTTTGCAAGTATCTCATTGATCTTCGTTGTCAGTTCATAGCCCTTCCTTACACCAACAGCTATAGCTGTATCATCAGGTGAAGTTACGAAGCCTTCAGTGAAGTCTATGAATGTGAAGTTCTCGTTAGCCGAGCTTGCGCTCACACCTTCAGGTCTTTCAGAAACATATCCGTCTATGATTCCGGATTCAAGGGCAACCCTCATGGCAGGGAAATCGCTCATCGCGGTCTCTTTGCTTACTCCAGGTATCTGGTCGATTACACTGTAGTGGAAAGTGTTCAGCTGAGCGGTTATCTTGGCTCCTGTGAAATCCTTCAGGGTCTTTGCATTCTCATATGCTCCGCCCTTCTTCACAACCATGATGAGATCCGACTTATAGTAGTTCTCTGAGAAATCTATGGTCTTCTTTCTTTCTTCAGTAGGTGACATTCCTGCTATTATGGCATCTATCTTGTTTGATGTAAGCATCTGAACAAGTCCGTCCCACTCAACCTTGACAATAACAAGCTCCTTGCCCAGGCCTTCCGCTATCTTCTTCGCAATCTCCACATCATAGCCTCCGGCATACTCGGAAGCTCCATCTATCTTTACAGCACCGTTCTTGTCATCCATCTGTGTCCAGTTGAAAGGAGCATATCCTGCCTCCATTCCTACCCTGAACTGATTTGAAGTGTCAGTCTTGGAAGCGCAGCCGGCGAGCACAGAAACAGCAATTACAAGAGTCATAAGGACTGAACCTAGTTTTCTTCCCATATCAACAATCTCTCCTCTATCTTTACATCGGGCATCAGGCTTTCCCTGGCTAAATACCCGCATTAATGTGTAATTTTAACATTAATGCAGCTTTTTTTCAAGTGGTATTGTATAACTATCAAATTATCTGAAGATTTATGCACTTGAGCATTTTCAAATTTCAAGTTTTCACATGTTTCCCTTTTCACTAAAAAAGCACCGGCAATTCGGTGCTTTTTTAGCGAGTAAGTCTATAAGCCGAGTTCTGTATTAAACAGTCATCTATCTAGGCCGCATATTTCTATACGGCTCAAGCGGCGCACCCGGGGACGGAACGGGCAGCTCCAAAAGTCCCTCTATTCGGCCTTGCTCCAGGTGGGGTTTACATAGCCACAAAGTCGCCAATGTGCTGGTGAGCTCTTACCTCGCCTTTCCACCCTTGCCCCGCTTTCGCGTGGCGGTATCTCTCTGTTGCACTTTCCTTAAGGTCACCCTCACTGGGAGTTACCCAGCACCCTGCCCTTTGGAGCTCGGACTTTCCTCTCCTGACTGATGTCAGCAGCGACTGTCTGGCTTACTCGCTTTGTCATGATAGCAGATAAAATCATTTTTGTCCAGTGTATATCGAGTAAGGATCCTTCTCGGTTTCACTGAAGAATACAGGCACATTCTTCTTTGCTGTGATCTCTGATGAGATCTCCTTCATGATAAGGTTGAACACTGCCCTCTCAGAGGCAAAATGACCCGGATCAACGACGCAGATGTCCATTTCCTCAAGCTCAAGCACTTCGTGGTAGCTTGTATCCCCTGTCAGGATACAGTCGGCCCTCATCTCTATGGCCTGCTTGAATAAGCTCTGGCCGCTGCCATTTATGATTGCGATCCTCTTGAGCTTCTTGTTCAGTCTTCCTGAATACCTTATATTGTCTGTCCCGAGGATATCCGCTGTCTTCTTGAGGAAGCCTTCAAGATTAAGGATACTTCTTACATATACCAGTCTTCCGATGCCACTGTCGTAGTCGAACTCGCACTGTTCCATGATGTCGACTTCCTTGAATCCGAACATCCTCACCAGTCTGTCGTTCATCCCGTTCTTGACCGAATCAAGGTTAGTATGGGCGGAGTATACGCTTATCCCATGCTTGATAAGGTCAATGACCTTTTTCCCCTGAACAGTCTTTGTGGTGATGCTTGATGGTTTGTTGAACATCATAGGGTGATGGGAAACTATGAGGTTCGCTCCCTTTTCACGTGCTTCCTCGATCACCTTTAGCGTGGTATCCAAAGAAAAGAGAATACCCTTGACCTCCGCAGCCTCATCACCAACCATAAGGCCTACATTGTCGTAACCTTCCCTGTAAAGTACAGGGGCATGGGATTCCACGATTCCAATGACATCTTTGACAGTCAAAGCCATTTCTCAATCTCCTTCAACTTGAATATTTTTTCTTCCAGGTCCGCTTTTTTCGCCCTGGCGTTGTCCGAATTCAAATCGAGCTTCAATATTATGTTTTCTGCCTCACTGAGCTTCTCCCCGATGAATCCGGAAAGAAGTGGATGTCCGTTCTTCAGAAGATAAGGGCTGAGCTCATATCCAAGAGGTGTCCCCACTTGTTCGGATATTCTTCCAGTGTACCTTACCATGATATATTCATAGTATCTACCGTCATCTTCCCTTACCAGGTCCTCCGATATTACCTCGTATGGCCTGGTATAAAGGTATTCCCTGATCACCTCAGGGTTCTGAGCCGGCTGGACAATCAGGAAATCCAGATTCATTACTACATCCATAGAATCCATCAGGATATCCCTTACAAGGTTGCCTCCCATTCCGGCAATTACCGCACCGTCCACCTCTTTGGGTCTGACGGTTTTGAGCCCGCTGCCCATTGCTACCCTTATCCTGTCAGAGAGTCCTTCTTCAAGGATATTCATTTCGGCTATCTTCAAAGGCCCTTTCCTGACATCGGAAGCAATTGCCCTTTCAGCCTTTCCAGCCCTGACGACACCTATCGGCACATATCCATGGTCTGTTCCAACATCAACCATTGAGCCGCACTTAGGCACCATCTCTATGAGCCTCGCTATTCTTTTGCTTGTTTCCATATAAATCCTCGCATTGTGACTTTGACTATATTTTACCACACCAGTACCGGAATTAGTACGTTAACCATCAAAACCATTATTACAAGCGTCATCGCCAGTGGTACATAAAGAAGCCTGTAATAGTATATGGTGTCGATCTTCCTGTAATACCTGGAGGTGACTGCGGCTGCAGCCAGAATTACTGCATTCAGGCTGCTGAACCATATGTGGTTCCTGAGATATGCTTCTGTCGGCATGAATGATGTGCGGGTACCGCCTGAAAAAACCTCGGGCACATATGGCGGGAGAAAACCGGCGTTCTGTGCCAAAAGAGGCAGACCGGCAGCCAGGACAAGGACAATTGTGACATACCTCAGCAGCTGCCTGAACCGCCTTTCACTCCACGTATGGTCGAAGCTCTTGCTGTACTCAAGCTTTTCCACCAGAGGCACATTAAGGTCGTCCATATGCGCCGAGAAGGCCAGAGGCGCTTCCGGAGAAATCCCGAATATTCCAAAGTCAGTACCGATATATATTGAGCTTTTGGAGTTCGTAATATACATCTTGACGTTTCCTACCCCATCTACAAATGAGGATCCGATATAGTATTTTCTGACAATGTATCCCATTAGACCCGTCTTGCTGATAAGGGTTATCCTCCGCGTATACCCACTTATGCTATTAGCTGGTATCACCTCATGTACCAGCCCGAACAGGCCTTCTATATGCAAAGCGTCATTTGTCAGCCTGTACTGGAGGGTCCTTATGAGGGTGACATAATATGCCCCCATAACTGCTGATATTAGCATCAGCATTGCAAAGACAGTCTTCAGGACTGCGATCTCAGCCATGTTGAACAGAACAGAAAAAAGCGCCAATGCCGCGATAGAGGCAATCAGCAGCGAGTCTCCCATACTGCTGTTTTCAGCCTTGTACACCATGAAACAGCCTCCCTTCCTCAACCTGATTATACAACAAAAAAAGGGCGGTGAAGCATGCGTTCTGCTTCACCGCCCATATTTCAATCCAGATAATCCTTGAGCTTTTTGCTTCTTGAAGGATGTCTGAGCTTTCTCAGCGCTTTGGCTTCAATCTGCCTTATTCTCTCCCTGGTGACATTGAACTCCTTGCCCACTTCCTCGAGGGTCCTTGCCCTTCCGTCATCAAGACCGAACCTTAGTCTCAATACCTTCTCTTCCCGCGGGGTCAGAGTGTCAAGTACGCTTATCAGCTGTTCCTTGAGCATGGTGAATGCCGCTGCTTCAGCCGGTGCAAGAGCATCGTCATCCGGTATGAAGTCACCGAGATGGCTGTCCTCTTCCTCTCCTATCGGAGTCTCAAGGGATACAGGCTCCTGGGCGATCTTCATGATCTCCCTGACCTTTTCCGGAGGCATTTCCATCTGCTCAGCTATCTCTTCTGGCTGCGGGGCTCTTCCGAGTTCCTGCAGAAGCTGTCTTTCTATCCTTATGAGCTTGTTTATGGTCTCAACCATATGTACCGGAATCCTTATGGTCCTTGCCTGGTCGGCTATCGCCCTGGTTATCGCCTGTCTTATCCACCAGGTCGCATAGGTCGAGAACTTGAAGCCTTTGGTGAAGTCGAATTTTTCGACAGCCTTGATAAGACCCAGGTTACCTTCCTGAATCAGGTCCAGGAAAAGCATTCCTCTGCCCACATACCTTTTCGCTATGGATACGACAAGACGCAGGTTGGCTTCCGCAAGCTGCTTCTTAGCCTGCTCGTCTCCCTGTTCTATCCTCTTCGCAAGTTCGACCTCCTGCTCTGAAGAAAGGAGAGGCACCTTGCCTATCTCCTTAAGGTACATCCTTACAGGGTCATCGATTGCGATTCCTTCAGGGATGGTAAGGTCTACTTCGGTCTCTTCCGCATCGGCGTCGGAAATGTCACCCATGATCTCGATGCTGAATCCTTCAAGCGTCTCATAGATCTTATCGATCTGCTCTGGATTGAGGTCGATTTCCTGAAGCTCATCAAGAACTTCCTTCTCTGTCAGCGTACCTGACTTCCTTCCTCTTTCAATGAGCCTTCTGACTATAACAAGCTGGCTTTCCCTTTCTGTGAGCTTTGGCTGAACCACCTTGTCTTCAGTGTTTTCAGCTGAATCAATGCTCATTTCAAGAGCAGCACCCTGATCTTCCTTGCTTTCCTCATTGGCCGCCTTTGCTGCCTTGGTTGATTTTGACGATTTTACCGTCCTTGATGGTTTTTTCTTATCTGATTCTGCCATGCCGCTACCTCCCTGAAGCCTTCTGCAACTCTATCAGTTCTTTTGCGAGTTCCAGCGACTCCTTCAATAATCCTTTTTCTTCAAGTTCCTTGATTTTCTTTTGCATTGTCCTTTTCTTCGATTCGATCTCATAATGTCTTATTGTCTTCAGGTAGTCCTCGGCGAGAATGTCTTTGTCAATGTCCGAAGGCACCTCAATCTGACTTGTTATTATTGCCCATTCCTTGCTTGATTCAACATCCGTGCAGCCCGCTTCGACATGCTTCCAGATCCCTTCCTTAGGTCCCTTGTAAGCTTCAACAAGCGACCATATGCGCTTGTGGCTCGGAAGGACCATGTCACTTTCAGTCAGCCTTTCGCGGAGTACCAGGTCCCCTTCGGCTAGCAGCCTCAGAAGGTTCCTTTCAGCCTTGACATGGGCCTGTTCTATGAAGGATTGCACTTCATGTCCGGGGTCAGCCTCCGGCTGTTCCCTTCCTTTGTTGCCCTTAAGCATGTCCATAAGTGCATTCTCCGATATGCCGGAATCTTCACTTACCTTCCTGATGTATACATCCTTCTCTATGGGATCGAGCTCCTTAAGTATTTCCGTCGCTCTTCTTGCATAAGCGATCCTGTCCTCTTCCTTCGACATGCTGAGATTGCCTTTTGCATTCTCAAGCCTGTAATCTATAAGTGGCAGGGCATCAGAAGCGATGTTCCTGAATCCCGCTTCGCCATGCTTCCTTACGTAGTCATCCGGGTCTTTTCCATCAGGCACCTTTATGACCTTGACATCAAAACCCTCTTCCCTCAAAATTTCCAGTCCCCTGAGGGTTGCAGCCTGACCGGCCGTATCAGCATCATAGGAGATAAGTATCTCCTCACAGTATCTCCTCAGAAGCTTTGCCTGCACCTTTGTAAGCGCAGTCCCGAGGGATGCCACCACATTGGTTATCCCAGCCTGGTGGAGGCTGATGAGGTCCATATAGCCTTCTACGATAATGTACTGCCTTTCCTTGCCGGCCTTCAAAGCGAAATTGAGCCCGTAAAGGTTCGTGCCCTTGTGGAATATAGGGGTCTCAGGCGAATTCAGGTACTTTGGTTTAGAATCATCAAGTACTCTTCCACCGAAACCGATGACCCTTCCTCTTGCATCGAATACAGGGAACATGAGCCTGTTCCTGAAACGGTCATAGACCCTTCCCTCCTTGCTCTTCAGGGCAAGTCCGTTTTCGATGATGTCGTCCTGCTTGAAATTCATCGCCTTAAGGTATTTCAGGAGAGAATCCCAGGAATTCTCTGAATAGCCAAGGCCGAAATGCCTGATGGTCTTTTCGGAGATCCCTCTTCTGTACAGATACTCCCTGACGTTCTTGTTCAGTGTCAGGTTCCTGAAAAAGTATCTTGCAGCCTCAGTATTCATCCTGTAGAAGACTTCTTTCTTCTCCGTCTCGTTCTTTCTGCCTTCATCCTCACCGATGTCGATGTTCGCACGGTCTGCCAGGTATTTCAAGGCCTCATGGAAGGGAAGGTTCCTAGTCTTCATTACAAATGTTATTACGTTTCCGCCCTCACCGCAGCCGAAGCACTTATAAAACTGCTTGTCTGAGGACACATTGAAGGACGGGGTCTTCTCATTATGGAACGGACAGAGTCCTGTCCAGCTCCTGCCAGCGCGTTTGAGCTTGACCCTCTCTGAGATGACGTCAACTATGTCGTTGGATTCCTTCACTTTTTCTATGATATCCTCTGAAAATGCCACTGGTTTTACCACCTCAAAAAGTCGTACCAAAATTGAATTATATCATACCTGTCAGAAGAATACAAACTTCGGAACGTAAATCCTGTTGAAAGAAGCGATGGCATAGTCATCTGTCATTCCTGCAAGAAAATCTGCAACAGCCCTCGTCACTCCCTCTTCCTCAGCTATCTTCCTGTATAGGTCAGGCATTTCCTCCACCTTTTCCTCATAGTGGTCGAAAAGCCTGTGCAGCACGAACTTCGCCTTGTCCCTTTCAGCCCTCAGCTGTTCTCCCGTATAGATGTCACGGAACATGAAATCCCGTAGGCCTGTCATGGCCTTATTGACCTCGCATGAAAGAGATACCTTTCTGACGCCATCTGAAAGATTCGCCCTGGTCGTTTCAACTATGTCCCTCACAAGAGTGTCTATTCTCCTGGAATGCGTCTCTCCAAGAACATCCGTGAACTCCCCCGGGATCATATCGGTACTGAGGATCCCCGCCCTTATGGAATCGTCGATGTCATGGTTGACATAGGCTATCTTGTCTGAATACCTTGCAATCTGGCCTTCTATCGTCGAGGCCGAATCCGTCGCATCGGAGAATCCGCTGTGGTGAAGCACTCCATCCAGCACCTCCCAGGTAAGGTTAAGCCCTGCACCGTCCTTTTCAAGCTTTTTCAGCACCCGTATCGACTGCTCATTGTGCCTGAATGCACCAAGCCTTTCCTCAAGGACCTCTTCTCCGTTATGTGCAAAAGCAACATGTCCGATATCATGCCCAAGGGTTATTGCCTCAATAAGGTCTTCATTTACCGAAAGGCCCCGGCCGATCGTCCTTGCTATCTGAGAAACCTCAAGGGTATGCGTAAGCCTTGTCCTGTAATGGTCTCCGGAGGTCCTGATGTATACTTGTGTCTTGTGTTTCAGCCTCCTGAAGGATTTGGAGTGGATTATCCGGTCCCTGTCGTGCATGAAGCACGTCCTGTATGTATCAGGCTCCTCGTATCTCTCCCTCCCTCTCGAGTCCCTTGAAAAAAAGGCTTCCTTAATGAATACCTTATCTTCGTTTGACTCGATCATTTCCCTGATGTTCATGGAAAACACCTCCGTATTATTGATTATTCCACACAGATTCAGTTAATCCTTTATTTGCTGCTCCAAATATTTAAATGTTGCCAGGAATTGTGTATATATTGCAGAATTCTCTGCTATAGGCACATAACAATGGGTCCTAAAGCATTGTGCTTGATTCGGAGCAAAAAAAACAGCTCCGGCACGATGAATCGCTCCGGAGACTTACATTTTACCCCTATAAATTCTTTGAAATGAAAATCATGGCTGCCAACGCCAGTATGACTATCGCCAACATGATCCTTATCCTTCTGACTTTGCCAGGGTCAAGAGGCCTGTACGAATAGCCTTCAAGTTCGCCATGGCAGAACGGGCATTCAGTCATATGGTCGAGCACATCCTTGCCGCAATGCGGGCACTTTACCATGTGCCTTTTGAATTTTGACATATCCCTTTCGCTCATCTTATTACCTGAACCAGATCGTTAACGAAAACATGATGAAAAGGAAGCATGCCAGTATGAAGACAAGTGCAATCGAGAGGCCTGCAAGAGTGGCATACTTCATCATGCGAAAGGTTTCCTTTGGATCTGCCGAAGTGCCGTCCCCCACAAAAACATCCTGCTGCCTTTTTTTCTTCTTCTCATACCAAGGTGCACCCTCGAAATTCATATCGGCAATCACTCTGCCGTCATCCTCGAACGATCTGTCCTTCTTCATTTTATTTTCTCTCCTGTATAAAGGTGGCAGGCCACATGATGACCCTTCTCAACCATCAGCATCTCAGGGACTACAGTCTTGCACACTTCCATGCAGTATCTGCACCTGGTATGGAACTTGCAGCCTGAAGGCGGATTAGCCGGAGAAGGTATGCTGCCCTCAAGTATTATCCTCTCCGTCTTCACGTCAGGATCCGGTATCGGGATCGCACTGAAGAGCGCTGAGGTATAAGGATGCAGCGGATTCTTGAAAATGGACTCCTTGTCAGCATATTCGACAAGGTTTCCCAGGTACATTACTCCCACCGTGTCCGAAATATGCTCAACAACCGAAAGGTCGTGAGATATGAACAGGTAGGTGAGCTTATATTTGTCCTGAAGGTCGTTCAGAAGGTTAATTATCTGCGCCTGGATAGAAACATCAAGTGCCGATACCGGCTCATCACAGACTATGAACTCAGGGTTTAGCGCCAGAGCTCTTGCAATGCAGATCCTCTGCCTCTGTCCGCCGGAAAATTCATGGGGATACCTGTCCTTGTGGTATACCTGCAGCCCGCAATCGAGCATTATCTGGGAAATGTAGTCATCGAACTGGTCCTCAGGAACAAGCTTCTTCTCCCTTACAGCCTCACCGATGATCTCACCTACCGGCATCCTTGGTGAAAGGCTCGAATATGGGTCCTGGAATATAATCTGGATCCTAGGTCTAAGAGCCCTCAGGTCCTTCTTGCTAAGTGCATGGATATCAATTCCTTCGAACTTTACCGATCCGCTCGTTATTTCGTTAAGCCTCAGTATGGTCTTCCCTATGGTCGTCTTGCCGCAGCCTGATTCACCGACAAGCCCCATCGTTGTCCCACGCTTTATGCTGAAGCTGACATCGTCAACCGCCTTGACATATCCCTTGACCTTTGAAAACATTCCACCTGAAATCGGGAAGTACTTCTTAAGGTTCCTGACTTCTATGAGGATATCCTCATCCGTCTGTTCAATATTATTCATTATAGCTTCAGACATCTTGATCCTCCTTCCCGTCCATGTAATGGTAGCAGGCTACCTTATGGGTATCCGAGATCGAAAAAGTCGGAGGATAGGCTCCGTTGCAGGCGCTAAATGCCCTGTTGCACCTGTCCTTGAAATAGCAGTAGTTCGGCATGTTTACAGGATTAGGGACCGATCCCGGTATGCTGTAAAGCCTTTCCACCCTTCTGTTGCTGCTCGGTTTGCTCTGCATGAGCCCCACAGTATACGGATGAAGAGGATTATGGAATATCTCATCTGCAGTACCCTTCTCCACTACCCTGCCTGCATACATTACAACAACGTAGTCAGCCATCTCGGCGATTACGCCCAGGTCATGGGTAATGAGCATGATGCTGCTGTTTATCTTGTCCTTGAGCTGTCTCAGAAGGTCCATTATCTGCGCCTGTATGGTCACATCCAGGGCTGTCGTGGGCTCGTCTGCTATGATGAGCTTCGGCGTACAGGCCAGTGCCATTGCTATCATGGCCCTCTGCCTCATTCCGCCTGAAAGCTCGTGGGGATACATCTCATAGACCCCCTCGGCGTTGGCGATACCAACCATCTTTATCATCTCGATGGTCCTGGCCTTTACCTCTTCCTTGGTCATGCCCTCATTGTGAAGCTCAATGACCTCATCGATCTGCATGCCTACCTTGAATACAGGATTGAGGCTAGTCATCGGCTCCTGGAAAATCATGGAGATCTCGTTTCCTCTGATCTTCTGCATGTGCTCTGTTGGAGTCTTTGCAATGTCGTAAGCGAAGTCATCGGTGCTGAACCTTATCTCACCCTTTACGACCTGCCCCTGTGGCCTTTGGACCAGCTGCATTATCGAAAGTGCCGTTACTGATTTCCCGCAGCCAGACTCGCCGACAACACCTACAGTCTTACCCTTTGGTACCTCAAAGGACACACCGTCAACTGCCTTCACTGTTCCGATATCCGTAAAGAAATACGTGTTGAGGTCATCTATCTCAAGAACATTCTCGGGATCCTTCATCTTTGTCTTATATTCTGATTCCGGAACATCCTCGCGGTTTCTGAGCCTTTCGAATTCATCGGTAACCTTGCGGTTTTCCTTTGAGATCTTCCTGAGCTCTTTTGCAGATATATAGTTTACATTCCTGATCGAAGCGTTCCTATTGCCTTTTTTTAGAAGCTTATTGAAAAAGCCTTTTTTATCTTCCATTGTCTACCTACCGTTTCATCTTTGGGTCGAAGGCATCACGCAGCCCGTCGCCCACGAAATTGAATCCCAGAACAGTCAGGAGTATGAGCGTTCCTGCCGGAATCCAGACAAACCAGAAGTTTGTCATCTCATATGCCGTAGATACGCCGCTTATTATGTTTCCCCATGAAGCCAGAGGGAACTTAACGCCAAGTCCCAGGAAGCTCAGCGTAGACTCATAGAGAATGACGCTGCCCAGTCCCATAGTCGCAAATACGATAAGCTGAGGTATGACATTGGGTACAAGGTGCTTGAATATCCTTCTGGAAACTGAGATCCCTGTCGCCTCTGCTGCCACCATGAATTCCTGTTCCCTGAGGGACAGGATCTGGCCTCTTACCATACGTGCAATTCCCGGCCAGCTCATTACTCCGAGAATGAACATGAGATAGTAGATCCTTAGCTGAGGGTCCACCTCAAGTGCATCCATCACCGATCCCAGTATTATAAGGAGCGGCATGAAAGGAATGCAGTTGAACACGTCTACGATACGCATGATTACCATGTCTACCCACTTGCCGAAGTAACCCGCGAGGCCGCCCATGATGACTCCGAGAATGGACTCAAGGAGGACAACTATGAAGCCTATGGTAAGGGATATCCTTCCTCCGTACATCAGCCTCGTTATTACGTCCATTCCGTGCTTGTCAGTGCCAAGCCAGTGAGCCGCAGACGGAGCTTCGTGTATGGATATCAGATGGGTGAGGGTATCAGCCTTCACAGTATAAACATTATTAAGCCTTGAAACTGCATATTCTACGTCAGTTCCTGAAGCATCCTTGAATATGAAGCTCGTCTTTCCTTCAGTGATCGTGTCGCTTAAAAGCCTCTTGAAATCAAGGCTGAGGAAAATATCAGGTGACTTGGGCTGTATGGCAAGCTTCGAGAAAAGCGCATACTCCTCCCTGCCTGAGGCTGTCTTCAGATAAATTACAGCTCTGCTGTCCTCTTCCTCAATCTCAAAATCCTGTCCGCCAACTGTAAATGTGCTTGTAGTCTCATCTGTCACTGCCTTTTCGACAGCATAGGCGAACTCATAGCTGATCTTTGTTGACTGGACAGCAGGATCGATTATGAACTTGGATTCTATTGCGGCGTCTCCCGATTTCCCGAGAACATATTCTCTTCCGCTCTGGACTATAGTATAAAGGTCACCCTCGGCTGTGAACTGAGTCAGACCTCCGGTTATCGCTTCAGTGGCAGCTGCCTTAACAGCATCTGACAGTAATGCACCGTCAACCGGGTTTATTGCCACGACTCCCCTGAAGTTGGTTATTTTCGCAACCGGATCAGACGTAACTATCCTGTAGAATTCATTCCCCTCCTGGACAATATGGTACTCCATGTCACCTGAGGTAAACGTGGTCTTGCCGCTGTTCCTTGCAAGGATGAACTTCGAGTGGGCTACCCCACTGTAACTCATTCCCTCCGCAACGGTATATCTGTAGTCATCGTTTTGAGTGATGCTTGCGTATTCCTTTGACATGGTTCCAACATACTTGAAGACCTCCGTTTCACCGTATGGTGAAAGTACCCCTCCAAGGAATGAGAAAAGGAACATGAATGCGATGATAACAAAGCCAATTATAGCCAGCCTGTTCCTGAGAAATCTCTTTATTACAAGCATTCCGGGGGACAGCACCTTTACCCTCTGTTCATCACCAAGCTCATGCGACGAGCTCAGATGCTCCTTGAGAGCCTCTTCGCTTTCATCGTGTTCTTCGAATTGGTCAATCTTTTTCATCTTATTTTCTGGCATAGCCTACCTCCACCTTCATCAACTGATCCTGACACGCGGATCTACCACAGCGTACAGAATGTCCGCTATCAACGTTCCCAGCAAAGTAAGCACTGCCATGAACACCATGTAGAACATAGTGAATGGAATATCGCCGCTTACCATGGCTGTGTATGCTGTAAATCCAATGCCCGGTATCTGAAATAGGGTTTCAGTGATAAGCGCTCCTGCAAATAGTCCCGGAAGCGAACCTCCAAGTATCGTCACTATTGGGATGAGCGTATTTCTGAAGGCATGAAAATTGATGACCCTCTTCTCAGAAAGTCCCTTTGCCCTTGCAGTACGTATGAAATCGGAGTTCAATACCTCAAGCATATTCGTCCTGGTATATCTCATGAGGCTTCCTATTCCGATAATTGTAAGTGTCATTATCGGCAGAACGAAATGCCTTGCGACATCAAAGAACTGTCCGAATGCATCAAGCTGCATATAGTTCCTGCCAACCTTTCCATACAGGTCGAACCAGCCGAGCCAGACAGAAAAGATCAGTTTCAATACTGTAGCGAAGAAGAAAGTAGGAAGTGAGATTCCAAGAAGAGCGACTACTGTGATCGTATAGTCCGATCTGCTGTATTGCTTCCTGGCAGCAAGTATTCCAAGCGGTATGGCTATTATGACCTGAAGTACGAAAGCAATTGAACCCAGTATGAAGGAATCCCATATCACAGACGCGAACTTCTGTGTTACAGGAACGTTAAATGCCCATGAGTCGCCAAAGTTTCCTCTTACAGCATTTGACAGCCACTTGAAGAATCCAGGCACTATTCCAACATCCAGGCCATAGGCTTCCTGAAGCTGCTTCAGCCAGTCAGTATAGCTCTTTGCTCCTGGTCTCATTGACAGCATCCTTGCCTGTGACTCAACGTAGGATGTAGGGATGCTTCTCATTATTGCGTATATTATCATTGATACGAAAAATAACAGTATCGCCGATATCAAAAGTCTTTTCAGAACGTATTTTCGCATTTTACCCCTCTTTTTGTACCTATAGTGCGGCCTCAGGTTCAAATCAGCCATCACATCCGTTATGGCGGAAGAGTCTGAAGATGAGATGAGCCCACATAAGTGGGCTCACACATCCATTGGCCAGATTGCTATTTCATTTGAAGAAGCTCGAGGTCATTCATCCAACCCCAGTATGTTGTTATGTCAGGAGTAACAGTCTCCATCTTGATTCTTTCAGGGCTGAATATGACAAGGTTCTGTCTCTGGTAGTTCGGGACTTCTACGCCCCAGTCAAGTATTATGTCAAGAGCGGTCTTGTATGTAGCTTTTCTGAAAGCCTGGTCAGGACTCTGCCTTGCTTCGATAATAAGCTCATCAAGCTCAGTGTCTGCTATATTGTAGCTGTTGCTGTCAGTTCCTCCGAGGCCCTTGCCGTTCTTGCTGTAATATACCTGGTACATGTCAGGGTCAATAGTTGACTGCCATGCAGCCGTCCACATCTCATGCGTATTCGCATCAAGAGTATCCCAGAGCACATTAGCATCAGCCGGGTCGTTGATTGTAAGTGTTATGCCGATCTTCTCGAGTGCTGCCTTGGTGTCTGCGAGTATCGCGAATGCAGGATGCTCTCCTGTTCCGTCTCCAGGCACTATGACTTCGTACTCAAGGCTTGCACCTTCTGGTGCTGCTGTGAACTTTCCGCTTGCATCGTCATAGGTATAACCTGCTGCCTTGAAGAAGCCCTTGGCTGCTTCTAGTGCTGCCGCATACTTGGCGTCAGCGACCATGTTCTCAGTGTATATGGCCTTTCCATCAACATCCATTGAGTATGCTGCAACATAGTCAGGATCTGACTTCTGAGGAGCTGCCCATGAAGTGTTTGATATCGGGTAGTTTATAACTGCCGCTGCATCTCCGTAGTAGCTGTCGATCGCAACATCTCTGTAGACCGCGTATACGGTGGCAAAGCCCTTTCTGAGGTTCCTGCTGGCTTCCGATCCAGGTTCGCCCTTTACATTGACAGTCTTTGCATTGATACCTATGTATCCATAACCAAGATTATCAACTGATACCGCCGCTATCTTGTCGCCAACAGCTTCCTTGTTTGAGTTGTAGGACTTGAGTTCTTCGAACTTCGCCTTCGATCCTGATGGATTTCCTGCGTCGATTACTCCAGTTCCTACTCCGGCGATCATTTCTCCGTCTGTAGTTTCCTTCAGCTGGAGATACTTTGTTACAGGAGCGCCCTTGAAGTAATTCTCGTTCGCTTCATAGTAAACAACCTTGTCCTTGTACTCTACGAACTTGTATGGACCTGCTCCCATTGGTGTGGTTGTCTTAGCTTCAATTGCTGAGAGGTCCCCTCTGGTGAATCCGAACTTGTTGTTAGCGTAGTCATACATTGCTTCGCTTCCATAGTAATGCATAGGAGCAACCTGAATTCCGCATATGCTGTAAACTGCAGGTGCTTCGAAGCCCTTTACCTTTACTTCAACTTCGGTCTGGCTGAGCTTCTTTATTCCTTCTATGTTAGGAACTTCCTTACCGTCTGACTTGGCAAGCTTGTCCTTAAGTACCATGCTGCTCACTTCGCCTTCAATGTCAGCTGCGAAATAACCTTCGCTTCCGCCATAGTTAGCTCCGAGAGTCTTCCAGTCCGGTCCGTACTGAGCTATGACATCCTCAAGTACCTTCGCCTCATCGGCTACTGTTGTCGAGTCATACGTTTCGTCTTTTCCGTAGAAATAAGCGAAAAGATCCTTTGCAACAGGATATTTGTCAACATACGACTTGTAGTTAGGGTCAGTCATTATGCTCTTGACCCAGTCAAGCTCATCTGTGAGAACACCCTTTACAAAATCGGTCATGAATGCCTTCATTTCATCTGTAGGATTCTCAAGTGCCGCTGCAAGCTCTTCAGGAGTAACTGCAAGCTCTTCAGCCTTTGAGTTGTTCTCCCTGTAGTTGACCATTCCTATTATCGGATAGGAATAGATCGTTGATGATCCTGTGTAGGTCGCGTCCGACAATACGTAGAAATTGAATATTATGTCGTCGGCATCCATCACATGGCCATCACTGAACTTTACGTCATCCCTGATCTTCATGTAGTAGGTTGTTACATCTGCAGCTTCGTCATAAGTTACCTTGATGTCCGCAGGACCTGTGTACTTATAGTCCTTGCCTTCATAAGGAACGGTCTCTCCTGCAATTGCGTTGTAGATTATTCCGCCGACCCTGTCCGTAGTGAGCAGAGACACCTGAGTAAGCCCCTGAGCATCCATGTCATACGCAGTCGTTGCGAAAAATGGACTGAACTTCTGGCTGAATGCGGCATAGCCAACCACCAGAGGTGTTGTGCTGGCAGGAGTTGTCGGTGCCGTTGTTGGAGTTGTCGGTTCCTTAGTGGTACATCCTGCAGCAAGTGAAGCGACGATAGTTAGCGAGAGCAGTAATCCCAATACTTTTTTCATGACTTTCCTCCTTTTTTGTTTAAGATGCGCACTCTGAGGAATAGCAGTTCAGCTCAGGATGATGCATTGGCATATAGGTTGCCATTACATTCCTACTCATCAATGCCATGACCCGCAGTGTTTTACCAGGCTGTGCATCTCTGTACAATCCATAGCACTATTTTATCATATTTTTGAATTTTAGTAACTACTGGTTTATAGATAATTCATATCTCCATACTTTTATTGCTAATGTGTTAATATTGTATCGATTATCCTTAAAATATAGAATTTTTACATCGAATATCTTGATAAAAAATCACACGAATATTGTAATCGTTTTTTGTGGAATATGTAACAATGACAAAACTACAGGATTTTCAATCAATATTTCAGGCTTTTGCACAGAACTTTCGACATTTTTTGAAACTCAAAGCATTAGTCGGCGCACTGAATTAATACCAATAGATAATAAAGCCTTCAAAATCCCATTAATTGGTCCGGTTGTTTGCAAATGACATCCTATGGTAAAATCAATTGTGCGAAAAGGTGGTGTTCAATTGGATCTCGTTACAATACTAAGGGTTGCATTCCTTGCGATCAACATGGCCGGACTCTTCATGATGTTCTGGGACAAGCGCAAGGCGCGCAGAAGAGAGTGGAGAATACCCGAAAATACATTGTTTCTCATTGCAGGTATGGGAGGGGCATTCGGGGTACTCTTCGGCATGAGCCTCGCAAGGCACAAGACAAGGCACCTGAAGTTTCAGCTGGGAATACCTGTCCTTGCCTTTGTCTGGGCGCTGATACTCATGAAGTCAGGACTCTTCAAAATATAGCATTCACGAAAAAGACGCTCAGGGAATGATTCCCTGAGCGTCTTTGCTCTCTTGCTATTACTTCTTGTGTCTTGGGTTCCTTACTTCAGCCTGTGCAGCTGCAAGCCTTGCAACCGGCACTCTGTATGGTGAGCAGGATACATAGTCAAGTCCAACGTTATGGAAGAAGTTGACTGATGACGGGTCTCCGCCGTGCTCTCCGCATACTCCGAGCTTAAGGTTCTCCTTGACGCTTCTTCCCTTCTCGCTGGCCATCTTGACAAGCTGGCCTACGCCTTCCTGGTCAAGCTTTGCAAACGGGTCGAAGTCATATACCTTCTTCTCATAGTAATGCTTAAGGAAAGTTCCTGCATCATCCCTTGAGAATCCGAAGGTCATCTGGGTAAGGTCGTTAGTTCCGAAGGAGAAGAAATCTGCTTCCGTCGCAATCTCGTCTGCTGTTACGGCAGCTCTCGGTATCTCTATCATCGTTCCGACGAGATACTTCAGTTCGACGCCGGCTTCAGCTATTATCGCATCAGCGGTCTTTACGACTATGTTCTTTACGTACTTGAGCTCCTTGACTTCTCCTACGAGAGGGATCATGATCTCAGGCACTATGTTCCAGCCCTTTTCCCTGTTGACTTCGATAGCAGCCTCTATTACGGCCCTTGTCTGCATCTCAGCTATTTCAGGATATGATACTGTGAGTCTGCATCCTCTGTGACCCATCATAGGGTTGAACTCGTGAAGGTCTGCGATTACGCCCTTGAGCTCATCGGCAGTCATTTCAAGAGCTTCAGCAAGCTCAGCTATCTGCTCGTCTTCCTGTGGAAGGAACTCATGAAGCGGCGGATCCAGGAATCTTATGGTTACAGGGAATCCCTGCATTGCCTCGTATATTCCCTTGAAGTCGCTCTTCTGCATCGGAAGAAGCTTCTCAAGAGCCTTTCTTCTGTCAGCTTCGGTCCTTGCGACTATCATCTGTCTCATTATGAATATCCTGTCTTCAGCGAAGAACATGTGCTCGGTCCTTGTAAGGCCTATGCCTTCTGCTCCGAACTTGATTGCAGTTGCCGCATCGTGCGGTGTATCTGCGTTGGTCCTGACCTTGAGCGTCCTTATCTCATCGGCCCATCCCATGAATGTTCCGAAGTGTCCGCTTATTTCAGGCTCTACTGTCTTTATCTGTCCTTCGTACACGGTTCCTGTGGATCCGTCGAGGGATATGTAATCCTGGTCAGTATATACCTTGCCTGCGAGAGTAACGGTCCTAGCATCCTCGTCTACCTTGAGGGCTCCGGCTCCGGCTACGCAGCATGTTCCCATACCTCTGGCAACGACTGCCGCATGGGATGTCATTCCGCCTCTTACTGTAAGTATTCCTTCAGCCGCGATCATTCCTTCGATGTCCTCAGGTGATGTCTCAAGCCTTACGAGTACCACTTTCTCGCCTGCTGCAGCCCTTTCCTTGGCTTCAGCCGCTGTGAACGCTATCTTTCCTGTAGCTGCTCCCGGTGATGCAGGAAGTCCTGTGGTCATCACTGGCGCTGCCTTCAGTCCTTCTGCATCGAATGCAGGGTGAAGGAGCGTATCAAGCTGCTTAGGGTCTATCATGAGTATGGCCTGCTTTTCAGTTACAAGACCTTCCTTGACCATGTCAACGGCTATCTTGAGAGCTGCCTGCGCGGTTCTCTTTCCGTTTCTTGTCTGAAGGAAGTACAGAGTTCCGTCTTCGATCGTGAACTCCATGTCCTGCATGTCCCTGTAGTGGGCTTCAAGCTTGTCAACTATATCTATGAACTGCTTGTAGGTCTCAGGCATCTGCACTGCGAGCTCTTCGATAGGTGAAGGTGTTCTGATTCCGGCAACAACGTCCTCGCCCTGTGCGTTCATGAGGTACTCTGCGAATACCTTCTTCTCGCCGGTTGCAGGATTCCTTGAGAATGCAACTCCTGTTCCTGAAGTCTCTCCCTTGTTTCCGAATACCATCATCTGGACATTTACAGCAGTTCCCCAGCTTGAAGGTATGTCATTGAGCCTTCTGTATACATTGGCTCTAGGATTGTCCCAGCTTCTGAATACGGCTGTGACTGATTCTATGAGCTGCTCCTTGGGATCCTCCGGGAACTCCTCGCCAAGCTGCTCCTTGTAGTACTGCTTGAACTGAACAACGAGCTTCTTGAGGTCGTCTGCGGAAAGCTCAGTGTCAAGATGTACACCCTTCTCTTCCTTCATCGCTTCAAGGATCTTGTCGAAGTTCTTTTTGCTGAGCTCTTTTACGACGTCAGCGAACATCATTATGAATCTTCTGTAGGAATCGTATGCGAATCTCTCATTTCCGGTCTCTTTGGCAAGGACTTCAACTGTCTTGTCGGTAAGTCCGAGGTTGAGGATCGTATCCATCATTCCAGGCATTGAAGCCCTTGCTCCTGACCTTACTGATACAAGAAGCGGATTCTTGTCGCCATTGAAGGTCTTTCCAGTTTCTTTCTCAAGAACGGCAAGCTTCTCATTGATCTCATCGATTATCTCTGAAGCGATCACCTTTCCATCGTCATAATATTTATTGCAGGCTTCCGTTGTGACAATGAAGCCTTTTGGTATTGGAATACCAAGGTTTGTCATTTCTGCAAGATTGGATCCTTTTCCTCCGAGGAGGTTCTTCATCGATGCATCACCTTCATTAAAAAGGTAAACATACTTTTTTGACATTAGATTTCCCTCTCTTTCTAATATGTGATTTCTGCCCTTTTAAGGGCATGAAAGCTTTGTATCCCAGCAGGGCACCAAAACCTAATATATTATAGCATAAGAAACCCGTCATTTACACTTGAATTGCATTCAGGATTTTGAATTAACAGCCATAATGATATTAATTTTCCGTTAACGGACAGAGATAAGGATGCCTTGAAAGCATCCTGTAAAATCAGATATCCTGTTTTCTCTCTGTTACCGTTTTCCTTAAGCCGCTTATCGCCTGGTCTGCCTTTTCAGCTGCCTTTGATGCAGCTTCCCTGGCTTTTTCAGTCAGTTCGATCCTTTTGCCAGATGGTAGGTCGAGCTCTGCCTTCGAACCAGACACAAGAAACGCAGCAATCGAAGCAAAAAGTAGCTTTGGCTTCTTCATGAGAAGCAGTGCAGCCACTGCGGCCACTTCAACCGGTATCTTCACCGGCTCTTTACCCTTGATCGTTATGTCAAGAGTTCCGTTGCCTTTTTCCTTGTTTTCCTCCATTTTCTGACCTCCTACAGATATTTAAGCATCATGAGGCTCTTTGGCTGCCTCTGGAAGCTTGCTGATATTATGAATGAAGTAAGCTCGCCGATTTCATCGACAGTTTCCTTTGAAACATTCAATATGTGGATCTTCTGCAGGTCCGTCCTCTGCAGGAATTCACACGCTTTTCTTGCTCCCTGTGAGATCCTTACCTGGGACATGCCATCATCGGCTGATACCCCTGACGACCTGATTACCTTAAGCTCAAAGGCCCTTGCGACATATTCGGGCTCCAATGCCTTCGATTCAAGTATATAGAGGGCTGTGACAAGTTCCCTGTAAAGTTCCCGGTCCGGCTCGCTATCCATTGTCACAATGTCGCAGAGCTCCAGAAAATATGATCCGTAGGTCAGAAGGACCAGGTCTTCCTTCAGTCCCTTGAATGTTGTTATCACAGACCCTTCGTTCAGGGTGTGCATGGATTTCCCCCTGTAGAGCATGAATTCCCCCAGAAGCAGAGGCATTGCCAGAGACTGCATCCTGCTCTTCTGGTTTCTGACACCTTTGCATAGGACGGAAACCTTCCCCAGCTCCTCGGTGAATATCCACATGAGCTTGTCTTTTTCCTTGAAATCCATGGTCTTGAGGACTATGCCCCTTACCTTTTCCTGCATCTAGTCCTTATAACCGAGATCCTTCAGGATCGTTGAGTTATCTCTCCAGTCCTTTCTCACCTTGACGAAGGTCTTCAGGTCAACCTTACCTCCAAGGAATTTCTCGATATCCTCCCTTGCCCACTGTCCGATCTTTTTCAGTGTCTGCCCTTCCTTGCCTATTATTATCCCCTTGTGGCTGTCCTTTTCGCATATGATGTCAGCTTCGATGGTAAAGTTGCCATTTTCCTTTTCCTTGAAGGTCACTATCTCGACAGCTATGCCGTGAGGTATCTCCTGGTTAAGGAGCTTCAGGGCCTTCTCCCTTATGGTCTCGGCTACAATGAATTTCTCCTGCACATCTGCAAGCATGTCCTCAGGATAATACATGGGTCCTTCAGGGATGTACTTCTTCATTAGGTTTATAAGCTCTTCCGTATTTTTTCCCCTGAGAGCTGAAATCGGAAGTATCTCGGCAAAATCCATGTATGCCGAATAGTTCTTGAGGGTTTCAGCTACCTTTCCGGAGGTGCTTTCATCCGTCTTGTTTACAAGAAGGAAAACAGGGATTGAAATCCCCTTGAGGCTTTCCAGTATATGTGTGTCCGCAGTGCTTACCAAGCCTTCCGCGGTAGTCATGAACACGACTATGTCCACCTGGTTGAAGGTATCCCTGGCAGATGATACCATGTATTCCCCGAGCTTGTGCCTCGGCTTATGGATTCCCGGAGTATCCACGAACACTATCTGGCACTCCTTGTCCGTATATATTGCCTGAAGGTTCTTCCTGGTCGTCTGCGGCTTGTTTGAAACTATCGATATCTTCTCGCCCATAAGATGGTTGAGGAGGGTTGATTTTCCAACATTTGGCCTTCCTACTATTGTCACGAATCCTGATTTAAACATCCTGTTTCTCCTTTGCTTTTGACAGCGCATCCTTTGTGAACGCGCCTGGAAGTATCTCTTCCAGTGTCTTTACCATATATTCCTTCTCGTTCATGGCGATTATAACCGGAATATCGCTCCTGTCTGCGAATTCCACCATTACCTGCCTGCATATCCCGCAGGGGTAGGTATATGAGTTCAAGTCGCCGACCACAGCAATCGCCGTTATCTTTTTCTTTCCCAATGCCACAGCTGTAAATATCGCTGTCCTTTCGGCGCAGTTCGTTGCACCGTATGACGCATTTTCAACGTTGCAGCCTGAAACTATTTCACCGTCCTCTGTGAGGACTGCAGCCCCCACCTTGAAATGCGAGTACGGAACATAAGCATTTTCCCGTGCTGACAGCGCAGCCTCTATAAGTTTCCCGTATTCCAAAACAAAACCTCCCTAATAGCCGAATAACCTGAAAATGAGGATCGTGGCCAGAAACCCAAGGAGTCCTCCCACAACGACTTCCTTTGCGCTGTGGACCTTTGAATCCACTCTGGACTGAGCAACGATGAGTGCCATAAGATACGAGAGTGTCATGACTATCGCGGATTCTGAGAGGTAGCTCACCATTGTTGCTATTGAGAAGGCTATGGCAGCATGGCCTGATGGCATGCCTCCCTTCAGCGGTGTGCCTTCACCGATAACCGCTTTCGTAAGGATGACAGCCAATGAAACCAGTATGAACACAACAAGCACTAGATAAGGGCTTGAGTGTTTGACCAGCTGGATACCATTGTAGGTCATTGAAGTTATCTCGTTCCAGAACAGGAAATAGCCAACGACCACAGCATTTATGGTAGTCAGCAGAACCGCAGCCGCTGCCGTGTTCTTTGCTACCTTTGCCAGCGGGTGGTAGTGGTTAGTCGTCAGGTCGATCGTCGCTTCAACCGCCGTGTTGAACAGCTCTGCAGACATTACCAGTGTTATGGTAAGGCACAGCACCAGAAGTTCAACCTTGGTTATCCTTGTGAACAGCGCAAGCACCAGCACAAGTATTGACGTGACGACGTGGATCTTCATGTTTCGCTGTGTCCTGACGGCATATATCAGTCCTTCAATAGCATAGTTGAAGCTGTCGAGGAGCCCCTTCATCTTCATATCCGTCACTCCCTGATTATCTCAAGCATGCCAAGGATATCCTCTTCACGTTTCCTCATCCTGGCCTTGTCTGCATCCTCCATATGGTCATACCCAAGCAGATGGAGCATCGAATGCACCACAAGATAGCAGAACTCCCTCTTTAATGAATGTCCGAATTCAGCAGCCTGCTCTGAAGCCCTTTCCAGAGAGATCACAATATCTCCAAGCATCAGCTCCTCCCCATTGTAGTATTGGGCAGGAAACCTCTTTCCTGAGTGCTCGTCCTTGAATACCGAGCCTTCCTTGTATTCGATCATCGGGAAAGAAAGGACATCTGTAACCTCATCCTTTTCCCTCGTATCGCTGTTTATTTCCCTGATCCCGTCGTTGTCGACAACCAGTATGTCGACCTCGAAGCTGCCTTTCACTCCCTCTTCCCTTGCAGCAAGTTCTATCGCACTTGCTGCAGCCTCTTTTATCTCATCTGAAAGCGCCAGCTTTTCCTGTTCATCGCTGAAGTTTATCATACCTGCACCTGCCTGTCCTGTAGTTTTTTTCTTTTGTCTTCCGGATATTCTATCCTCTCATGATACATGGATGAAAGTGTCTTAAGGAAGCTGTTCCTTATAAGACTGACCTCCCTGTAGGTAAGGTCGCACTCATCAAGCTGCCCGTCATCCTGCTTGTCCCTTATGACCTTGTATACCATGGCCTGTACCTTGCCTTCCGTAGGTTCCTGAAGGCTTCTGACAGACGCTTCCACAGTGTCCGCAAGCATCATTATACCAGCTTCCTTGGATTTAGGCCTGGGGCCAGGATACCTGAAGTCATCCTCGTTTACCTCATCCGGCTTGTCAGAGCTGTTCTTCTGTGTCACATAGAAGTATTTCACGAGTGTAGTGCCATGGTGCTGGGTTATCATTTCCCTGAGCTCCAGCGGAAGCTTGGCCTTCTCAGCCATCTCCAGTCCAACCTTCACATGGCTTGTAATTATAAGTGTCGAAAGGTTCGGGGTTATCTCATTGTGCGGATTGCTGCAGCCGATCTGGTTCTCCTTGAAGAACTTCGGCCTTGAAAGCTTTCCTATGTCGTGATAGTAGGAGCCGACTCTAAGCAGGATCGTATTTGCACCGACAATCTCGCCTGCAGCTTCGGCAAGGTTTCCCACCATTATGCTGTGCTGGTATGTTCCCGGAGCCTCCATCTGAAGCCTTTTAAGAAGCGGATTGTTTGGGTTTGAAAGTTCAAGCAGCTTGATCTCAGTCACGATATTGAAAAGATTCTCAAGTATCGGCAGAACACCTATGACAAGCACTCCCGAAACAATGCAGGCTGCTCCCGCTATGGCTCCGTTTATGATCATTTCCCTGGACGCACCTGATACGATGAATCCCATACCGCATGATAAGAGGAATGCCATTACTCCTACAAGAGTTGAGGATTTGACAATATCATTCCTCTCCTCGACCCTCTTGAGCAGAATTATGCTGAGGACCGACGTAAGCATCATAAGTACAATGACCTGAGGGTCAAAGCCGGTCATAGTGCTTACAAGGATGCTATTAAGGATCGACATGGTCTGGCCTATCCTCTTTTTTGTAAGTATCATGAGAAGCATCGGCGAGAATGTGTATGGCAGCGCATAGGGGCTTATGATTATCATGGCCCTTGATATCGCAGTTGACAGGAGCAGTATTGCAAATATCAGCATCACTGACTTTCTGTTTGTCGCAAGGTCCCTGTAATACTTGTTAAGGTAGAACAGGATTATGCCATATACTACAATGACTCCTATGCCAAGGCCGACGAATGGAAGTAAATCCCCTCCGCCACTTGCAAGATATCCGAAATCATCAAGAAGAGCCAGCTGATATTCCCTGACAGGCTCCCCTTCCTTTACTATAGTCTGGTTTGCCTTGATCACAACAGGATTGACCTTTGCTGCGGCATCTGTCTTCAGCTCCTCAGTCAGGGCTTCATCGAAGATGTAATTCGGCCTGACAAGGGGAAGCATCACCTTCCAGATTGCCGATACGGCTGCATCACTTTCAGCGATCGCCTCCACAGAGGACCTGAGACTCCCGGTAGCCTTCTCAAGCTCACCCTGGTCATCCTCTTCAATCACAGAGGAATACACCTCGGTAAGCTTCTCGCTGATCTCTGTAACCATGCTTCTCAGGACTTCATTGCTCAAAGAAATCAAGGCCATGTACTCATCAGCTGAAATACCTGACCCGGTTTTAGATGCGAGCGACTCTGCCCTCTCTTCATCTGTGGTAAAAAAAGCTTTCTCGGATATCACCGAGTTGAAGAAGTCGCTTACAGCCTTCTGAAGCGCCCTCCTTACCTCAACGTCCTCGCTGTACTGCGCCTGGATGCTGTCTCTTGCATCCTCTGTCAAGGCTTCTGTTGTAACCTTGTCAACAGTATCGTAAGCTGCCTTGAAGTCCACCGGTGAGATATCGCCCACCTTGATCTCATATTTCTTGCTTACAAGCGTCGTGCTGAGTATCCCGAAGCTTATGGCGGCTGCGGCAAATGCCGCTAGTATCATCCATATAATGTCTTTTCTGTTCAATTCATTCATCGGAGCATCCTTTACTTTAGAATAATACCAATTTTACCATATATCGGCGCAAATGGCATTTTTCCTAAAACACAACAATATCTCTGCCACTTCCTGTCTGCCTGTTCGTGAGATTTTCCTTCAATTCACCAAACGGGACCCTTTTCCTGACCAGTAGACCAAGAACATCCGATTTCCAATCGCAGGCAAGCTTTTCCCAGATACGTTCCCTCTTCTCCTCGCTTACGAGTACGGAATTTATTCCTGCCAGAGTCACTCCTCTCAGTATGAATGGGAATACTGTGGATTCGAACCTGACTCCAGAGGCATTTCCGCTGATTGCGGCAATTCCGTCATTGTCGATTTCGCTGAGTATGGAGGCAACTGATGCCCCTCCGGTTGCATCAATGCATGCAGACCACTTGATAGGAGAAAGAGGCTTCTTCGGAGGCATGACCTCAGTGAACGGAATCACTTCGCTGGCACCAAGCTCCATGAGCCACGAAGCGCTTTCCATGTCTCTCACAGCTGCTGTCACATTGTAACCAAGCTTTGCGAGTATGGCTATCGCATGGGATCCCACTCCGCCTGTTGCTCCGGTTACCAGTATCCTTCCCTTTTCAGGCTTAATGCCCTTTTCTAGCACCGCATCAACTGAAAGTGCGGCAGTGAAGCCTGCAGTGCCGTATATCATGGACTCCTCCAGTGTCAACCCAGGATTCAGCTTCACCAGCATATCCTTTCTCACTTCTGCATATTCCCTGAAGCCGCCGTTGAAGTCCGTGCCAAAGCCATAGCCTGTCACGACTACAGCATCACCCTCTTCAAGTCCCTCAGCATTGCTTTCAGCAATTACACCGGCAAAATCGATTCCCGGAACCATGGGGAACGACCTTATCACCTTTGTCTCCGGGTCTACCGCCAGCCTGTCCTTATAGTTGACCGATGAATAGTGTATGCGTACCCGCACCTCAGAATCGGCCAGTTCCCTGAATTCCATATCCTTGTAGACAAGCTCATAGCCGGCCTCGTTCCTGTCCATTACCAGCGCCTTGTATTCAACCATTTAAATTTACCTCCTGAATAAACATATATTCCATATTGAAACTATAACATAACAGGCTGAGGATATTTTGAATAACCGGTTAATTTTATGGACATGGCAAAGGAGAGGCCGACATCGGCCTCTCCTTAAGCTTTGCTATTTCATTGTTGCTGCGTTCTTTCCTGCTATCCTTCCGAATACATTGATGTCCGCAAGCGCGTTTCCGCCAAGCCTGTTGGTTCCATGCAGTCCTCCGGTGACTTCACCGGCTGCATACAGACCCTTGATGACGTTGCCGTTTGCATCTATAACCTGGGCATCGGCATTTATGCTGACTCCGCCCATTGTGTGGTGGACAGTCGGAACTCTGGCTCCTGCATAGAAAGGTGCTGTATCCAGCTTCTTGTCAAACAGTGTCCTTCCGAACTCATCCTTTGCAGTACCATCGACAGCCTTGTTGAAATCCTCAACTGACTTGACGAAAGCAACAGGATCGACTCCGATCTGCTTTGCAAGGTCTTCAAGGGTATCTGCCTTGAAAGCCCTTCCTGCTGCAACAAGATCATCAATTGTCTCGTTGAAGTTGTTCTTTGTGTCGCCTGTAGGGTACGAGTTCTTGTCAACAATTACCCACATGTAGGCATCAGTCTGCTCCATGAGAGCCTTTGTCATCGTATCTCTTCTTGCACCCTCGTCAACGAATCTTTCGCCTTCCTTGTTGACGAATATCCTGTTCTGTACACCCTGCTCAATGTTTCCGCTGAGGCTTCCCGTTACCGGGTCTCCCATTGGCAGAAGCTGGATGTA
>DIXH01000056.1:40943-43043 GCA_002428605.1 Clostridiaceae bacterium UBA6085
CCGAAACCGCCTGTAGCGAGTACGACTCCCTTCGTTGCATTGAGCGTAACCTTTCCGTTCTTGCCTTCTGCCGCAACTCCAACTACAGCACCGTCCTTGACGATGAATTCCTTGGCAGTCGTATCAAGGATAACCTCAATGTCAGCCTTGTTCTTCTCGATATAGTTCTCGTATGTCTCCATGAATCCGGTTCCAAGTGGCTTCTCAGGCTTGTGTGCCCTGTTCCAGAGTCCGCCGAGAACCGTGAACACATAGTCCTTGAACTGCATGCCCATTGATTCGAGCCATTCTACTGCCGGATATGCATTGTCTGCAAATACGTCTATAAGCGCAGGCGTTCCCTTCTTGTCTCCTCCAAGGTAAGTCTGCAGCTTGTGAAGTGAAGGTGAATCGAAAAGTGTAGTCTTGCCTGATGCAAGGTACTCTGTCCATTCCTTCTTAAGAGTTTCCTGCCAGGTCTTGACGAGGGCATCCTCGTATGTACCTGCAAGTATGCTCTCAACTGTCTGCTTTTCAAGCGCAGTCATGGTGAGCGCGCTCTGCCTCTCAGTGTCAGCTGCATTGTATGCAGATCCCGAAATCATGGTGTTTCCGCCGAGTCTCGACATCTTTTCAACCACTATTACCTTGGCGCCATTCTGATGTGCTGAAACTGCCGCTGCGAGACCAGCTCCGCCGCCGCCGATTATTATTACATCAGCTGTCTTCTCTACATCGCCCTTTGTCTCGCCTGACGCAATGTCTTTTGCCTTCAGCTTCTCGACATCCGCGCCTGCAGCCTTGAGCGCTGCTGTTATCGCTTCAATTATTCCCTTGCTTGAATATGTTGCTCCCGTTACAGCATCAACCTTCAGCGAGGTGTTTGCCTTGACCATCTCAACGATCTCTTCAACCGCCTTGTCGCCAAGTCCTTCTGTCTCAGTATGCTCTACCTTGATGTCTGTGATCGCCGTATCGGTGACTGTCACCTTGACCTTGATCTTTCCGTGGAATCCGTCTGCTTCGCCATCATAGGTCCCCGCCTTGAAGGTTGCAGTTTCGGTTGGTGTGGTAGGTGTCTTTGTTCCGCAGGCTGCGAGTCCTGCGACCATGAGTCCTACTAATACGAGACTCAGGATCTTCCTGAACTTTTTCATATGATTCCCTCCATTTACATTTCAGTGAATTAGTTCACCGAATTCAAGATTAATTATAAGCTGTTGTTAACAAATTATCAATAATTAAATAACAAAAACCTCATACTAATGTTAAATATTTATCTTTAATGCAAATGACTGGCGTCATCCACGTCCTTAAAAATCTTTCCCACAAAAAGCAAAAGACAGGGAAACTAGTTCCCCTGTCTGTTCAGATAATCCTTAACTATGCTGCTTACAAGCTTTCCATCGGCTTTTCCTGTTGTTGCAGGCTTTAGAGCCGTCATTAGCTTGCCCATGTCCTTTGTGCTGTTTGCCCCGATTTCCTTAGCTGTGTCTTCTACAAGTCTTATGATATCTTTTTCTTCCAACTGCTTCGGAAGGTAACCGAGTATTGTTTCGATTTCGAAATTGTTCTTGTCAACAAGGTCCTGCCTGTTGCCCTTCTCGAATTCGACGTTGGCATCCCTTCGCATTTTGACTTCCCTTGCAAGGATTTCAATTGCTTTCGCATCCTCTACCTTGATGTTGTCCGTTTTCTCCACATGGAGTATAGCGGCCTTCGCCATGGAAAGTATCTCAGCCTTCGGTTTGTCCTTGCTCTTCAAAGCCTGCTTCCAGTCTTCCTGAAGCTGCTCCTTAATGGTCACAAAATCACCTTCTTACAAGAACTACTTGAACTTTCTCTTTCTTGCAGCTTCTGATTTCTTTTTCTTCTTAACGCTTGGTTTCTCGTAGTGTTCTCTCTTTCTTACTTCGCTGAGGACACCCGCTCTCGCGCACTTCTTCTTGAATCTTCTGAGTGCGTTCTCTAGGCTCTCGTTCTCTCCAACCTTGATCTCTGACATTCTTTATCCCTCCCTCCGCTAGTCGAAAATAAAACTTCAGCTATTCGGGCAAAATAACACATACATTATTATAGTACAGTTTTGAAACTCAGTCAATCATTTTAACCCGGAGGCCA
>DIXH01000012.1:0-38594 GCA_002428605.1 Clostridiaceae bacterium UBA6085
TTGAACTGGTTGTATTCCCTGATGCCGTCGTAGTATTCGAACATACCCTCGACTTCCTTTAGAGCTTTCCTGTGGAGCTCAAGGACCTTCTCGCTTATGCCATATTCCTTCAGAAGGAATTTTTCTGTAATTTCATTCATAAAATTTACCTCGATCCATATTTTGTACAATACAACAGTTTATCACAGGTCCCAGCTCAAGGCAAAGGAAAATGCCTGCAATTCAAAGGACCGGTTTCCCGGTCCTTAAGCTTACTGTTCGCTTTCAGGGACGACCTCTTCAGGAACCTGCGGGTTGTTGAAGAGTATCGGCTTCTGCGGAGTGATGGTAGTTATCGAATGTTTGTATACGAGCATCTGCTTTCCTTCGCTGTCAAGCACTACGGTGAAATTGTCGAAGCCCTTGACCGTACCCCTTAGCTGGAATCCATTGACAAGATGTATGATGACCTGCATCCTCTGCTTACGTGCCCCATTGAGGAAAATATCCTGTAGATTGTTTGTAGACTTGTTCATCCCCTCACCCCTCTTTATTGAATATGCCCATTATACAGGGCAGTCAAAGTATCTCAATTTGTATATCCTTTATTATATAACATGTAGATTTAGCTTTCCATGCTTTTGATGAGATTTAGGATTTCTTCGGTACTCATTTCATCCCTGTCGATCTCTACAGCAATGCTCTTCCTCCGAAACCAGGTAAGCTGCCTTTTTGCGTAGTTCCTGGAATGCCTTTGTATCTCCGAAACCATATCATCATAGGTCTTCCTTCCGTCAAGATAGTCAAGGACCTCCTTGTATCCGATCCCCTGCATGCTCTGGTGATCTTTTGTGAGACCCATTTCCTTAAGCATCCTGACCTCGTCCACAAGACCATCATCCAGCATCTTCAGGACCCTTTTGTCGATGGCCTCATACAGGGCTTCCCTTTTGCGGTTGAGGTAGTAGTACCTGACCTCATACTTCGGATTGAGGACACCCTCGTCAGCGAATGAACTGAATGGCCTGCCGGTCATATGGTGGACCTCAAGGGCCCTTATCACTCGCTTAAGGTTGTTCGGATGTATCCTTTCAGCCGAAAGAGGATCAACCTCCATAAGAAGCCTGTGGACCTCTCCCTTTCCGCTTTCCGATGCCACCTCCTCCATTCTGCTCCTGAACTGAGGGTCTCCCGAGCCATCGGCGAAGGACATGTCCGTTATGACGCTGTCGATATATAGGCCGGTGCCGCCTGCCATTATGGGAAATTTCCCTCTGGCGATGATGTCATCTATGGCCTTTTCAGCCATGGCCTTATATTCAGAGACAGTGAAGGGCGTCTTTGGGTCGATGATGTCGACCATATGGTGTGGAATTCCCTGCATTTCTTCCTTCGTAGCCTTGGCGGAGCCGATATCCATCAGAGTGTAGACCTGCATTGAGTCGCACGATACGATCTCTCCACCAAGCAGCCCGGCAAGCCTTATTGATATTTCAGTCTTCCCGACTCCTGTTGGGCCGGCTATCACTATAAGACCCGGCTTCATACGATCCTCCTGAATGCCTTCTCGAAATCCTTCTCAGTGTACTTTATCATCGTAGGCCTTCCGTGAGGGCATGTGAACGGCTCGTCTATATGCCTGAGCTCTTCTATGAGATGTTCCATCTCCCTGATGACAAGGGGCTCATAGGCCTTTACAGATGCCTTGCAGGCGGCGGTGGCTATCCTCATCCTCCTTATTTCCTCTCGGGTCCCTTTTCCAAGGTTCCTTATGTTGTCGAGTATGTCTGTAAGGTAGGACAGGTTGGAGACTTCACCCAGGAAATAAGGTACCTCCCTGACTGATATTGCCCTGTCACCGAAATCCTCAACCAGGAACCCGGCTTCTGCTAAAGCCTGCCTGTTCTCGTTCATCAGGCTGTAGTCCTCAAGGCTCAGTTCCAGGACTGCAGGCACAAGAAGAGGCTGTGAGGCTACTGACCCTGTAGTCAGGTCCCTCATGTACTTTTCAAAGTTTATCTTCTCATGCGCGGCATGCTGGTCGAACACGTACAACTCGTCATGTATCTCGGCAAGTATGTATGTGCTCCTGAACTGGCCGATGATCCTAGGCATCGGGAACCTTGCCTCCCTCATGGGAACTGCCTCTTCAGCCACATATGAGGTTTCTGGTGCCGCTGAGGCTTCTACAGCCCTGCTGCCTTCTCCTTTATCCTCTGTCTCATCACTCCACTGTCTTCTTTGATCCGGGAAGGACCTTGCTGTGACATCCACCGGCATGTCTATGTATACGGGCCTTAAAGGCATATCCGCTGCAAGCTGCTCATGGATCTCCTCCTGCCTTGCTTCCGGCTCGACATCAAAGGTCCTCTTCAGACCTTCCGCCATGGTCTTGTGGATGGTATCGAACACCACCTTGAATATGTGCCTGTCATCCTCGAACTTGATCTCTGCCTTCTGAGGATGTATGTTCACATCGATGATCTCAGGAAGTATGTCTATGTTTATTATGAGGAAAGGGAACCTGCTTACCGTGGCGAAGGACCTGAATGCGTTCTCTGCAGCTACAGTTATTGTCCTTGACTGCACAAGCCTCCTGTTCACGAATATGCTCTGCTGGCTCCTGTTCCCCCTGGATATCTCCTCGTTTCCGACAAAGCCGCTTATACTGAGGGATTCGTATTCCTCATGGAATGGGAATGTGTTTTCCTGAACCTTTTTCGTGTAGACCTGTCTGATGACGTCCTTCTGGTCTCCCGTGCCGTAGGTCTTAAGGAGTGTCTTCCCGTCTGAGACCAGGCTGAAGCTGATTTCAGGATGGGAAATGGCTATCTTTGATAGTATCTCACCGATGGTACCTGCTTCCTTGGACCTTGACTTCAGGAACTTCTTCCTTGCAGGCACATTGTAGAACAGGTCCCTGACCTCGATCAGAGTGCCCTTGTCCATGGGGGAGTACTTCTCATACTTGAGGTCGCCGCCTTCTATGTATACCTCCCTTCCGTCAGAGCCCTCCGTCCTTGACCTCATGAGCACCCTGGATACCGAGCTTATGCTTGACAGGGCCTCACCCCGAAAGCCCATGGTGCTGATCCTGAAGAGGTCATCCGCGGTCATGATCTTGCTCGTGGCATGGGGCATGAATGCCTTCAGCATGTCATCAGGCTCGATTCCCTCGCCCTTGTCCAGAACCCTTATGAGTTCTTCTCCGCCGCCCTGGATCTCTACGTGTATCTCCCTTGAGCCGGCATCAATTGAATTCTCCACCAGTTCCTTGACTACAGAGGACGGTCTTTCAACCACCTCTCCAGCCGCTATCTTGTTGAATGTATCCTTGTCCAGGACATTAATCCTTGCCATCTAATTCAATTCCTTCGCATCATTGTTAAGTTCGTAAAGCGCGTTCATGGCCTCCATCGGGGTCATGGACATGACATCCAGTGTCTTGATCCTTTCAAACAGGGCTTCGCGGCCGATATCCACGAACCCTATCTGAAGAGGGTCCTCCTTGACCTTCTGAATCCTCGCGGGCTTCTTCCCCTTCTTCTCAAGGTCCTTCAGGATATCCTTTGCCCGTGTCAGTATCTCCCGGGGTATCCCTGCAAGCTTCGCAACCTCTATTCCGTAGGACTCATCAGCGCCTCCCGGAACGATCTTCCTTAGGAAGGCTATGGTTGTCCCGACCTCCCTGACAAGTACAGAGTAGTTCCTTATTCCCTCAAGCTCACCTTCAAGGGCCACAAGCTCATGATAGTGGGTGGCGAACAGGGACTTGCTTCCCCTTATATTCTTAAGTATGTACTCGATGACCGCCCACGCGATGCTGAGTCCGTCATAGGTACTGGTACCTCTCCCTACCTCATCCAGGATGATAAGCGACCTTGATGTTGCATTCCTGAGGATCTCCGAAACCTCGCTCATCTCGACCATGAAGGTGGACTTACCTCCTGCAAGGTCATCCGATGCTCCGATCCTGGTGAATATCCTGTCGCATATGGAAAGATAGGCCTTCTTCGCAGGAACGAAGGAGCCGATCTGGGCCATGAGCACAATAAGGGCGCTCTGTCTCATGAAAGTTGATTTTCCTGACATGTTGGGACCGGTTATTATAAGGAACCTCTCATTTGAGCTGTCCATGACCAGGTCGTTGGATACGAAGGCTCCCTTGTCCATCATCTTCTCTACCACAGGATGCCTTCCCTCAACTATGTTCATCTTACCGTCTATGCTGAAGACAGGCTTCACATATCCGTTGTCCCTTGCGACCTTTGCAAGGCACTGGTAGCAGTCAAGGTCTGCTATGCATCTGCTTGTTGACTTCAGCCTCTCTATCTCGCCCTCGATCCTGTCCCTTATGCCCGTAAAGAGACCGTATTCAAGCTCTGAGAGCTTTTCCTCCGCCCCCAGTATCTTGTCCTCCATAACCTTCAGTTCCTCGGTAATGTACCTCTCAGCGTTGCTTAGGGTCTGCTTCCTTATGTATCTCCCTTCAGGTATGCTTGAGAAGTTTGCCCTGCTTATCTCGATGTAGTACCCGAACACCTTGTTGAAGCCTATCTTAAGCGACCTGATGCCTGTGAATTCCCTTTCCTTGGCTTCAAGCTCGGCGATCCATCTCTTGCCGTTCAGCCTTATGTCCCTGAGCTCATCTACGTCTGCACTGTAGCCACTCTTTATTATCCCGCCGTCCTTCGAGGTCATTGGTGCATCCTCAGAGATGGATGAATCAAGGAGATCCCATATGTCGGACAGGGTATCCATCTTCCTGTTCAGCCTTGAAAGCTCACCATAATCAAGGCTCTTCAGCACTTCCTTCACCGCAGGCAGCCTTCCGAGTGAATTCTTGAGTGTGATCAGCTCCTTGGGATTGACTGACTTCAGGGCTACCTTGGAAACTATCCTCTCGATGTCGTATACACCCTTCAAAGCCTCCCTGAGGTCTTCCAGCATATCAAGGCTGCCATAGAGTGCTTCGACTGCTTCAAGCCTCCTGTCGATGAGCTCGCGGCTGATAAGCGGCTGCTCGACCCACCTTCTAAGGTTTCTACCTCCCATGGCTGTCGCCGTGTCATCGAGAACCCATAGGAGGCTGCCTTTCTTGCCCTTGTCAACTATGTTTTCCGTAAGCTCAAGGTTCCTCTTCGTATTGGGATCCATAGCCATTGAATCCGACGACGAATAGACCTCCAGATGTGTGAGGTTTGTCAGGGACGTCTTCTGTGTTTCCTCCAGATATAGAAGAAGGATGCTGCAGGAGGATGCAATAAGTGAGTTTATCCCTCCTGAGACGCTCTTGAACCTTCCTTCAAGCAGCAGCTCGGATTCGTCGGGAATACTTCTGGCGTTTGTAAGCAGTGCATATCTGCTGAAAATATATTCTGCAAGCTCATCTGAGGAGGCGACAGCCTCCTTTGGTGAGAACTTCCCGATTTCGGCATCAAGGAGCTCAGCTTCTGCCTTTATGACTGATGCGTAAAACTCACCTGTTGAGATGTCGCAGAATGAAAGCCCGTAATTACCTCCATCCTTATACACCCCCATGATATAGTTGTTCCTCTCCTCCGAAACGAATGCCTCGTCAAGGAATGTGCCGGGAGTTATGACCCTTATGACATCTCTCCTCACTATACCTTTTGCAAGCTTCGGGTCCTCCACCTGCTCGCATATGGCTACCTTGTAGCCCCTGGAGACAAGCCTTCCGATATAGTTCCTGGCAGAATGGTACGGTATCCCGCACATGGGAGCCCTGTCCTCCAGGCCGCAATCCCTTCCTGTCAGCACCAGCTCAAGCTCTTTGGATGCAAGCTCGGCATCCTCGAAGAACATCTCATAGAAGTCTCCCAGCCTGTAGAACAGTATTGTATCCCTGTAGTTTTCCTTTATTTCAAAATATTGCTGCATCATCGGTGTAAGTGCCATTTCAGACCTCCAAACTTTAACTACCTTATAGTATACCAAATACGTGTTCTACATTGTACCTCATATTTATTGACCTTTTTTCCGGATGTCACGGTCTTAGCGCAATTTCCAGAAAATATACAGAAAGTTCGCAGATGCAAAACATATTGAGAATCATTTTCAGTTATTATGTTCCCATAGGATGCTCCAGCTTGCACAGCATGCATATGCATGCAGGGAGGATAAAATGATAAAGGCAGTATATATAAACATTCCAACAAAGGACCTTGAGAAGAGCACAAGGTTCTTCACTGACCTTGGCTTTAAAAAGGATGACCGCTTCAGCGACAGCAACGCTGCCATGGTTGTCATAGATGAAAATTACTACATCATGATACTTACCGAGGATTTCTTCCGGGGCTTCACTAAGAAGTCAATTGCTGATGAATCAACAGTTGAGACCCTGATCGCACTGGAGGTGCCTGACAGGGAGACCGTAGACCGTATCGTCGACAGAGCCATTGAGCTTGGAGCAGGAAGTCCGCCGCAGACAGACCCCATGGAATTCATGTACACGAGAAGCTTCTACGACACTGACGGACACCACTGGGAGTTCTTCTGGATGGATGAAGGTTTCGACCCTAAGGATCCTGCCTGAAGAGCATTGCAGCCGCCATCTGAAATCAGATGACGGCTGTTTTTCCTATTCCACTCTATCTCCGTTCATGCTGAAGGTCCCCACCTTTGAGATCCTCACTCTGACGAGGTTACCTATGAGCGCTTCTTCACCCTTGAAGTTAACTGTCTTTCCTGTCCTTGTCCTGCCCTGAAGGACTTCAGGGTCATACTTGCTCTGACCCTCGACAAGGACCTCGCAGATGTTTCCAAGGTAAGCTGAATTTCTCTCAAGAGACTTCCTGTTTACTGCCTCGACAAGCCTGTTGAACCTCTCATGCTTGACCTTGTCTGGCACCTGTTCAGTCATCCTGTCAGCAGGGGTATGCTTCCTTCTGGAATATATGAATGTGTAGGCGGTGTCGTAGCCTACGGTTTCTACGACGTCCAGTGTGCCCTGGAAATCCTCCTCGGTTTCGCCGGGGAAGCCCACTATGATGTCCGTGCTTATCGCTACACCCGGGACCTTCTCCTTGAGCTTCCGAACTGTCTCAAGGTAGCCTTCCCTGGAATATCCCCGGTTCATCGACTTAAGCAGAGCGTCAGATCCGCTCTGTACAGGAAGGTGGACCTGCTCCACCACCTTGCTGCAGTCCCTCACGGCTTCAATGACATCATCGGTCAGGTCCTTCGGATGGTTTGTCATGAACCTTATCCTCTCAAGACCCTCGACCTCATTGACCAGCCTGAGGAGCCCCGCAAAATTGATATCCTGCTCAAGGTTCACACCATATGAGTTTACGTTCTGTCCAAGGAGCGTTATTTCCTTATAGCCCTTTGAGACCAGTTCCCTTACCTCTGCCAGTATGTCCTCAGGCTTTCTCGACCTTTCCCTGCCTCTTACATAAGGTACTATGCAATAGGTGCAGAAGTTGTTGCAACCGTACATTATCGTGACGTATGCAGTCACAGTGGATTCCCTTGTTATCGGCATACCCTCGACGATGTCAGTCTCCTTCTCGAATATCTCCTTGACCTGGACTCCTTCGGTCCTTGCCCTCTCAAGATATTCAGGGAACTTATAGGCATTGTGGGTGCCGAAGACTATGTCGACATGCCTGTACTTCTTCAGTATCTCCTCAGGCATCCCCTTCTGCTGCATCATGCAGCCGCAGACGGCTATTATGAGCTCGGGATTGTCTCTCTTCAGCTTCTTAAGCGCACCCAGGTTGCCGTAGACCTTGAGCTCCGCGTTTTCGCGCACTGCGCACGTGTTGAATATTATGACATTTGCCTGGTCCTTGAACAGCGTCTTCTCATAGCCTATGTTTGCGAGCATCCCGCTTAACTTTTCAGAATCCTCTTCGTTCATCTGACATCCCCAGGTCTCTATGTAGTATCTCTTTGACAAGATCATCTTCCTCTCAAAACTATTATTTTGAACATTTACATTACAACATAATACCATATTTCAAGGCAAGTGCCAAAAACCTCCGCACGCCAGTACTGGACCGCCATAAGAAAAACCGTGCATTACGTTAGAAAGTCCTCGAATTGTGCTATCATTGAGGGAGATAGTACAAAAGACTCTGCAAAGTCTTGAAATGTAGTACCGAAAAGTAGTATCATGAAATACGATTATCATCAAAGGGGTAAATTAGATGAAGCTTTCGAACAGGATATCAAAAATGCAATTCTCGCCAATAAGGAAGCTCGCTCCCTATGCCGCCAAGGCAAGGGAAGACGGGAAAAGAGTCCTGGGGCTCAATATAGGACAGCCGGACATCGAGACTCCGGCAGCTTTCTTTGACACGCTAAAGAATTACGAGGAAAAGGTCCTCGCTTATTCGGATTCGAGAGGACAGAGGGTCCTGCTCGATGCCTTCACAGATTATTACGCAAAGCTTGGCTATGACTTCAAGGACGAGAACATGGTCGTAACAAATGGCGGATCTGAAGCACTGCTCTTCTCACTCATGGCAATCTGCGATCCTGAGGATGAAGTCCTTGTTCCTGAGCCGTTCTATACAAACTACTCTTCCTTCACTGAGATGGCAGGCTGCAAGGTGACTTCCTTCAAGACCTACAAGGAGGATGGCTTCCATTTGCCTTCAAAATCGGAGATAGAGGCGAAGATAACTCCGAACACGAAAGCTATACTCTACTCAAGCCCTTCGAATCCTACAGGAACCGTATATACCAAGGCTGAGATAGAGCTGCTGAGGGACCTTGCCATCGAGCACGACCTTTACCTCATAACCGATGAGGTATACAGGGAGCTCGTATATGACGGACTCACCGTCTACAGCCCACTCGCCTACAAGGAGATCGAGGACAGGGTAGTCCTCACCGATTCCATAAGCAAGAGGTTCAGTGCGTGTGGAGCCAGGATCGGTCTTGTGGCTTCGAAGAACACAGCGCTCATCAACGAGATCATGAAGCTCACACAGGCGAGGCTTTGCGCTCCGACTGTTGAACAGGTCGCTGCAGCTGCGCTCTACAGGACGCCTGAATCATTCTTCGAGAAGACCAGGGCGGAGTACCAGCACAGAAGGGACATCCTATTCGAAGGGCTGTCGAGCATCCCGGGCGTATTCATGAGAAAGCCTGAAGGAGCATTCTATATCATCGCGAAGTTCCCGGTAAAGTCCTCGGAGCATTTCTGCCAGTGGATACTTGAGTCCTACGACCTGAACGGGGTCACCGTGATGATGGCACCAGCAGGCGGGTTCTACAATACTCCCGGACTTGGCGAGGATGAGGTAAGGATCTCCTACTGCATCAAGGCTGAAGACCTGAAGATCGCCGTTGAGGTGCTTAGAAGCGCCCTTGTGGAATATTCAAGACTTTTCTAGAGTTATAAAGCCTGCAGTCACCTGAACCTTTGTTCAGCTGATTGCAGGCTTTAGTATTCCTTGAAGTACCATTTCACCCTTTTTTCAACGATCTCGAAGCCTGTAGTCTGGTAGAGGTTCACTGCAGGTATGTTTCCTGCGTTGACATCAAGGTAGATTTCCTTATATCCCATCTCTCTGCCTTTTTCAAGGATCCATATGAGAAAATCCCTTGAAAGCCCCTTGCCCCTTATCTCCGGTACGACTCCGAAATTGACCAGAAGCTTCCTGGTCCCGCTTTTCATTATCTGACCATATCCCGCGATCCTTCCGTATTTCATGAGGAACCAGCTTGCATCCGGGATATATGTCCTTTTGGCCATCTCTATGAGTATGTCCGCCCTTCCAAGTGGGATCCTGTACCTGTCCTCGAATATCGAGTTCTGGACCTTCACCCTGTCATCTATGTCCTCGACATGATACTGCCTTACCTCAGGGATGCTTCCCATGGCTGGAAGTCTGTCAGTATCTATCTTCATCGAGAATGACATCTCATCAAGGTAGAAGCCCATCTCTTCAAGCAATAGCCTGTTCCCCGGGCTTTCTGACGCGTTGTATCTGAATCTTCCGGTGTCAGACAATGAAGCGCTCTTCATGACTGCCGGGATTATCTCCTGCAGCCTGCTGCTCTTCACGGCCGGTCCCATAGCTTCAAGAGGGACCATTGTCCTGATAGTGGACGAATAGTTCCTGAAATCACACCAAAGGAACATAACCGGAATTCCGTCGATCTTCACAACCCTGGATGATGACCTCATCTGATGCTTGACTATCATGCTTGAATTCCTGTATATGCTTAAAAAATCTTCATTGAACTCATTGAAGCTCCTGTAGCCCTGAAGCTCGCCTTCCAGTTCTTCAATGTCCTTCTTTGTCACATGTTCGGCAACAGCCATAGCATCCTCCTGCTAAACTTTCGTCCTTAATAGCTATACTGTTATTATAACTCAAAACATCCTGTCATAGGGCTTGTCAGAACGATTTTTGAAGGCTGTTCACCTGCAAAATGGCCTCATAGGATGAAGCAAGCCCCGGCAAATTTTGCCGGGGCTTGCGCTTTACTACTCTATTGCCTTGAGGCTCAGGGAGACCTTCTTGTTGGCCTCGCTTGAATCAAGTATCTTTACCTTTACAGTTTCGCCAATCTTCAGAACCTCTGAAGGTGACTCGACTCTCTTGTGGCTGAGCTGTGAAATATGGGCGAGTCCGTCCACACCAGGCTCAAGCTCTATGAACGCTCCGAAGTCCGTGAACCTTACAACCTTGCCGAGGGTTATGCTTCCCGCAGGATACTTCTCCTCGATGTTTGTCCATGGATTTTCAGCAAGGGCCTTGAGGCTGAGTGACAGTCTCTTCTTCTCCTTGTCGAGGGATATGATCTTGACCTTTACAGAATCACCGATCTTCAGTACGTCGCTTGGCTTTCCGACCTTTCCGAATGAAATCTCGGAAACGTGAAGGAGTCCATCAACTCCGTTGACATTGACAAATGCGCCGAAGTCGGTAAGTCTCTCGACTCTTCCTTCGATGACCTGTCCTTCTTCAAAGTTCTCCCATGCTGAGCTTTCAACTACTTCCTTCTCAGCCTGGAGCTTCTTTCTTCTTGAAGCAACTATCCTTGTGGTGCCTCTTCTTTCTTCGATCTCGATGACACTGACTTCCATGTCCTGACCCTGGTATACGTTGAGGTCCTTCACTGTGTTGAGCTCAACATGGGATGCAGGTATGAATACCCTCTGGCCCATGTAGAATCCTACAAGTCCGCCCTTTACCGCTTCCTTGATCTTTACTGTCAGAGTCTCGTTTGATTCAAAAGCCTTCCTGATATCAACAAGGGCTTCCTCTCTCTGGACTTCAACCATGGAAAGTATGAAGAAGCTGTCATTCTCCTGAGGTCTTCTTATTACCTTGGCCTCGATCTCCTGACCTACCTGAAGCACTTCTGCCAGGCTGTCGCTGCTTCCTGCACTTGCTTCCTCAAGAGCAATCTTACCATCATGACTTGCTCCTACGAGTGCTACTATAGCTTCTTTCTCATCCAGCTGGATGACCTTGCCCTTTATAATCTGTCCGATCCTTACAGGCTTCTCATAAAGGTCCATTAGGTCCTGCATGGACATCTCCGACTCATTCTTCTCAATGTTGTTGTTTTCTTCCATCATAATAATCCGACTGCCTCCTTAATTATCCATTCGGGTGTGGATGCACCTGCGGTAACCCCTACTCGAACCGCACCATCAAATTTGTTTATCATAGCTGCAAGCTCGTCTGCGTTCTCGACCATGTAGGTCCTCTCGCAGTTTGCCTTGCAGAGTTCGTAGAGTTTTTTTGTGTTGGAGCTTGATTTCCCCCCGATTACAAGCATAGCATCGACTTCCTTCGACAGTTCTTCCGCCGACTTCTGGCGTTCTTCAGTAGCCTTGCAGATGGTGTTGAAAGCCACGAACTCCTTGGATGTCTTCGCGATGTTCATGATCAGGTTTAACCAGTTCCCTTGCTTTTCAGTGGTCTGGGAAACGACACATACCTTTCTTTTCAAAGGGATGTCCACTTCTCCCGTTGGTGTGATGTAAGCTGAGTTGTCACACCAGCCATTGATACCTACCACCTCCGGATGATTACCATCTCCAAGGATGACTATCTGGTAGCCCTTGTCGTGGTACTCACTGACCTTCTTCTGAATGTTTATAACATAAGGGCAAGTAAGGTCGATCATCTCGACTCCCATTGCCTTAAGTCCGTCATAGACCGCCCTGGTAACACCATGGGTCCTGATGATGACCGTGTCATCCTTGTCCAGCCTTCCTATCTCAGCTTCAGAGATCACATTCACGCCGGATCCTTCCAGCTTGTCAGTGACATCCTTGTTGTGTATAAGCGGCCCCAGGGTGAAGGTTCTGCCCTTGGTCTTCCTGACCGTAAAAGCCTCCTTGACAGCTCTGTCAACTCCGAAGCAGAAGCCGGAGTATTCAGCCCTGATGATTTCCCTCATTTGCTCACTCCCTGGTAAGAGAAATTTGCAATGCTATACGTATATAGTTTAATATTTCCGCATGGAAAAATAAAGTGAGTTATTTAAAAATTCATAATAAACCCATTTTCTACATAAGTTGGCCTGCACTAAGACATTATACTATATTTTCGAAATATAATCCAACAAAATAATAGGTTCTGCCCTGCCTGCAAGGCTTTATGCGTTGCTGCCGGCCAGATATCCGGTTGAAAATGCGATCTGCAGGTTGAATCCACCTGTCAGCGCATCCACATCGATCATCTCGCCTGCAAAATAGAGGTTTTCAACCTTCTTAGACTTCATGGTTGCAGGTTCGATCTCACTGGTGTACACTCCGCCTCGCGTAATGATAGCTTCATTCAGTGACTTCGTGCCGGTGACGGTTACAGTCAGCCCTTTCAGGAGGTCTACAAGAGTTTTCCTTTCCTCCCTGGTGACGCTGTGCACCTTCTTGATAGGATCGATGCCTGAAAGAACAACTATCACAGGTATCAGCTTGGATGGAAGCAGCTCGTCAAGGGAATTCCTGAAATCCCTGTTGATATTCTTCGAGAAATCCCTGAGTATCCTGGCATCAAGCTCATTCTTGTCGAGAGCGGGCTTCAGGTCTATTATTCCCATCGCCTTTCCTCCATGGTAGTAGGCTGAGGATGAAAGTACTATGGGACCGCTTATGCCGAAATGCGTGAAAAGAAGCTCGCCGAAATCCTCATAAAGTACCTTCCTGTCATCCCTTAAGGTGAATCTCACGTTCCTTAGAGACAGCCCCTGAAGCTCCTTGACAAAAGGCTCACTGCAGACGAGAGGGATCAGCGATGGCTTGAGCGGTGCAATGCTGTGTCCGAGCTTCTCGATGAGACCAAGGACCATGCCATCCGATCCCGTTCCGAAATAGGATGCTCCGCCTGTCGCGAAAATGAATGAGTCTCCGGAAATCCTCCCTCTGCTTGTCTCAAGCGCAACTATCCTGCCACCTTCAACCATAATGTCCAGAACCTTGGTTGACAGCATCATCCTGACTCCCGAAGCTTCAAGCTGCCGCCTGAGAACGTCTATGACATCAGACGATTTGTCTGATTCTGGGAAGACCCTGTCTCCACGTTCAATCTTCAGCTTCAACCCTCGCTTGATAAAGAAATCCATGACCTCCATATTTGTAAATGTATATAGTGCCGAATACAGGAATTCCCTGTTTCTCGGTATGTTCTCAAAAAACTCTCCTATATCCTTGCTGCTGGTAAGGTTACATCTGCCCTTGCCGGTAATGAACAGCTTCTTTCCGATGCCAGGATTCCTGTCAATGAGTGTAACCCTGTTTTTACTGTCCTCTGCCGCCCTTATGGCAGCCATGATGCCTGAAGGTCCGGCACCCACAACTATAATCTCCTTCACCATATCACATCCAATCCTCAATATTTATCCATTTATTCTTTCATACCTATTCTATACTTTATGACCTGTTTTTTATAGTGCTATTTCAGCCATTCATCCGGGCCGGGAACATTACCTGTGGATCGGCTGCAGTTTATCCACGATTTCAATAATAGATGAATGAAAAGTTATCTGCAATTTAACGTATTCGTCATACACTGCAGAGCAGTATGACATATAATGAATCGTATGCAACCTTATTTTACTTGAATCGACGAGGTATTGAATGAACATGACAGACAACGAAAACATCATAAAATCTGATGAAGAGAATACAACTAAAAGCTTCACCCACTGGAAAAGGAATACGGCGGTATTCCTTGCAGGACAGTCCCTGTCTCTGTTCGGATCTTCCCTTGTGCAATATGCAATCACCTGGTACATAACCCTTACAACAGACTCCGGGTTCATGCTTACCCTTTCAATGCTTTTCGGATTCCTGCCCCAGCTTATAGTCTCAGTATTTGCCGGGGTCTGGGCTGACAGGCATGACAGGAAGAAGCTCATCATCCTGTCTGACCTTGCCATCGCTTCATCGACCTTCATCCTTGCCATGATGTTCATGTCTGGGATGAGGAGCCTTGAGGCAATTTTTGCCGTTTCCTTCATACGCTCCATAGGCGCCGGGATACAGACACCTTCAGTGAGTGCGATACTCCCGCAGCTGGTGCCTAAGCACAAGCTGATGAGGGTCAACGGGCTCAACTCATCGCTCCAGTCTGCCACCATGATCGCATCGCCGGCGCTAAGTGCTCTGCTTCTTACTTACTCGTCAATGGACAGGATATTCTTCATCGACGTAGCAACTGCCATGACCGCTATTCTTCTTCTCATGTCGCTGAAGATACCTGCGTATGAAAGGACGACTAGGCCCGGTACCGGATACCTTGATGAGCTAAAGCTTGGAATGAGCTATGCGGTACACAACAGATTCATAATAACGCTGATCTTCTCACAGCTTGCCATTACGTTCCTTGTAGCACCACTTGCGATGCTGACACCTCTCCTTGTTGCGAGGAGCTACGGGGAGGAATACTGGAGGCTGACGGTGAACGAGATCTCCTTCTTCGGCGGGACGATCCTTGGAGGAATGGCAATTGGATACTGGAAAGGCTTCACTAACAGAATAGATACATTGGGAGCATCGATCCTCGCCATGGGTATTCTGACAGTCGGGATGGGTCTTACAAGGGTATTCCCGGTATATATCGGGCTCATGCTTCTTGTCGGTCTGCTCATGCCGTTCTTCAACGTTCCCATATATTCGCTTCTTCAGGAGAACGTACCGGAGGATAAGCTGGGAAGGGTCTTCAGCCTTATCAGCGCATCATCTGTAATGATGCCTCTTGGAATGCTGCTTTTCGGTCCGCTTGCTGAGGTCATCCGTATAGAGTACATCCTTGTAGTCTGCGGAATCCTCATGGCACTGCAGTCATTATTCGTGTTCAGGAGCAGGAGCCTCAAGGACTATGACAAACAGGAATTCTGACCTGAAGACATGCTAAAGGACTGCCCATAAATGAGCAGTCCTTTTAGTACTCTAATATTCTCCCTGTGCGGCCATTGCCTTGGCAACCTTGTCAAAGCCTGCTATGTTCGCCCCCGCGACCAGGTTGTAGCCGAATCCGTATGCTTCAGCCGCATCCTTTGCATTCTTGTGGATATTGGACATTATCTGATGGAGCTTCTGGTCAACCTCTTCCATAGTCCAGGTGAGCCTCATGCTGTTCTGGGCCATTTCAAGCGCTGATACTGATACTCCGCCGGCATTGGCTGCCTTAGAAGGCCCTATGATGACCTTGTTCTCCTGCATGTACTTCACGGCTTCATTGGTGCATGGCATGTTTGCAGCCTCGCATACATACTTGATGCCGTTGTCTACGATCTTCATAGCATGTTCCAGATGGATGTCGTTCTGCGTTGCGCAAGGCATGATTATGTCTACCTTTCGTCCCCACGGCTTCTCTCCGGGGAAGAACTCACAGCCGAACTTGTCAGCGTAATCCTCTACCTTGTCCCTTCCGGAATTCCTCATCTCTACGAGATAGTTGAACTTTTCCTCAGTGTTTACTCCGTCAGCGTCATAGACATACCCATCAGGTCCTGAAAGGGTCACTACCTTTGCCCCCATCTCAGTTGCCTTACGGCATACACCCCAGGTCACGTTACCGAAGCCTGAAGCTGCTATCGTCTTTCCTTCAAGGATATCGTTCTCATGCTTCAGTATCTCATTGCAGAAATAGACGACTCCGAAGCCGGTCGCTTCCGGTCTTATAAGGGATCCGCCGTACTGCAGGCCCTTGCCAGTGAATGCGCCGTTCTCGAATGCTCCTTTGATTCTCCTGTAGTAGCCGAACAGATATCCTATCTCCCTTGCACCGACACCGATGTCTCCAGCAGGAACATCTACATCTGGTCCGATATGCCTGTACAGCTCAGTCATGAATGCCTGACAGAATCTCATGACCTCCTCGTCTGATTTTCCTCTCGGGTCGAAATCCGATCCACCCTTTCCACCTCCGATTGCAAGCCCCGAAAGTGAATTCTTAAGAGTCTGCTCAAACCCGAGGAACTTCATGACTGAAAGGTTGACTGAAGGCTGAAACCTCAACCCGCCCTTATATGGTCCTATGGCTCCGTTGAACTGCACCCTGTATCCTCTGTTGACATGCACATCCCCTTCATCGTCCATCCATGAAACCTTGAACATTATCTGTCTTTCAGGCTCGACGAACCTTCCTAGAAGATTCATCCTGATGTATTCAGGGTGCATTGCCAGTACCGGCTCCAGGTTCGGGAGGACCTCCTCAACAGCCTGAATGAACTCAGGCTCACCTGAACTTTTCTTCTTTACGTCTTCTATTACCTTTTCAATGTATTCCTTAGGACCTAGTAATGTCTTTGCCATTCTCACTACCCCCAAAATCAATGTATATGTTGAACTGCAACTTCCTTAGCTTCATTTTACTCTTTTTGGTGAAGGATATGAATATCGGGAACAACTTTGTCACCTTTCCATAAAAACCTTTACATCATTAATTATTGCATAAATAATTGAGAATTTCACTCATGAAATCGAATCCAAACTCACTATTCTTGACTATTTGTCAATTATAGATGTCATACCTCTTCCAGATGTCCTCGAGTGTATTGAAGGTTTCTGCTACGTGGTCCTTTTTCTTGAGGCCAACTGCGATGATCAGCGCATTGATTACACTCATCGGTGCCACAAGCGAATCGACAAACGATGCCATGTTGCTCTGAGCTATGAGGCTGAGGTCTGCCCTGGCTGCAAGCGGAGAAAGCAGGCTGTCTGTTATTACACAGATCTTGGTGCCCCTCTCCTTCGCAAAATCAAGGACCTCGATAGTCTTGTTCGAATATCTCGGAAACCCTATCCCGATGATAAGGTCTTCGTCGCTGATCTTGAGCATCTGCTCGAAGATATCGCTAATACCATGGTTCAGTGACTTTACGTTTTCGAGGATCAGGTTCAGGTAGAACGCGAAGAAGTCAGCAAGTGTACTTGAGCTTCTAAGGCCGATAATATATATGTTCCTTGCGCCAAATATCGAGTCCACGAAGGAATCAAAGGTCTTCTGGTTGATCTTCTCAAGTGTAGCCCTGATGTTTTCCATATCAGCCTTAAGCACTCCCTTAAGGGCATTTTCAGAGCTTACCAGGTCCTTTGTTATCTCAAGCCTCTGAACTGTAGTGAGCTTTACCTTTACAAGGTCCTGCAGGGATTTCTGCAGCTCAGGATATCCCTCATAGCCAAGCTCGTTTGCGAACCTGACCACTGTCGATTCACTCACCCCTACATTTGATCCAAGCTTCGAAGCTGTCATGAATGCGGCCCTGTCATAATGCTTAAGTATGAATTCTGCAATGAGCTTCTGTCCCTTGCTCAGCTTGGGGAATCTTCCCTGTATGTTGCGCATCAGGTCGTCTCTGTTGCCTTCCATAAAATACCACCTTCCAAATATATAAGGTCTTATAGACCTTTCTTTATTCAATTTTACTACAAAATGGCTTCATATGAATTTATATTTTGCATTTCCTGCAACCTTTTATTTGCAGGAAGAACCTATTCCTGCATCAAGATTCTGATATATGAATCTTAGGGGCACCATTTGACAATATTTCATTCACCATAATATTTATTATGTAATGTTAAGTATATGAAAAGAGGCCTTTCCGGCCTTTTTTCTGTCTTATTCAGTTTCAACACGCTTGAGGACAGGAGTTGCGATTTCTCCCCTCATTTCCTTAAGGCTCGTGAACCCGAACTGCATGAGGAACTCATCGGTGGTCCCATAAAGCCTTGGCCTTCCCGGAGCATCCTTTCTTCCGACTTCCTTGATAAGCTCCTTTTCCATCAGCTTCTGAAGCACATATTCACTGCTGACCCCCCTTATCTCGTCGATCTCCACTCTGGTAACAGGCTGCTTGAACGCTATTACCGACAGGCTCTCGAGAGCTCCCTTTGAAAGGCTCTGGCGCTCATTGACACCGAGAAGCTGCCTCAGGTATGGCGCATTTTCTTCACATGTGCCAAGCTGATACCTGTCCTCGATCGATAGAAGCTTTAACCCTCTCCCTGCATCATTAAGCGACGACCTGTATCCTTCAGCTACCTGCTCCAGGAGCTCAGATGAAATTCCCATTATCCTTGCAAGGTCAGAGCCTTTGACAGCCTCCCCCGATGCGAAAAGCAGGCTTTCCAGGACACCCTCAAGCTTTTTCATGTCATGGCCTAACGTCATTTCCGTCTGTACTGTTGTCTCCATCCGAGTCTCCCTTCGCTACTATGATTTCAGAAAATATATCATCCTGTGAAAGAGTCACCTTTCTTCCTCTTGCCAGCTCAAGCACCGCAAGAAATATGACTATCGCTTCGTATTTTGAATTGGACCTTTCAAGCATGTCGAGCAGCCTGAGCGGCTTTCCTGCGAAAATCACCCTCTCCAGCTCCTCCATCTTGTCCTCGATCCTGTAGCTTTCGGCCTCTATGCTCTTCCCCATGGTAGATTCTCTGTTTATCTTGGCCTTCTTCCTGTCCATGAGTTCCACATAGGTCTTATGCAGCTTCTCCATGGTAAGGCCCTTCAGGAGCTCCGAAACAGGGACCTCTTCAGCTTCTATGGTCTCAGGCATCTTGGTGAAGATCCATATGTCACGGCCGAACCGTTCAGAGAGCTCTTCAGCTATAAGCTTGAAAGCCTCGTACTCCTCTATCCTGAGCACCAGCTTCTCCTTTATGTCCTCCTCGTTCTCAGGCTCTATGTTCCTTGGAAGCAGCTCCCTGGACTTTATCTCTATGAGTGTCGCGGCTATCACCAGGAATTCCGAAGCGATCTCCATGTCCAGCTCGTTCATCTCGTTAAGATATGCTATGTATTGCGAGGTTATCTCCGAGATCCTTATATCCCTGATCTGCATCTTGTTGACCTTGATCAGGTGCAGCAGAAGGTCGAATGGTCCTTCAAAATTGGTTATGTTGAGCCTTAGTTCAGACATCGGCAGCTTCCTTTCATTTTAAATTATTTCAGCCTTTTTCATATCGACTGCTTCAAGCACATCAGAAGCGATCCTCCTGATGTTTTCTCCTATTCTTCCTTTTAAGGAATGCTCCTCTGATGCAGCCAATATTCGCAGCTCCTCGTAACACGAAACCATCCGGTCCGTGTCTGACTTATCCAAAAAATCAACAGATGCCAGCAGGCAGGATGCAGCCTTCAGGGACCTTAAAGCCACTTCCCTGTCCCCGGGAGTTACTTCCTGCCCGGCTGCCACCGCATACCCGGTGTCATAAGTCAGGTGGTTCACTTCCTTGAGCTTCCATAGTATGTCCATATAACGCCTTATCTCTTCAGACCTTCTGCCTTCCCCAAGCATCGCAGCCATGTTTCCGGCAACCATCTCGATGTTTGTGAATATCCCTGAGAAAAGCCTTGTGAAGCCATCCCTGGAGAACAGCTCGTCACCTGAGATTATATCTCTGGCATGGTCTATTCCTTCCACTGTATTGACCTTCACAAGCTCCATCCTTTTTTCAGGCAGTCTCCTGTAGTATAGCACGGAAAACAGCCAGTTGAAGGCCAGTGCTACAAGGATCCCGAGACCGAGCGCAGCGATCCTCAGCCTGAACGTATACAAAAGGCTTGGAAGACCCTGAGGGTCATTCTGGATGAACTGGGTCATGTAGACGCTGGTGAATATGGCGACTGATGATACCGTTCTCCAGTTTATCTTAAGCGATACGTAAAGAACAAGCCCCATCGAAATTGAGACAGTAACCACATTCAGACCGAAGAGCTGCACCACTATCCCTGTGGCGGCTGCACCCAGTGCAGATGCCAGCAGCTGGCTGAGTCCTCCCTTTATTCCATGGAGGTTCACAGGCTCCAGGTTGTACATGACGCCGACGAGCACCGTAATCATGTCAAGCCTTGTAAGCGGCAGTGCTCTGCCGATCAGATACCCGGCTGCAACAGCTGCCATGGACTTTGCGATATACAGCCATGAATCAAGAAGCACAGCTTCCCTTTTGAGTCCCAGTATTTTCGTGAGGTTCATCATGCATTCCCGCCTTTCACGACTCTGACCACCCTGGTCTCAGTAACCACCATTTCCGACCTTACATCAAGCTCATCGTATGGAATACCATCAACAACAAGCGCGTCAAAACAGAGGATAGCCTTAAAAGCCCTGCTTCCAGCAAGTAATCGGTCATAATAGCCTGCTCCGTGACCGATCCTCATTCCCTCCAGGTCGCACGCGAGGCACGGGACAAGGATCAGGTCCCCTTCACCCAGTGAAACCCTGCTGGAATCATCCTGCGGCTCAGGAATGCCATACCTTCCGGGTATGAGGTCATGAAGCCCGCTTATCTCACACGGGACCATTATCCCCTTTCCGAATGTTTTGGGAACAGCAACCCTTTTACCTTCCGCTATCGCCCTCTGGATGATCCTCCTGGTATCAACCTCCTGGTCCATACCTACGAAGGTGAATATGGTCTTGGCCTCCTTGTATTCAGGAAGCGAGAATACCCTTTCTGCTATTTCACTGCTCCATTCCATCATGTTAAGATGTCCGAACGTATCTAATATCCTTCTGACTGTTTTCCGGAACTGAGCCTTTTCCGCATCTATCGCTGCCACCAGTACCCCTCCTTAACCCACACCTCAATTATATGCATCCGGCCCAAAAAAGAAAAGCCGGGGATTTCCCCCGGCTTGGAATCTTGCAGCCTCCATTCCTCAGTTCACCATGTCCTCCACAGTACAGAAGGTATATCCCCTGTCCTTCAGGCCCTGTATTATAGCTGGCAAAGCCTTCTGAGACTTGTAGGAATGCATATGGAAGAGCACTATTCCATTGTTCGAAGCGTTGCTGAGAACATTATTGATTATGCTGTCTACTGTGGAATATGATGCCCAGTCAGCAGGATCAACAGACCACGTGACCGCATACTTCATGCCCTCCTCTCCGGCGATCCTAAGGACCCTCGGATCATATGAGCCATACGGAGGTCTGAGAAGATATGGTGTCTTGCCCGTAATGTTCCGTATTATGCTGTTTCCTTCCCTTATCTGTCTCCTTATCTCGGCATCACTTGCCTTTGTGAGCTCCACATGTGAAAGCGTGTGGTTCTCAACCTCATGCCCTCTTGATGAGATTTCCCTGATAATCGACGGGTTCGCAGATGCGAACGTACCTGTAGGGAAGAACGTGCTCCTTATGCCATAATCGTCAAGTATGTCAAGTATGTTCCTTATCTGTGTGAGAGTACCGCTGTCATCGAAGGTAAGCGCAATACGCTTTCCTGAATATGGCTCATTGCCCTTCCTGATTGCTGCAGCCGACCCTGATGGTACTGTTGTTCCCGGTGGAGAAGTCGACAGGTATGCGGTGCTCACATAGCCGGATCTTCCGCCATATGAGGTTACTGCCCATCCATTCCCTGAAGATGTTATGGTGAGCTCCGTACCTCTTGGTATTACTGCAAGGATCGCATAGCCTGTTCCCGGACCGGACCTCAGGTTCAGGTCTGCCGTGGTATACCTTGTGTAGGCTCCTCCGGTATCAGGAAGCGAACCTGAGAGATATGTCATGCTCAGGTATCCTGTCCTTCCGGAGTACGACGCATGTGCCCAGCCTCCGGATGTGCTGTCAACCATTACCTGCGAGCCCTTGGGGATTACCATGATTATGGAATATCCAGTACCGGGACCAGTCCTGAAGTTAAGGTTCGCAGTAGTCACCATCGCTGTCCCGCCTGAAAGAGGTTCAAGATAGGTGTTGCTCGCATACCCGACATATGAGCCATATGTGGCATGGGCCCAGTTGCCTGAATAGCTGTCTACAGATACTTCTGCTCCCTTTGGGATTACGGTAATTACAGCATATGCCGTACCGGGACCAGTCCTAAGGTTCAGGTTTGCTGTCGTTACTTTTGTCTCCGCTGAAAGCACATTAAGAGATTCTCCTGCTGATAATACGCCGGATAGCGATATAAGCATTGCAATTGCAACAAAAACAACCAATCCTGCAAATAGTGCCTTCCTTCTTCCGTGTCTCATTTCAGCACCTCCTGAGGAACCATCGAAACAAGAAGAATGAACAACCTCATAACTATTCTGTTTTCATCCTGATACTATCACCAGAACCTTATGCTTTGGTTTCAAACAAACGTCAAAACAATGAACAAAGGGTATACTTCCTTACGGGAGCATACCCTTTCAATCAGCCTATAACATCAAGTATGTATGGAACCTTGTTCGGAGGGACTTCTGTGACGACATAAGCCTCATGGGCCTTCAAGAGTGCTGAATCATGGTTATCCCTGTTCGTCATCAGCATGCAGAGGACATCTCCCTTTTCGACCCTGTCTCCGACCTTCTTCTTAAGGGTGATCCCTGCAGAATGGTCGACCTCATCCTCCTTGGTCTCCCTTCCTGCTCCAAGGAGCATTGCAGCAGTGCCTATCTCCTCCGCCATTATTGAATGGACGTATCCGGCCTTTTCAGAAACCACAGGTATCATGAAGCCTGCCTTTGGAAGGAGCTCCGGATCGTATATGACTCTCTTGTCTCCGCCCTGGATCTCCACCAGCTCCGCCAGCTTGTCAACCGCCTTTCCCGACGTTATGAGCTCCATCACAGCCCTTTCAGCTTCACTGACATCTGTAAACGCTCCGCCTGCCACAGCCATCTGCGCGGCGATTGCACACGCCACGTTGATAAGGTCAGTTTCAGCCTCACCTTTGAGAGTCAGGATCGCCTCCCTTACCTCATTGGCGTTGCCGATCTCGCTTCCCAGAGGCTCGTCCATATTGGACAGTATTGCAATTGTCCTCCTGCCAAGGTTCTTTCCGATCCCGACCATGGCTTTCGCAAGAGTCCTTGCATCCTCAATCGTCTTCATGAAGGCTCCGCTTCCTACCTTGACATCAAGGACTATGGCATCAGACCCTGATGCTATCTTCTTTGACATAATCGAGCTTGCTATAAGCGGGATGCTGTCGACCGTGGCTGTAACATCGCGCAGTGCATAAAGCTTCTTGTCTGCCGGCACCAGGTTCGCCGTCTGACCTACTATAGCCATTCCATGGCTGTTGACGTTTGATATGAACTGTTCCATGGATATGGACGTGTTGAAGCCCGGAATGCTCTCCAGCTTGTCTATTGTTCCGCCTGTATGGCCAAGGCCTCTTCCTGACATCTTAGCAACCTTTATCCCAAGGGCAGCTACCAGCGGTATGACCACAAGGCTTACCTTGTCACCCACTCCTCCTGTCGAATGCTTGTCAACCTTCACTCCCTTTATCCCGGACAGGTCCAGGGTGTCCCCCGAACCGACCATGGACTTTGTAAGGTTAGAGGTTTCATCTTCAGTCATCCCCTTGAACCATATGGCCATGAGCAGGGCTGAAGCCTGGTAATCAGGGATCTCCCCTGAGGTATAGCCCTCTACGAAGAAATCTATCTCTTCAGCTGAGAGCTCCATCCCATGCTTCTTTTTGTGTATGATGTCGAGCATCCTCATATTCTCACCTACCTAAGAAGTCCGAGGAAGCTTGTCCCGAACATCTCATTCGGAGCCTCCAGGTGTTCAAGCACAGTCTTTCCCATATCGGAGAAGGTTCTCCTTATACCAAGGTCTACGCCGTTCTTCAGTCCCTTTGTCACGACTATCATCGGAACGTACTCCCTTGAATGGTCTGTGGACTCCGTAGTCGGGTCGCAGCCATGGTCCGCGGTTATTATCAGGAGGTCTCCCTCCTGCAGCCTTTCAAGGATCTCAGGCAGTCTCCTGTCGAAGTCCTCCAGGGCCTTCTTGTAGCCCATGTAGTCGTTCCTGTGTCCGAACTGCATGTCGAAGTCAACAAGGTTCGTGAATATGAATCCCGGAAGCTTCATGTCCATGTACTTTATCGTCTCGTCCACGCCCATCTCGTTGTTCTTGATATGGACCGCATGAGTCACCCCAAGACCGTTGAACAGGTCCTCGATCTTTCCGACGCACATGACATTTAGCCCTGCCTCATTGACATACTCAAGCACGGTCTTGTTGAACGGCGCCAGCGCATAGTCCTTCCTGTTGGAGGTCCTTGCATACGCTCCGCTCGTTCCGATGAAAGGCCTTGCTATGACCCTTCCTACCTGCCTGTCTCCAGTAAGCATCTCCCTTGCTATCTCGCAGTACCTGTAAAGCTCGGATAGCGGGATAACCTCCTCATGGGCAGCTATCTGGAACACTGAATCGGCTGATGTGTAGACTATGGGCTTTCCTGTTGCAACATGCTCGTCTCCAAGCTCCTTGATTATCTCGGTGCCAGAAGCTACAGTATTGCCTATTACACTTCTGCCTATCCTCTCCTCGAATTCAGCTATGATGTCCTGTGGAAATCCGTCAGGGAATGTCTTCAGAGGCTTTTCAAGGATAACTCCCGCCATTTCCCAGTGCCCTGTGACTGTATCCTTACCCTTGGACAGCTCATCTGATTTTCCGTAGCTGCCTTTGGGCTCTGATACAGGATCGACCCCCAGTATGGGGCTTATGTTTCCAAGTCCCAATTCCTTAAGGTTAGGAAGGTCCAGACCTCCCGCTGCCTTCGCTATATTTCCTAATGTGTTGCTCCCCACGTCTCCGTAATCGGCCGCATCAGGCAGCTCACCGATTCCGACGCTGTCGAGTACTATAAGTATCGCTCTTTTCATATGATCTCCTTTCAAATGGATCATGCCCTTGGATGGGCCTCTTCATATACATCCTTGAATTTTCTGTTCTTGACAAGCTTCAGGTAGATCGAAGTTGCCTTGATGTCGTTATGACCCAGAAGAAGCGACAGCGTGGTAAGGTCGGCTCCTCCTGACAGCATATGCACCGCATAGCTGTGCCTCAACGTATTGATGTTGATGTTCTCGTCTATACCTGCCTCATCCGCATAGTCCTTCAGTATCTTCCAGAGGCCCTGCCTCGTCATCCTGTCTCCCCTCATTGATGGAAAGAGAATCGATGCCCCAACGATATTCTCCCTGGTTGTCAGATACTCCTTCAGAGTACCTACTGAATATGAACCTATTGGAATATGCCTTTCCTTGTTTTTCCTGCCCTTTATCGAGACATATCCCCTTGAAAGGTCCACATCCCTGTAGTTAAGCTCAATCAGCTCGCTGGCCTTGAGTCCTGCACCATAGAGTATCTCGAGTATGGCCCTGTCCCTCTTGCCCTTCGCTGTAGAAATGTCCGGCAGGGCTAAAAGCTCCTCCACCTGCTCTATGGTAAGTGATACAGGCAGCGCCCTCTTTATCTCTGGAAGCTCAAAGTAAAGTATCGGGGCTTCAAGCACCTTGTTCTTTCTCCTGAGGAACTTGTAGAAATTCCTTACGCTTACAAGATGCCTTGAAATCGTAGTCCTTGACATTCCAAGGTCCAGAAGGTGGTTGATGAAGTTTGAAACTTCGATCTCATTGAATTCCTCAAGGTCTATCTCCTCTTCCGCCAGGAAGTCAGTCAGATGCTTCAGGTCACGCCCGTATGCATCAATGGTATTAGGGGACTTCCCCTTGCTCTTCAGCTCTTCAAGAAACTCACCGACAAACGGGTCCATCATATTATCTTGCTCAGGCTGTAAGCCGCAACTGTCTTCGCATCCTTTATCTGGCCTGTCTTGATGTGCTCTATGAACTCAGCATCAGAAAGCCTGACTATGGATATGAATTCGTCATCGTCTCCGCCCTTTGTCCCCTTCTCCAGTTTCTTGGCCATATACAGATGGATCTTCTCATCGCAGAACCCAGGGGAGGTTGCGAGAGTCGCAAGATGTATCAGGTCATCACACCTGTAGCCTGTCTCTTCTTCCAGCTCCTTCACCGCATTCTCGTAGGGTGTAAGGTCCTTCTCAAGCTTCCCTGCAGGCAGCTCCAGATAAGCCTCTTCCATGGGCTTCCTATACTGCCTCACAAGAAGGATCTTGTCGTTCTCATCCCTTGCAAGTATGCATACCCCACCCGGATGCCTGACTATCTCCCTGTATGCGGTATTGCCATCCTGGACCTCCACCATCTGGGTCTCGAGGGTTATGATCTTCCCCTGGAACACATCAGTCTTCTCTAGTGTATGTTCAAAAAAATCCATCTATCCACCATCCTTCGAAATGATTAAGAATCAGTATCATGAGCCGATTTTCCATGTCTACATGCTAATTCTACAATATTGGTGCATCCAGTTTAAATGGACAATTTGTTAATTATATTATTTGTTATGTAAACCATACTTCTTATTTTGATCATTTCTCCACCTCCAAAAACATATGCTTTAACCTATTGCATTTCATTTATATCGAAATCTCAACCATTAAATCAGATTCGCTTTCGTTGTATCGAAATTCATTTCAGCTGTAGTATTCTTTCATTTTTTAATACTTAATACAGCCACTCCAATACTACAGGAACACATAGTTGTTGAATAACAAGTCAAATCAAATATGATTTTGAATCGATGCTCAATGTTCAATCCGAGCTCTTCACTCCCTACCACCATTTCCCCTAAGTGGCTAATGTGAAAACATGATCCTTTGTCATTAACCATCATGACATTCAGATAAATAATCCGATTCATAAATAGAAAGGTAATGATCTCAATGCAATGGCTCAAGCCTGAACTCTGGTGTCCCTCCAGCCAGCACTTGCTTAAGATATGGCTTTTCAAACAATAACGGATCAGCCTGGGAATCTACGACATTGGGCTTCTTTCCAAAGCTCAGGTTCAGTTCATCTTCACCACCGTCATATTTGATCCTGAGTATGACATTTTCCATTCCATGATCAAGCTTGTCAGGATCCATACCGTATGACGCCATGGAGTCATTACCTAAATCACTATATGTAATGAAGAGCCTATATGCGGTAAAATCGCTGATTCCGGTCCACATGGGGAAATCCAGCTTCTCAGCAAATCCTTGCCAATCCTTGAGACTGCTCCTGCCATTGTTGAGGTCACTGGTCAGATATTTATATGCCTCACCGGTCGGTGAGACTGTTATAGACTCGATAGAAACAGGTCTTGAGGTTCTTGGGGCAATAAGTATCTCATAGACGTAATAAGTATATTCAGTTGAGCTCCCTTCCTCATTGCCCTTAACTTTGGTCAGATCTCTGAAGATTGCCTGAAACGATTTACCTGCTGCAGGCTCCCTTTCAATCTTGAAGAAGGCTTTCATTGAGGGGGAGAGATCCGAAATGTTCTTGTACAGATTTGGGTAATCAGTTGCTTTGATACAATCACCAACAGAAAGAAGTAAAATAATAACCAATCCAATATTGAATTTATTCTTCATTTATCTTCATACCTCTACCTTCACATCTTGCTCGATAAAGCTATATGACTACTTAGACAATTAAACCCCTTGAAATTTCTTGTGCGCAGATCCTTTGATCTTTCCAAGCATACGTAAAATAAATCTTAATAATATTGCTATTATTGTAACCATATGGGGTAAAATAATAACTTGCGTAAGATTCCCTATGGAAGCTCTTGAATATGATGATACTATAAAGTTTATAATGATAAATAAAATAACGAAGGCATACTGTAGTCCAAGAAAACCACCAAAATTATTTCTGTAATAAATCAGGACCACCACCAGAGAAAATATAATTAATATTGTAATCATATACTCAATACTTAATTTATAGTTTTCGATATTTAATAGAAAATCATATTGCTCTTTTCTTATGCTATCTGATATATCGTTAGTTACAACATATTTATTTTTCATGATTTCCAAATATGAATACGAGTATATCAGCACATTGAATGTCAGAAAGTACAAGAATGAAGAAAATTTCCTTACATGCAGCATCAGATTTCTCACTGGTTTCCCTCCAAAATTTCCCGCATGAATAATGACAACAGTCCAATTTTTACTAAGTGACATTGTCTGTACCCTGATTGTATCCAATTATGGAACTCAAATTTAGTGATTCATAATAATCTCTTAAGGTCAATATGAGTTGATCCTGGTAGCTTTTCTTATCTGAAAAATACACCTGATTATTTCAAGCAATTCATTATTACACTTATCATCATCTCTTTTTCCTCGGGCAACGACTCTGCTATCATTATCGTAAGAGCTACCAATGTATAATCATCGATTAATTTGATCCCGTCCATAAATAGCACCCCATTTTTATCTAAAAAATATAAGAAAAGTGTGGCTGCAATTCGTTTATTACCATCTGCGAAACTATGATTCTTGGTTATAAAATACAGCAAATTGGCTGCCTTTTCTTCAAGGCTTGGATATAAGTCTTTACCGTCAAATGATTGTTATATATTTCCGATACTACCCTTGAACGAATCATCCTTTTCTTTCCCAAAAAGCTCTGATTCATTTCCAAATCGCATACTTGAGATTACATTTTTACACCCCTCATATGTGATGATATATGTCGCATTATTCCCTTGCGGGCGAGTCAAATTCTGATGATCATAGGAATCTAATAATGAAAGTGCGGTACTGTACTTTTCGATAACAGATAAGACCTGTTTGCTGTCTAGCGAATTCTCAGTACGCTTCATTATCCGAATTACCTCACCAAGCTGAGTTACTCGAGTAATATTAATTGCATATCCCTTTATAATATATTCCTTCAATACAGAATTAGCCCATTTACGGAATTCTACACCTCGCTTAGACTTAACACGATAGCCTACTGATAGAACCATATCCAAATTAAAGTGTTCAACCAGGTACGTCTTTCCATCAGAAGCAGTTGTCGCAAATTTTGCGACAACTGGAATATCCGTATCTAGCTCTTCTAATAATGCATTATTTATATGCTTACCGATAGTTTTTACATCTCTGCCAAATAATTCTGCCATTTGATTTCTATTAAGCCATACAGCACCATTCTCAACCGCGACCGGCAAAGATACTGTCTTATCGTCAGTTTCAAAAAAAACAACTTCTGTGTTTTTGTACATACTCGATCCTCCTGAAATGGCAAAGATTATATTTTTACTTGCAATTCGGATTAATCATGATTACTCGACTTAAGACACTAATGAAGGTAACCTCAATAAGGTTCTCTTCTCAAAATTACATATTTATTAGTATTACAAAAACCATCAAAATATATACAAATATTTTTGGTCTGCTTCTTAATTTGAAGTTTTGACCCTTCAATAATATTATAAGATAATATTATTGATATTGATGTAAGTTATTTCATAAATTATTGTCATTATAAGTGAAAGGCCAAAAATCATGGATTCTGGAGGTGGTAAATTGGATGATTCGGATATAATCAGGCTGTTTAATAAAAGAGATGAAAATGCCATACTCGAGACCGAAAGAAAATACAGATCCTATTGTCATGCAATTTCAAGCAATATCCTACAGGACAGCCAAATTGTGGAGGAATGCCTGAACGACACATGGCTTAATGCCTGGAATTCAATACCTCCACAAGTTCCAAATAATCTGCGTATGTACCTGGCAAAGATCACCCGAAACCTTTCATTCAACAGATACAAATCAGAGATGGCATTAAAGCGTGGTGGAGGTGAAATATCAGCAGTACTAGACGAGCTTGAGGAATGCATTGCAAGTTCATCAGATGTTGAATCAGAGCTCATCATGAAGGAGCTTGGTGAAAGCATTAACCGGTTCGTACTTACCCTGTCTGAACGAGACTGCAACATGTTTGTCAGGAGATACTTCCATGCAGAATCGATAAAGGAAATATCCGTTAATTACAAATTATCAGAGAACAATATTACTGTGTCCCTGAGCCGGATACGTCAGAAGCTGAAGAAACACCTTGAAAAGGAGGAGATATTCTTTTGAACAGTGAAACACTTTTTAAAAGTATCGGAATGATGGATGAAGATATTCTTGAACGGAGCGAAAGGAATACCAGGAGGAATCCTGCCAGAATGATAATGACAATGGGTACTGTTGCTGCCTGTTTTTTACTAATATTCACCCTTACGCAGCCTTCAATCCAAAAGCCACTAGAGAATGCCAGCATGCCAGCTGCATTTCAAAGTGGCGTAGCAAAATTCATCGAAAGTCCTCCGTCTGACCTGCCCATTACAAAAGGAGACCTCATCTGGCTCTCGCAGGAGGATATATTCAACAAGTGGAATACGGCAATATTCAGCGGTACAGTCATAAAGCTGGACAATATAGTTATAAGCTTTAATGGTGACAAGGAATACCGTGCAATCGCAGAAATAAGTGTCGACAAGCTTTACCGTGGAGACATTGACAAAGGGGATACTGTTTCAGTCCTGCTGCCCTGTCCCATAGGGAGAGGAATCATGATGACAGGAACAGAAATAATATCACAGCTGACTGTCGGCACATACGGAATTTTCATGCCTATAGAGTATGATGAAAGCTCATATCGTGAGCAGAACGGTTTCACCCTTAAGCTGCAGGATGTTGCACCATATGGTTTTGCTGACGGAATGAGATTTGCATTCATTGAATCAGGTGATGGAATTTTGTTTGCCAGAGAAATGTACCCTACGATTTCAGAAGTTAAAACCTTGATGGAGATTGAGAACTACATTTTGGGTATGATCAAATGACAAGTTCTTCAACAGATTTCACTACTATATAAGTTTAAGAGCCTGACGCCCTCTCGGTCCGTCAGGCTCTTGCTCTGTACCTTGAAAATCCATAGAGACCACAAAGAACAGATAATACTATTACAATAATGTAGAATGTCATAGTCAGTGCCATGAACTCTGTTTGAATTACTCCTACTTTCATCCATGTCCTGATGAAGGGACTAACATTGGGTCCCAATATTCCAGTTCCTGCGATTGCCCTCGAAAAACTAATAAGGATGTATATGAATACCATTGCCTTCATGCTCGACTTGAATAAAAGTGTCATTGCAAGCACAAGTGCAGACAGTGAGGCCATATGGACATGGTAGTAAGCCGCCTTGATCAGAATGTCTGCAAATTCCTCATTCGTAAGCAGCAAACCAAAAAACACAGATAGGACAACTAAGAGTATAATCATCAGAATAAGATTCAAAGTTATGATCATTCCAGCTGTCGCTGTAAGCTTCGCCAGATAGACTTTTCTTCTCGGAAATATGCTTAATAAGGTAGGCTTGAGGTTTCCTGAACTATTCTCACCAGCTATGGAACTTGCCATTAGCATGCAGATCGATGCTGGAACCGCAAAGTTATATGCATTACTTAAGTATGACAAAATGACCCAGTATGTGCTCATTGGAAAATCAGCCCGATTCTTGTAGCTAAGCACGAGATTAGCAACGAAGGAGAATAGGAAAAGGAAAATGAATGCTGCCATCTCTTTCTTTTTGCTAAGCTTATAAAACTCTATCCATGTGATACCCTTCATCATGGAGTATCTCCGAGAATCTGGTTCTGTCTTGATAGCAGGTCATTATAGTAATCGAAGGAGAATTGCAACTCGTAGTTACCGTATGCTCCTACAAATTTTTCTCGTGCATCGATTGCCTTAGCTTTTTTCCCTATGGCGTCGTAGCTGTAGGCTAGAAGGTAGTTGTTAAGAAGTTTGTCCGGATCCTCAGCCAGAGAGTCCTCAAAATATCTGCAGGCACTCTCGTAGTTTTTTATAATGTATTCCTTTATCCCCATAAGCATTAGTCCGTCACTGCTGCCTTGGCTTTCTCGTAGGACCAATCCATTAATCCCAGCTAAATCATTGTTCTTGAAATACTCCAATCCAACATACACGGATGCATCGATTCCATGCGATTCTGCTCCTTCATATGCTTCAACGGCCTTTTCTGAAAATCCGTAAACACTATACAGATTCCCAAGCTCAATGTAGAATTTCCCATTACCGGATATGTTTGCAGCCTCATTCTCCATAACAAGTTGTTCAAGATACTTGATTCTGATTGGTTCGAGAGGGTTAAATTCACTTTCGAGGAATAAAGCATATGCCTTTACCTGGTCAAATTCCCTCATATCAATGAAGTCTTTGATAGTTCTGATTAACTCCTCATAGTATATCGGATTTTCAGGTGAAATTCCCTTTGCCTTTTCAACTGCCTTTAACGCACTTTCAGGATTAGACTCGAGCACCTGCTCCGAATATCTAATCAATGCTACTGCATCATCAGGATAATCGGTAATCCATTCCGTAAGAACTCCAAACGCTTCATCATACCTGAAACAATTGAGAGTATCCCGGTATTTGAACCCATAATACCAATTCCCCACGTCAGGTCTTTTTTCAAGTTCAGTCAGGTATGGCTGGAGCTCTTCCGACATTCGTCTGATCATTAATATCCTAGCGAAGTCCACCAGTTGTTCATCTGATAAAGTTGAAATATCCTCCTGTTTCGACACTGCCTCAAGCTGAGTGTCCTTGCCATACAGCTTCTCCTTGCTGTAATAAAAATCCTGCAGTAATGGGAATGCTCCAATTACTGCTATCAGTACTATTAATACAATAGTCAGGAACTTTGTCCTGCCAGATTTCTTTGCCAATTCTTCACTCCCCCACAATTCCAGAAATACCTAATAATCCTTACTATTTATTAACCTCAAGGAAATAAGGTACATTACTATAATATTGGCTGCAAAAACCAAAATATTCCGGGTCAGGTCTAATGCTGGGATATCCTGAACCGAAAATGCTTCAAGCCATCCTGGTCCAGTCCAAAAAGTAAATCTCCTTATCACATCTCCGATTACAGGAAACTGAGAAATATAAATAACAAAAAAATGAATAGAAAGCGTAAGTGATATTGCAATTTTATGGTTGTTTAATAAGAGACTGACCATAGTACAAAAAAGAGCGTACGAAACGAGATACAGGAATGAATAAAAATAGGCACCGCCAGTCCTCAGTATGAGTTCTGAATTTGGTATTGTGCTTTCTTCGATGTATATTGCACCAATTGAAATATCCAGGAGCAAAGGAATTAATATGACCATTGCCATGAATGCTCCGGATACTATGACACCAAACAGGATTTTACCGTCAAGAATTTTTGTCCTGTCAACCCCACAAACTATGTTATTCCTGAAGACCTTCTTACCAGCTTCTTGAGTAAACATCCATGCAAAAATGACTATCAGAGCAACAGGAAAGTAAAGTTGGATGAACCAGACAAGGCTAGTCATTGCAAATGAATAAAAACCTATGCTGCCTTCCATTATCCCATAGCTCACACTATAGAGGATAGTTGATAGAGATACCAACGCTACAGTTAACCCCAGAAACAGGCCTGAATGGTTGTGCTTGTAAAATTCAGAGAGCAGTACTCTTTTCACTCCAATCCACTCACCTTTCTAAGATAGAATTCTTCAAGGCTCACTTTAGTAAATTGTGAGTTCTCGAGCTTCACCCCTGCTGAATTAAGCATGGATATAAGCTCATCAAGTTCGCATTCTGCTATGACGATTTCCAGTCGCCCATTGCTTATCCAGTAATCATATTTGCTGATTATGGTTTCATTGTCTGATAAATAGCTTTGGTCCTGTTCCTTAAGGCTAATGGCAAAAATTTCCATTTCCTTACCCTCAATACTCCTGTAGCTAAAGCTCTCAATTATTTCGCCACGGTTGATCATAACAATGTCATCGCATAACTCTTTCGCTTCGGAGAGAAGGTGAGTGGCAATCATGACTGTATTGCCATCCCCCTTGAATCTCTTCAATGAATTTCTTAAGAGAACAATTCCATCAGCATCTAGACCGTTGGTTGGTTCATCAAGTATTAGTATCTCCGGAAGATGGACGAGTGCCATGCATATTCCTAGCCTTTGCTTCATCCCAGTAGAATATTTCGCTGTCTTGACCTTTGAGTCAGGATCAAGCTCAAACATTTTCAACAGTTCTCTGGATCTTTGTCTGTCATTCTTTCCATGCAATATGGAACTGACATTCATATTACCCATGGCATTCATATAATCATAAATACCCGGTTCTTCGATCAGAACACCTACATTTTCCATTATCTTGTTTATATCTGTACTCACTTTGAGATTATTTACCAGAACGTCACCAGAATCTGGAATAACTAGACCTGATATTATCTTTAAGAGCGTACTCTTGCCTGAACCATTCGGTCCGAGCAATCCGATGATACGCCCCTTCCTGACCTTTAGGTTAATATCTTTAAGAACTGATCGTTTCCCATAGGATTTACTGATCCCATTAACACTTATTAGTTCCAATAGGTTCCTCCAAAATAGTTATTGCTTATTTACTAACACCTCAAATAGTTTCTTCTTAATATCTATTTAGTCTGGATAGACTTGCGTTTGCCCCAGACTCAACCACTCCAATTACGCTAATCCAAATTTACCCGGAATGACCTTACAGCAGTTATATTTCCCAGCCAAAATCACCATTTCAGAGATAAAGGCAGATGAGCCCAAAAAAGATTAAATAATATTGAATTCCTATTGAAGTGTTTGAACAGATGATACATAGACTATAATAATATAAAAAATACAACTGTTTTATCATACGAATTCTAATTATAACTTAATTTTATTATTATGATTTGCAAATCTATTATACCATATCACTTAAAAATCATTTATGCAATCCACTATCTTACATTTATCGAAGAACATTACTCATCTGCTGGAAGGTGAAGCCTATTGGACTTAGATATTGGATCCTTTGTAATCTTAATAAAATAACCCTGGAAAATATTGAAGATGACAAAACCTCCTGCCGATTTTTCAATCGACAGGAGGTTTCATTGTGGTGGGACGTACAGGACTCGAACCTGTGACTTTCACCACGTCAAGATGACACTCTACCAGCTGAGTTAACGTCCCATGGCTTCTGGAGCGGGTGAGGAGGATCGAACTCCCACGACCGGCTTGGGAAGCCGGTACTCTACCATTGAGCTACACCCGCAAGAGCACAAAGTTATTTTAACAAAATCCAGCAGTTAAAGCAACATAAAAATGAACAACTGGCTTAATTTATTGGGATTAATTTCAAGAATCAAGGCTCCGGGCTGTTTTCCCGGAGCCTTATGCATTCAAATCNNACCATGGCGATGAACTCAGAATTTGTCGGCTTTGCCTTGTCAAGGATTATGTTGTAGCCGAAGATCCTGTTCATGTTGTCGATCTGGCCTCTTGACCATGCGACCTCAATGGAGTGCCTGATGGCCCTTTCGACCCTTGACGGCGTTGTGTTGAACTTCTTCCCTATAGCCGGGTAGAGCTCCTTGGTCACCGCAGACAGCAGCTCAAGGTCAGCTATTACTAGAAGAATGGCTTCCCTTAGATACTGGTACCCCTTGATATGAGGAGGAATGCCAAGCTCCTGGAGGATGGATGAGACCTCTGATATCAGGTCTGCACCTTCACCGATTTCTGTCTTCCTCTGGAATTTCTCAACAGTCTCATAGTGCTGTTCAGTCTTTTCCTGCTTCTCCTCCATATTGAAGAGGAGCTTTATCCTGCTTTTAAGGACCTTCATGTCAATGTCCTTCACCATGTAGTAGTCAGCACCAAGCTGGATTGCTGTCTGTGTTATCTTGTCCTGGGCGATTGCCGAATATACTATTATCTTCGGTTTGTTATCCAGGTTCTTGAGCTTTTCAAGAACACCAAGTCCGTCCAGCTGAGGCATTATGATATCGAGGAGAAGAAGGTCCGGTTCTTTCTCCCTTACAATGTCGATAGTCTCCAGTCCGTTTCTTGCGAGGCCCACCACATTTATCTCAGGATCCGTAGATAAGTATTCTCTTAGCAAATTGCTGATGTCTTTGTTGTCGTCAGCAATGACTACGCTGATTTTCTTTCCCATGTCATTGTCCCCTTATCAAGAATTTCGTATTATTTTTATTATAATTCAAAAATCATCTGATTTGTTATATTATTGCTAATTATCTGGAATTATTATTTTAATCCGAAATCCTGATTGTACTTATTTTTCATATTTTCGTTTAAGCTCATCCGATTTTCCGATGATATCCCTGGCAGAGCTTACCGTTATATCCGAGATCACGCTGCCGCCGATCATCTTTGCAAGCTCCATTGCCTTCTTCTCAGCATCAAGCCTTCTTACCCTTGTTATCGTCCTTCCGTCCTTTTCCAGCTTCTCGACAACAAAGTGGTTGTCTGAGAAGGCCGCAATCTGAGGAAGGTGCGTAACGCAGAATACCTGGAAGCCATTTGAGAGGGAATACATCTTTTCACCTACAGCTTCAGCTACCCTGCCGCTGATACCAGTGTCAATCTCATCGAATATCACTGAGGGAGTCCTGTCCTTGGCAATGAAGGCAACCTTCATTGCGAGCATTATCCTTGAAAGCTCTCCACCTGATACCACCTTTTCGAGGGGTTTCCTTGGTTCACCAAGGTTTGTGGAAATAAGGAAGCTTACTCTGTCCATTCCGGCTTCAGTCAGGTTCCCTTCATTAGCCACCTCTACGGAGAAGTCAGCCTTTTCAAGGCCGATGAACTTCATTTCGCTGTTTATCCTTTCTGAAAGCAGTTTCCCGCCTTCTTCCCTTTTAAGGGTGATGGCTTTGCCCAGTTCCCTCAGAGCTTCCTCAGTTTTAGCGATCGATGCCTTGATCTCCTCGATTATCGCTTCCTGGTTAACGATTTCATCAAGCTGCTTCCTGGATTCATCAAGGTGGCTTAGTACCGATCCGGTATCCCTTCCATACTTCTTCTTGAGTCCTTCGTATGTATGGAGCCTCTGGTTGACCTGCTCCAGCTCATCCGCATCGAAATATATCTCCTGGTTAAGCCTTTCAAGGTCCCTTGCCACTTCCTCCATCGAATAGAAGGCTTCTTCAAGGCCCTTGTGGGCAACGCCTGCCTTTTCGATGATCTTCGCTACTGAGCCGAGGCTCTTGAGCGCCAGGCGGCACCTGTCAAGTGCTCCGTCTTCTCCGTCTAACAGTTCAAGCGCTCCGCCAAGGCCTGTAGAAAGCTTTTCGGCATTGACAAGCATATGGAGCTTTTCATCAAGCTCCTTCTCCTCTTCAACGCTGAGCCTCGCATCCTCGATATCCTTGATCTGGTAGGCAAGGTAGTCAAGGAGCCTTTCCCTGTCTTTGCCGCCCTTCATTGATGAAAGCCTTGACCTCAGAGCAAGAAGCTCATTGTACCTTTCGGAATATGCGATATAGTCAGGCTCCTTATCCATACCTACGTAGCTGTCAAGGTATTCAAGGTGCCTTGCTGTGTCAAGGAGGTTCTGGTTGTTGTGCTGGCCATGTATGTCCAGAAGCTCCCTGCCGATCTCCTTGAGCTGACCCACAAGTACTGTCCTGCCGTTGACCCTCGCGATGTTCTTACCCGAGGTGAATGTCTCCCTTGAAACCACGATCTCATCCTCAAAAGGTATTCCCATGGCTTCAAGTACAGGCTTCACTCCTTCGGTTACTGAAAAAACAGCCTCCACAAAAGCGCTGTCTGCTCCGGTCCTTATCGCATCCCTTGCGAACTTTCCTCCGAGCACAAAGCTTATTGAGTCTATGAGTATGGATTTACCTGCGCCGGTCTCCCCGGTGAGGATCGTGTAGCCGCTGTCAAAAGATATGTCAAGACTGTCGATCAGAGCAAAATTCCTAACATTCAGTTGAATCAGCATCCTATTTCCTCATCATGGAACTTATCTTCTCAACGAGGTCCCTCGCCTTCTCGACAGTCCTTACCAGGATGAATATCGTGTTGTCTCCGGCAATCGTTCCGGCTATCTCAGTAAGGTCAAGCTGGTCAATTGCTTCTGCGGCAGCAGAAGCTGACGCAGTGATCGTCTTGACTATTACGAACTTATCCAGTGACTCAACAGACACGACAGTCTGTTCAAGGATAGACACGAGCTTCTCACCCATATCCTTGCCTTCATCCCTGGAAATGACATACTTGTACCTTCCCTTTGAGTTCAGCATCTTCACGAGCTGCAGGTTCTTGATGTCCCTTGATACCGTTGCCTGGGTAACGTTGAATCCCAGCCTTCTCAGCTCCTCAGCCAGCTCCTCCTGTGTCTCGATGTCCTTGTTCGATACTATTTCCAAAATCCTTGAGCGTCTGTCCGTTTTCAAATTATTCCCCCCTGTTGATATCCATTGCCTTATATAATATCTTCTTTCTTAGTACGCTGAAGTAGTCGTAGTCTGCAAGCCTTAAGACCTTGCACGGGAACTTGGCCTTGCCTATCCTTATCGTCACGTCCTCGTTAAGGACCTCGTGCTCCTGTCCGTCCACGGAGAGGTAGTATTCAGCCTCATCCATGTC
>DIXH01000012.1:38650-50966 GCA_002428605.1 Clostridiaceae bacterium UBA6085
TGTACCTTGTACAGAAATTCATGTCCACAAAAAGCTCGAAATCCAGAATATTGCTGAGGGCACCCTTTGAGACCACTATGTCGTTAAGTGCCACGTAGCTTCTGGTTATGCCGTCATTCTCGAATGAACACTCAAGCATCATCCTTTCCTCAATGGAAAAGCTGCCGGCTTCAATGTTCTCTATGGCCTTTCTCAGGTCCTTGATCTCCGCTCCTGTCATGAAGCCTACGGTACCTATGTTTACTCCCAGGATAGGAAGATCATGCCTCGATGCTATCCTCGCCGCAGAAAGGAGCGTCCCGTCTCCTCCCAGGACTATAAGAAGCTCCTGGCCTCTTATATCATCAGGACCCGTGACCTTGCTGATATTGACATCAGCAAGCACTTCCCTGAGGATCCTTACAGTCTCAGCCTCGTATATGCCTTCCGGATCCTTTCTCTTGTTGTTATAAATCCCAATATTCTTCATGCAACGCCTCCAAGACAGGTCATAAGGAATGTGCTCCGTCAACTACCTTAGTTATCGCTTCATCCATTTCGAAGACTATGCCCTTGTCCGTCTTTCCGAAGTAGACAAGGAATTCCACGTTGCCTTCAGGTCCCTTTATCGGTGAGAAGTCCAGGCCGTATATGTGGCAGCCGGTCCCTGTGATGAAGACACAGATCTTCCGTATGACCTCCTCATGTACCTTCCTGTCCTTGACTACGCCATGCTTTCCCACCTTTTCCCTGCCAGCCTCGAACTGTGGCTTGATAAGGGCTACCATGGTCCCTGTCTCCTTCATCAGTGCCAGGGCTGGAGGGATTATCTTCATTATCGAGATGAATGAAACGTCTGTCGCTGCAAAATCAATCTCGTCCGGGATGTCCTCCCTTGTCGCATACCTGAAGTTCATCCTCTCCAGGCATACTACCCTTGGGTCTGTCCTCAGCTTCCAGGCGAACTGCCCGTAGCCAACATCCACGGAGTACACCTTTGCGGCTCCCCGCTGGAGGCACACATCAGTAAAGCCTCCTGTGGATGCTCCTATGTCAAGGCAGGTAAGCCCGTTAAGGTCAATACCGAAGGAAGTCACAGCCTTGTCAAGCTTGTAGCCTCCCCTTGAGACAAAGGGCATCTTCTCACCCCTGAACTCGAATACAGACTCTGTGTCGTATTTCCCGCCAGGCTTGTCGGCCTTCATGCCGTCCGCATAGACCTTTCCGGTCATTATCGCAGCCCTTGCCTTTTCACGTGTCTCGAACAGTCCCTTGTCGACAAGTATGGTATCAAGCCTCTCCTTACTCATCGCAGTCACCAGTGCAGAGCCTGTCAGCCACCTTCTTCACGATTGAGTCAGTATCCAGGCCGTAATGCCTGTATAGTGATTCAGGGTCTCCCTGGACAACGAATGTATCCCTGAAGCCAAACCTCAGGACCTTTGCAGTGAGTCCCATGTCATTTGCAGCCTCGAGTATCTGGGACCCGAGACCTCCATGGACCACATTGTCCTCAAGTGTGACTATCGCCTTATTCTCTTCGCAGTGCTTCCTTATCATTTCATTATCAACAGGCTTGATGAAGCAGGCATTGACTATTCCGAACCTCAGACCCCTGGCCTCAAGTCCTTTCACAACTGCCTCTGCCCTCTGCACCATCTTTCCAGTGGCATATATGTAACCGTCTATACCTTCTGACATGATTTCAAACTTTCCCGGAGTGAACTCAGTGAGCGCCTCCGGCTCAAATCCTAACGGGTCTCCGCCTCTGGGGTACCTGATTGCAAGAGGTCCGTCGAAGGCTTCTGACCAGAGCACCATGTTATGAAGCTCTTCCAGTGATTTTGGTGCCATGATCGTAAGATTCGGTACCGCACTTAGGAATGACAGGTCCAGTATCCCCTGGTGTGTCTCTCCGTCATCTCCTACTATTCCAGCCCTGTCTATGCCGATCACAACCGGTAGATTCTGTATGCATATGTCATGTATCACCTGGTCGTATGCCCGCTGCAGGAATGTGGAATATATTCCGATGTAAGGCTTCATCCCAGCTACCGCAAGGCCTGCGGCAAGCGTCGCCGCATGCTGCTCGGCAATTCCCACGTCAAAGAACCTTGAGGGGAATTCCTTCTTGAAGGCTGAGAGGCCCGTACCGTCAGGCATTGCCGCAGTGATGGCGCAAATCCTGCCATTCTTTCTGCCAAGCTCAGTCACCGCTTCTCCGAACACCTTTGAATAAGTAACCTTGACCTTCGATACAACCTCACCATTCTGTTTGTTGAATGGTGCGATCCCGTGGAACTGGTCGGGCCTCTTCTCCGAAGCTACATAGCCCTTGCCCTTCTGTGTCCTCACGTGAACAATCACAGGCCCGTTGAAGTCCCTTGCAACCTTCAGGACCTTGCTCATGTCCTTTATGTTGTGGCCGTCAACCGGCCCCAGGTATTTCAGTCCCATGTCCTCGAACAGCATTCCCGGAACCAGCATGGTCTTGACGCTGTTCTTTATCCTCGTCATTCCTGTATTGAGCGTCCTTCCCATGGGCATCCTGTCTATGGTGCCCTGTATGTCCTTCTTTAGCTTCTCGTAATAGTTGTCGCCTCGAAGCTGCGAAAGGTAGGTGCTTATTCCACCCACGTTCCTTGATATCGACATCTGGTTGTCGTTCAGAACTATTACCATCCTTGTCTTTGAAAAGCCAAGGTCGTTAAGTGCTTCAAAGGCCATCCCGCCTGTAAGGGCTCCGTCTCCTATCACAGATATGACGTTGTAGTCGTCGCCTGCGATGTCCCTTGCCCTTGCATAGCCGAGTCCTGCACTTATGGAAGTGCTGGAATGACCTGTGTCGAAGGCGTCATACCTTGATTCGTCCCTTTTGGGGAATCCACTTAAGCCCTTGTACTTCCTCAGCCTCGCGAAATCATCAAGCCTGTGCGTGAGCATCTTATGCACATAGCTCTGGTGTCCCACATCGTATATTATCCTGTCCTTTTCAAGGTCGAAGGCATTGAAGAGGGCCACGGTAAGCTCAACGACCCCAAGGTTCGGGGCAAGATGCCCGCCAGTCTTGGATACCGATTCAATAAGAAATGCCCTTATCTCGTCTGAAAGCTGGTAAAGCTCATCCATGGTCAGTTCTTTGATGTCTTCAGGATTTCTGTATCTGTCCCTCAATATACCCATTTGAATTCTTCCTTACTAATGATTTCTTTGAAGAAGTGCGAGACACATCTCCCACAGCTGCGCCGTATCCCTGTCAAGACCCTTTAGAATGCCAAGGCATTCATCCGTAAGTTCTTCTGCCATCGCTTCGCTTTTTTCAATGCCGAAGAGAGAGACATATGTGGTTTTGCCGCTGGTCTCATCCTTGCCGGGAGTCTTCCCGAGCATCTCTTTCGTTGAGATCCTGTCAAGGATGTCGTCCTTGATCTGGAAAGCAAGTCCTATCTTCAGTCCGAGCTCCCTCATGGCTTTACGTTCATCATCGCCGGCGCCGAAAAGAACAGCCGGAGCCTCCAGCGAAGCTGCGATAAGCATTCCTGTCTTTAGCTCGTGGCAGCCCTTGAGCTCATCGTAGCTTGCGGCCCTTCCCTCATTCAGAAGGTCTCTCATCTGGCCTTCGACCATGCCTTCCCTGCCTGCTGCAAGTGATACGGCAAGGGCTGCTTCAGCCCCTTTGGATCCCGATTTCAGTGCATTCCTTATGAGCAGGCTGTGTGCCTCATTAAGGAGGGCGTCACCAGCCAGTATGGCCGTCGCTTCTCCGAAAACCTTGTGGTTCGTAGGCTTTCCTCTCCTCAGGTCGTCATTGTCCATGGCCGGCAGGTCATCATGTATCAGGGAATATGTGTGTATCATCTCAATTGCCATGGCCAGCGGCATGGCTTCCTCGATGCTTCCACCGAACATCTCCGCCGCAACAAGTGCCATTACGGGCCTTATCCTCTTGCCCCCCTGCAGAACACTGTAAGCCATTGCCCTGGCAAGCTTTCCATCACCTAAGCTATTCAAATATTCCTTCAGGCTTTGATCTATCAGAACCTTGTAGTCTTCAAGCTCCCTCAAAGTTCTTCTCACCGCCCTCTTCCATTATCCTTACCTTCTCTTCAGCCTTCTCCAGGATGACGAGAAGCTCACCGGACAGCTTCACTCCGAGCTCGTACTTCTCGATTGCCTCTTCAAGTGGCAGCCCGCCGTTTTCAAGCTCCTTTATTGTAGCATCCAGCTCTTCCATGATTTCCTTGTAGGTCCTTTTCTTCTTGGCCATATCTACCTCTCAATCTCAAGGGTCCTTTCTCCGTTGCAGAGCCTTACCCTGATACTATTCTGAAGATCCAGTTCCTCTACCGTTTTCAGTATTCTGCCGTTTTCACCGTACACTATCGCGTAGCCTCTGCCGAGGACCCCGAGGGGGCTGTGAGCGAGAAGCAGTTCCGATCTGCCAGCGAGACTTTCCTTTTCATTTTGAAGCCTTGTACCTACGAGATACCTCAGACGCTCCTTCCTTTCAGAGAGCCTCAGCTGTTCGTTTGCGACGATAGTTGCCGGATTGTTCCTTGAAAGCGCCCTTCTCCTTGCATCCAGTCTCTCCCTTGAAAGCTCAAGAAGTGAGTAAGCAGATGACTTAAGCCTGAACCTCAGCGCTTCACAGTTCTTCTCCATTTCCTTCAGTGAAGGCACGACTATCTCAGCCGCCTGTGACGGAGTTGCCGCCCTTATGTCGGCAGCGAAGTCCGCAATCGTAAAGTCCACCTCATGACCGATGCCGGTGACTACCGGTACCTTTGACCTCCTGATTGCCCTTGCCAGGTTTTCGTCATTGAAGGAGAAAAGGTCCTCAAACGAGCCTCCGCCCCTCGCTATTATTATGACGTCAAAGCTTCCTTCTTTTTCAACAGCCTCAATAGCCTTTATCACGCTCGCAGCCGAGCCTTCACCCTGTACCTGGGCCGGGAATATCGTCAATGAGACCTTCTTGTTCCTCTTTGCCGCCACATTGATTATGTCCTGGACCGCCGCACCGGTCCTTGAGGTTACGACAGCCACCTTATCAGGATATTCAGGTATATCCCGCTTCGCGGAGGTATCGAAGACCCCTTCCTTTGCAAGGAGAGCCTTTATCCTCTCGAATTCAAGATGCAGGTCTCCAAGCCCGGTTTCCTCAATAGATGCCGCATACAGCTGGTATGACCCTTCCTTCACGTATACGCTTACACGTCCCCTGCATATCGCCTTCATCCCGTCTTTGGGCGTGAATTTAAGGCCTGCTGCCTCTCCCCTGAACATGACGCAGTTTATCTTGGAATTCTCATCCTTGAGTGAAAAATAAAGGTGTCCTGAGCTGTGTGCCTTGAAATTGGATATCTCACCGGAAACCATCACGTTGCCGAGTATGAAGTCATTGTCGAAGTTCCTTTTTACATATGTGTTGAGGTCGGATACCGACATCGTACGAAGCTTCATCAGACCACCTTTTCAGCGCATTCCACAAGATTTCTCATAAGCAGCACCGTAGTCAGAATTCCGACTCCGCCTGGTACCTTCGTTGCCATTGAGGCTTTTCCAGTAACCCTTGCAAGGTCGACGTCGCCTGTGATCCTGCCTTCAAATTCTGATGTCCCCACATCGATAACGACAGCACCCTCTCGGATATAGGAGTCGTCGATCATGAGAGGCTTGCCCACAGCAGCCACCACCACATCCCCTGACCTGGTGACCTCCTTCAGCCCTTTGGTCCTTGAATGACAAACAGTAACTGTCATGTGTTCCCTGAGGAGAAGCTGTACAAGCGGCTTACCTACTATGTTGGACCTTCCGACTATAACGGCATGAAGCCCTTTAAGCTCCTTAAGGCTGGCCTTGAGGATTTCCAGCACGCTCTCAGGTGTGCAGGGAGCAACCCCTCCCGGCGTAGACGCCACAAGACCTATGTTGACAGGATTCACTCCGTCCACATCCTTTGATGGGTCTATGGCCATGGCCACCTTCCCCTCGCTTATCCCTTCAGGAAGCGGTAGAAGCACCATTATCCCATGCACGCTTCCGTCATCATTAAGGTCCCTTATTGTCCTAAGGAGCTCCTCTTCAGCTGTGTCTTCCGGAAGCACCAGCTTAAGCATCTCGGCCCCGATGGAGTCGCACGCCTTCTTCTGGCTGGCCATGTAGTATTCGGACCCCGGGTCATTCCCGACAAGGATCGTCGCAAGGGTAGGTATCCCCTTGCCGCTATCCCTGAGGCTTGCTATCCTGGCCTTCAGGTCTTCCCTTACCCTTTGGGCTATGCTCTTCACATCGATTATCTCTGTCACCTGAGTTCCTCCTTAAGCCTTAACTATCTTGTCCAGTATTCCGTTTATGAATGCCGCTGACTGCTCATCAGAATATTTCTTCGAGATCTCAACGGCCTCGTTGATTGATACGTTGTTCGGTATGCTGTCTTCATGCTTTATCTCATAAAGGGCTACCCTGAGTATGCTGAGGTTTATCTTGGAAACCCTTGAAAGCTTCCACTTCACAAGGTTAGCCTCGATAAGGGCATCAAGTTCCTCACGCTTCTCCATGACGCCGCCTACGACCCTCATTACATAGTCCCTGTCAGCTTCCTCCGATTCACCGTACTCTTCGAAGTAATCCGCTACAAGCTCTACTGGGTCCTTGTCGTTGATCGTGCTCTGATACACGATTTCCATGGCTATCTCTCTTGACCTCTTCTCTTTTTCTCTAATGCTCATAACTAAGGGCCTGTAGCCCCCTCCTTTGATAATTTATGTCCGCTTCAAAAAACCCTCTGTGACCAGAGGGCTTCTTTGTTACTTTTCCTTGGGTTCCTGTTCTTTTCCTTTGACGTAGATGTTGTTCACGAATATATTGACCGCTGATACCTTGAGTCCAGTTATGGCCTCAACTGTCGTCAGCACGTTTTCCTGAACCTTCTCCACAACTTCCGGGATCCTGAAGCCATACTCGACAGAAAGTATCATGTCGATTATCGCGTCCTTTTCGCCGACCGTCACCTTAACGCCCTTTGTCACGTTGCGCTTGCCTGTGACAACCTGTGTTATTCCGCCTGTCAGGGTTGCCGATAGCCCCGCGACTCCCTTGATCTCGCTTGCTGCTATCCCTGCAATTACCCCGACCACATCCTCAGATATTTTAACCACGCCCTGGCCGTAGGTGTTCTTTGCCTTTTCGCTCATTTTCATCCTCCTGACTTCAAGAACTGCTTAAAATCATTATATCAAAAGGACAAATCAAATACAATTGAACGGGCTATAATTATGCATAACTCCATGCATATTCATATTAAAATAAGAAACCCGTAAGAATGGATCACATTCCTACAGGTTCTCCGGTTGATCCTTATACTACTTTCCGTAGTATGCGTTAATGTACATTCCCTTTATTTCAGATATGAGCGGATATCTCGGATTAGCACCCGTACACTGGTCGTCAAAGGCCTGTACGCACATCTCGTCAATATTCTCGAAGAAGTCCTCTTCCTTCACTCCAGCCTCCTGTATAGTCATTGGCAGGCCGATCTTCCTTTTCAGTTCATTTATGGCAGCGATGAGGCTCTCTATCTTCTCGTCGTCGTCTGTTCCGGGAAGTCCCAGGTAATCAGCTATCCTTGCATACCTGAACTTGATGTTAGGGTATTTGAACTGTGGGAAGGCAGCCTGCTTTCTCGGATTCTCAACTGCATTGAACCTGATGACCTCGTCAATGAGAAGGCTGTTGGCTACTCCATGTGGTATGTGGTGGTATGCACCCAGCTTGTGGGCCATGGAATGGCATACTCCGAGGAAAGCGTTGGCGAATGCCATCCCGGCCATTGTCGACGCGTGGGCCATCTTCTCCCTCGCCTTGATATTTGTCCTTCCTTCCGTGTAGCACAGCGGCAGGTACTTGAATATGAGCCTTATAGACTCCATTGCGAGGGCATTCGTATATTCCGATGCCAGAACAGATACGTATGCCTCCAGCGCATGTGTCAGGGCATCTATTCCTGATGCTGCCGTAAGTCCTTTAGGCATTTCCATCATGAGCTCGGTGTCAACTATGGCCATGTCAGGTGTAAGCTCGTAGTCAGCCAGCGGGTACTTGATCCCTGTGGACTCATCTGTTATTACCGCGAACGGGGTAACCTCCGAGCCTGTTCCGGCAGACGTCGGGACCGCTATGAACATCGCCTTCTCACCCAGTTTCGGGAAAGGATAGATCCTCTTCCTGATGTCCATGAACCTCATGGCCAGGTCCTCGAACCTTACCTCAGGATGCTCGTACATGGTCCACATTATCTTCGCTGCATCCATTGGCGAGCCTCCGCCTACCGCTATGATGACATCGGGATTGAAGCTTCCCATTTCCTCGGCTCCCTTCCTTGCGCAGGCAAGTGTCGGATCCGGCTCCACATCGAAGAACACCTTATGGTCGATCCCTGATTCATCAAGTATCTTCACTATCCTGTCGCAGTAGCCAAGGCCATAAAGCACCTTGTCGGTGACTATGAAAGCCTTCTTCTTCCTCATGTCCTTGAGCTCCAGGAGGGCAGTGCCTATAGCACCCGACTTGAAGTATATCTTTTCAGGAACCCTGAACCAAAGCATGTTCTCTCTCCTCTCAGCTACCGACTTTACATTCATGAGATGCTTGACCCCCACGTTTTCACTTATGGAATTTCCTCCCCAGCTTCCGCAGCCCAGGGTGAGTGAAGGTGCAAGCCTGAAGTTGTAGATGTCTCCGATGGCTCCCTGTGATGAAGGCATATTGATTATGGTCCTTCCTGTCTTCATCCTCGCTCCGAATGCATTTACCCTGTCCTTCATCTTCACCTGGTCGGTATACAGCACGGACGTATGCCCGAATCCTCCAAGCCTGACAAGCCTGTCTGCCTTATCCAGCGCTTCATCGAAGGTCTTGACCCTGTACATTCCAAGCACAGGCGAAAGCTTCTCGTGTGAGAACGGCTCTTCAAGCTCTACAGACTCCACTTCTCCGATAAGCACCTTCGTATCCTCCGGAACTGTCAGACCTGCAAGGCTTGCGATCTTTGCCGCACTCTGGCCGACGATATCAGCATTGAGCGCTCCGTTCCTGAGGATCACTCCCCTGACCGCCTCTGTCTCATCTTCGTTCAGGACATATGCTCCTCTTTCCAGGAATTCTCTCCTTACTTCATCGTAAACCTCATCCATTACTATAACTGTCTGTTCTGATGCACAGATGACACCATTGTCGAAGGTCTTCGAGAGGAGTATTGAAGATACCGCCATCTTCAGATGTGCAGTCTCGTCTATTATCGCAGGCGTATTTCCAGCGCCTACTCCGATAGCAGGTCTTCCTGATGAATATGCTGCCTTTACCATTCCAGGCCCGCCTGTCGCGAGGATTATGTCCGCTTCCTTCATGACAGCCTGGGACAGCTCCACAGAAGGCTCATCGATCCATCCGATTATCCCTTCAGGTGCCCCTGCCTTTACGGCAGCCTCAAGCACTGTCCTTGCAGCCTCTATGGTGGACCTCTTCGCCCTTGGATGCGGGGAGAATATTATTCCGTTCCTTGTCTTAAGTGCCAGGAGCGCCTTGAATATGGCTGTCGACGTTGGGTTGGTTGTAGGGACTATGGCGGCAACTACGCCAATCGGCTCAGCAACCTTCATTATTCCGAAGGATTCATCCTTCTCGATCACTCCACAGGTCTTCTCGTCCTTGTACTGGTTGTATATGTATTCAGAGGCGAACTGGTTCTTGATGACCTTGTCCTCCACGATTCCCATTCCTGTCTCTTCGACCGTCATCTGTGCAAGCCTTATCCTCGCGTTGCTTGCAGCAAGCGCAGCCATCCTGAAGATCTCGTCTACCTGTTCCTGTGTATACGCAGAGTATTTTCTTTGTGCTTCCCTGACTTCTTCAAACTTAGAGATGAGTTCAGTTACATTTCCAACAGTCTTCATATTCTCTCCGCCTTTGTTAATTATTTATCACATTGCCATTGTAACAAGGTATACCCCTAGAGTCAAGTATTATTGTTAAATTTTTAATTATATTATTTTATGATGACTCTTTCACATGTAAACGTAGTCATTATTCATGATTCGATAATTTCAGCTAAAGCTTTTATCGGGCCAATTTCTCAGATACCCCTGATTTACAGCTTTTTTCGTTTCTTTTTTCACAATCTTCAAGGAAAGAATATCCTGCCTGATGAAGCAGGGTGATTCGATCATTAATGATCATTTGACAGCAAATATGCCTCTTCAATGAGATTTGAGACCTCGTCATCCAAGTCTTTGGCATCTGTGATCATGATATGGGTGGTCCACCTGCCGGGATATGGTTCAACCGCTTCGGCAACCCTGTCAGAATCAACCCTCCTCCGAAGGGCCAGTGTAAGTACCAGGCATCCTTCAGGCCTGCCTTTTCCGGTATGGAGCGGCATCCAGACCCAGGCGAATCTTCTTTTAGTGCCGAATGATATCTGTGATTTGCCCATATGCTCATCTGAAGCTCCAAAAGCTTCAATGGCTTCTCTGATCGAGCAGAACAAAGCTACCCTGCCTCCGTCTTCCCTGAAAAAATGAAACAGTGATTCCTGTGACAGACCTTTCATAGTATCCCTCCGTATGCAGAGAAAAAGCCGGCAGAGGGTCACCCCCTTGCCGGCTTGCTTCAAGGGCCTTAAACCCTTTCCATGTACTCTCCAGTTCTTGTATCTATCCTTATGGCATCCCCTTCGTTTATGAAGAAAGGAACCATTACCTGTGCTCCGGTCTCTACGATCGCAGGCTTAAGCGCGTTTGTAGCCGTATTTCCCTTTACTCCGGGCTCTGTCTCGGTGATGACAAGCTCGACGAAGTTAGGTGCTTCAACTGAGAATGCATCTCCCTTGTAGAACTTTATTACCGCAAAATTGTTTTCCTTCAGGAACTTTATCGCATCTTCAACCTTCTCATAGTTGAGAGGGATCTGCTCGTAGGTCTCCTGGTCCATGAAATAGTACAGCTCTCCGTCATTGTAGAGATACTGCATTTCCTTTCTCTCGATTACAGCTTCCTGAAGCTTTGTAGTCGGGTTGAAGGTTGTGTCCGTGGTTCCGCCAGAGATTACATTCCTGAGCTTTGTCCTTACGAATGCCGCTCCCTTTCCTGGCTTGACATGAAGAAAGTCAAGTACTACGAATACCTGTCCGTCCTGCTCGAAGGTTGTGCCTTTTCTCAATTCACTTGCTGATATCATTGTTTTCCCTCCAAATAATCTAACAAAGCCCCTCCAGGGACCTGTGCGGGCATTTCGCTCACCTTGGTCATGGGGCTTGTCAACCTAAGTCGTTACGATGCTATAGGCCGATCATGCACTCATAACCTGTGGACGGCTCTGGGCATCATGTACCATTTCGCAATTTACCAAGGATATTCTATCAGAAAGGAGGTACATTTGCAATTGGCAATTGCATGTTGTCTTAAATGGTTTTTTTAACAATCCCCAGCGCATTTAACCTTTCGAGAGCTTTAGCCAGATTTGACCTTGAGTCCAGGCTGCCGTCTATGATGATACCTGCCTTCTCGTAGAATGGCTTTCTTTCAGAATATAGCTTCCTGAGCTTATCATGGCTGTTTGAAAGAGGCCTTGTCTTGTCATGCTTAAGCCTTTTCCAGAGTATGTCGATGCTTGTCTTGATGTATATCACGTGAGAATCTTGAAGCATCCTGTCCATGTTTCCGCTAAAGATCGGAAATCCTCCTCCGGTTGAGATGATCAGGTCGTCCATTTTGAGAACCTCGTCCAGGATCTCACGCTCCAGCTCCCTGAAAGTCTTCTCTCCCTCCTCAGTTATTATCCGGCTTGGGGTCTTTCCGTGTTTCTCAGTTATCAGCCTGTCCGTATCTACAGCCTTCATTCCTGTCGCAGCTGCCAAAAGCCTGCCAAGTGTTGTTTTGCCGCTTCCGGGCATCCCCACAATGAATATCCTCATTCATATGCTCCTTATCCTCAGTATTGGGTACTCTTCCCAAATGAGTTCAAGCTCTCTCTTAAGGACATGTCTCGTGTCCGATATGTAGAGCATCATACGATTATTATATATCCCTTTCAGTGAAAGTGTACAGGTCCCGTATGACAAGGTTTTACCTGCCGAAAAGAAGCTCCTGGCATCGAGAGGGCCTGGAAACCTTGCAGCAAGTGCAGCCTCAAGGCCTGGCAGGTCCTTCTCAAGCTCAGAGTACCTCAGGTCCAGTGAATAGACTCCCTCCTCGATGAACGTGTGGCTCAATACAAGCCTCGAAGTCCTGGCAGTGAGGGCAGCCATAAGCACCAGAAGCAGAAAAAGGTGCTGGACCGA
>DIXH01000012.1:51020-63302 GCA_002428605.1 Clostridiaceae bacterium UBA6085
GTGTTCGAATGAAGGTCCTCCTTGATCCTTTCAAAGGCCATATAGGCATAATCCATGGCCTTCAGCTGGGACCTCGCATCCAGGTACGTCTTGAGCACTCCGGTGAAGGCCCTTAGTGAAATCCCAAGCACCAGCGCCATTATGATTATGTAGTACAGGACCTCCTGCAGGATAAACCCCCTCTTACTTACTGATTTCATAGGTTCCCCGCCTGACTCCGTCAAAATACCCTGTTATTGCAGTAACCCCTTCTGCCGTGGATATGCTTATCCACGTGTCGCCGGAAGTCTCGTGATCGATCGAGTATGAGACAAGTGAACCGTTGGCTTCTCCTTCTGGAGCCTCCAGATCGCCTTCCTTGATCATCAGGTAATAGGCTTCCACCCTGTAGTCGAAAATGAGCTGCTCCCTGTACCTTATGAGCCTGAGCCTTTGGTCCATGCTTTCAGAGACGATGGACTGCAATCCGATGAATACGGCCAGAACAACCGTTGTTGCAAGTACCGATATGTATCCGTTTCTCACCTTATGTCCATTGCCTGCGTCCCGAAATTTATCATGATCTCGCATTGCTTCACACCTCCGATGTGAAAATATACCCTCCCGTTGGCTGAAGGGACACCAGTTATGTCGTAATACCAGTTTGGCCCGGCTCCGATATCAAGTGTAGTAACACCCGTCATTGTCAGTTTGGAGCCGGCTGGCAGCTGTATCTTCTTTAATAGCAAAGTACCCTTGTATACCCTTATGGTTGAATCCGGGATGTATACCCTTCTGACTGACTTTGTCTCAGCTGACTTCCTTAGCTCTCCTATCATTGTACCCATGAATATGATCGCGGCATCCTCCTTGTATGATACCGATCCTTCAGCGGCTGTCCTTTTCGGGGACGGGAGGATCAGCGCCATGAGGGCAATTGCAATGATCAGCTCAACAAGGAGCCTTCCTTCATAACGCCTCATAAGCATCAAGCATGGGAAGAAGTATCACGGAGGCTGAAGCAAGTACTGCAAGCCCCATCAGAATTACTGCCATAGGTTCCACCAGGGCTGTCTTTCTTTTCAGGTAATCCTCGAACCAGGACCTTCGGTTTGAAATGTATGATTCAAGGGCAACAGGCAGGTCACCTGTCTGCTCGGCCATGTGGATATAGCTTAGGAGGAGCTCTGAAAAGCCTTCCTTCCTGAAAGCAGCTTCGAGTCCCTCACCACGGGTAAGCCTTGCCATAAGGCCCTGTCCCTTGAATACGCCATCATCCAGCAGCTCTGCCGCCCTCAGGACATCCATCCCTCCTGACACAAGCTTGTTGAATTCCTTTATGAACATCATCTCACCGTACTGGGCCTTCTTCCTGCCAAGCACCAGCGTAAACACCTTTTCCCTGTCCATGATGCACCGGAACGAAAATGCCATGATGCCAAGGCATGCTATTCCAGAGACCCTGGCGGGAACAGCTGCCGTGAAAGCCATTACCAGGTCAAGGATAGCGCTGCCTCCTGATATCCCGCTGATCATCCCGTGGATCGGCGGTACCAGATAATATGCTGCGGCATATAGGAATGTGAATGTGGCTCCGATGAGTATCCCCGGATAAATGAGTACTGTCCTGATCTTCCCGCTTAGCTCCCTCTCCTCCTTAAGGTCCTCATACAGTCCCCGAAAGGCCGCCCCTATGGTCCCTGTTTCCTCGGACAGCCTGATCACAGAGACCTCTCGCCTTGTGAATGCACCTGTCCTTTCAAAGGAATCAGCTAAAGCTGCGCCACCCTGAAGGTGCTTCGAGAGCTCAATCTCTGTTTCATCATCGGAGAGCCCCAGCGATTCAACCAGACCAAGGCCGTTCATAAGGTATATCGACTTCTCATAGAAGAATCTCTCCTTGTTGAATCTTCGTCTCCACTTTATCCCCAAACTCCATCCTGACATCAAGCTTCCTCCTTCCTTCCTCAGATTCAAGCCTCTGGGTCAATACAAGCCCTACCGAACCTGCTACGTGCTCCTCCCTTATGCCAAAATCCATCAGCCTCAGGATCACATTCCTGTAGCCTGTGCCATGAATCGTCGAGATCACCCTGTGACCGGTAAGGGATGCCCTGACAAGGGCCTTTGCAGTCTCCTCATTCCTTATCTCACCTATGCATATGAAATCAGGGTCCTGCCTCAGTGATGCGAATATGGCCCTCTCATAAGTCAGACCAGCCGCCTCGTTTATCTGGCACTGTACCACTCCTTCAATGAACCTTTCAACGGGATCTTCCACAGACAGCACCTTATAGCTTTGGTCCTTCAGCTCATTCATGATCCCATACAGGGTAGTGCTCTTGCCCATGCCGGTTTCTCCTGCGATCATGGTTATCCCTCTTCCATCCTTCAGATGGACAAGAAGTCTTGAAATGTCATCAACTGTCATCCCAAGCATTCTGATGCCCATGTCCCGCCTGTCGAAGAGCCTCATGACGAGTGACTCTCCGTTTACAGACTTCATGGTGCTTACGCGAATGGTCATTCCTGCCATCCTGAAAACCCCGTCCTGCGGCAGCCTTTTCTCCGAAATGTTCATGCCCGAATTTGCCTTTACTCTCTGCAGATATAAGTTATGTCTGTTCATGTCAAGGCTGCAGTATGATTCCAGCCTTTCACCCTGCCTGAAGAACACACCGGCCTTCTCTGACCCCGGTATGAAGTGTATGTCGGATGCATTTATTCCAATACCTGCCTCTACGATCTCTTCCAGCTCCATAAAATCACCAGAATCATTATGCCCTCCCCAGCAGTCCCTATACATGGCAAATCATACTTTGCAGGTTTTGTGGTATAGTATATTGAGAGATACGACAAGGAGAATGATCATGGCACTTGATGGCATATATTTCAGCAACGTTGTAAGAGAGATAAGCACAGGACTTGAAGGCTCCAGGGTGGACAAGGTCAACCAGCCTGAAAGCGATGTGATAATATTGACTTTCAGAGGCAGAAGCGGCAACAGGAAGCTTCTCATAACCTCCAACAGCAGCTTTTCACGTCTTCACTTCACAGAGATACAGAGGCAGAATCCGCTTCAGGCACCGCTGTTCCTGATGGTGCTCAGAAAGCACCTGCAGGGTGCGTTCTTTGAAGGCATCAGACAGCTTGACGGAGACAGGCTGGTGAACCTTACCTTTTCAGGAAAGGACGAAATGGGCTTCGACCAGAAATTCATACTTTCCGTGGAGATGATGGGTAGGCATTCAAACATCATCCTCATCAGGGAAAGGGATATGAAGATCATTGAATGCATCAAGCATGTAAGCGCTGACAGGAACACCTACAGGGTCCTTCTTCCCGGAAAGGCCTACATACCGCCGCCGCCTAGCAACAAGCTTGACCCACTTTCCTACACCGATGAGGAGCTTCTTCTGGCGGGAGACCCCGACAACCTGGACCCCGATTTCTTTTCAAGGATATTCTCAGGTGTATCGAGACGCACATCAAACCTGATTTATGAGGTATATGACGGCACTGACCCTCTTGCCTTCATAAGGGGCATCGTTGAATCCACCGGCAAAGGAACTTCTTTCTACATAATGAGGGAGGACGGGGAATATAAGGATGTGGTGTCCTATCCATTCAAGGGTGACCTTGTCCCCTACGACAGCGCTTCAAAGGCGCTTGAGGATTTCGTAAGCGAAAGGGACCAGAAGGACAGGATGCGCGGAAAAAGCGCAGACATGCAGAAGATGATACATACTAATATCGAGAGGGTCCTGAAGAAGATCAACATTCTCGACGAATCCATAAGGGAATCCATGGACAAGAATGAGGACCGCCTTAAAGGCGAGCTCCTTACCTCCAACATTCACAGCCTGAAGGACGGCATGAGCGAGGCAACTCTCCTTAACTATTACGATGGCACTGAAGCCGTCATAAGGTTAAACGAGCACAAGACCATAAGCCAGAACATCCAGCATTACTATCACAGGTACAACAAGAAGAAGAGAGCTGAAGAGATGGCAGCATCGCAGAAGCTGCTGGCTGAGGAAGAGCTGAGCTATCTGAATTCAATCATGCTGAGCCTTCAGAACTCCGAAAACCAGCGTGAGGTCGATGACATAAGGCAGGAACTCATGGTTGCCGGCTATCTCAGGTTCAGGAAGGTCCCTGCAGGTAAGGAGAAGCCATCCAAACCGTTCCATTTCAAATCAACAGAAGGAATAGACATCTATGTGGGCAAGAACAACACTCAGAACGATTTCCTCACCGTAAAGTTTGCCGGAAAGAACGACACCTGGCTCCATACCAAGGATATTCCAGGCTCCCATGTCATTATTAAAGCTGAGAATTTCTCTGAAGAAACCCTGCTTGAAGCAGCCAACCTTGCCGCATGGTACAGCAAGGCCGGTACCTCCTCAAAGGTACCTGTTGACTATACAAAGGTAAAGAATGTAAAGAAGCCAAATGGGGCAAAACCAGGGATGGTGACCTATTCAACAAACAAGACCCTGTATGTCGATCCGGAGCCGACAAGGCTAGACAGGCTTGAGTAATATTATGTCCCGCTGCATGATGCAGCGGGACTTTATTATCCTTATAATTAACCAAAAATTCGTTAAAAATTAATCAGATCATGGTCGTTTCTTCATATGGGTATGGTAGTATATGATCGCTGTAGGGTCACTACGATCGCTTTAGCAGCGATATGATCGCTGTAGCAGCGATATGATCGCTTTAGGGGGCGATACAATGAAGGAAGAAAGGAAACCTAACAAGCCGTCATCTACACTTCCGACACTTTTCTATACGTACTTTGCTGAAAAGAAGAATTCCACTGACCTCAGGGACAAATTGCAGAATGTCTGGATAGTACCGGAGATAACGGGAGAACTGCCGATCCACGAGAGACTGAGATATCCGATAGATGTCGGTGAATCAAGAAACCATGAGCTTATGAGACTCCTGTATGAGTTCCCGGTGCATGTAAGGGATGACAGCGTCATAGACTGGTACATTGAAAACAGGGAGTACATGATCTAGCTGCTGAGTGACACACATTTTCATTGTTTTGTACAAGTACTGTGGATATTTTTTATTGGACCTTGCTTAATTCAAGCAGGGTCCATATTTCATCACTCGTTTGTTAAATATTAACAATCCCTCCACATTTCCAGTTCTGATTTATGTTACTATCAAGCTGTCAAAGGAGGAATTCAAAATGACAGCAGTAACCAGTCCGGGAAAGACCGGAAGAGGCGAGGGCTCTTCTATAATGCAGTGGCTCGAGAGGCACATGCCGTCAAGGAAAAGTGCAAATGACATAAGCAGAAGAGTACGCAGGATTTGGGTGGTACCTAATGTCAACGAAGAACTTACGACACATGAACATTTCACTTCAGTGCTTGAATATGCTGAACCAAGGGACATGGACCTTGAGAGGCTTTTGAATGATATCCCTCCTCATGTCAGGGACGATGGCAACGTAAGCTGGTACATGGATAACAAGAGATGACTTCATCATCGTTAACGGAAGGGCAGAAATGCCCTTCCATTTGATTGCATCAAATGATCACTAAAACCATGCCCATCTCGCTTCTCAGAAGGATTTCTCAGGCTATTTCCATTAAAAGCTTGCAGAGCGAATTAATCTTGTTAAAATTCGCTTAAATTAGTCCGATTTTTCAGCTATGTTTGTAATTTACTTTCTCTGATAGTGTAGAATTGGCTTATGAGCTACGCTTCAGGAGGTTCGAGAGTTGGAAAAGAGAAAAAGATTCATCATAAATTTCATGTATTACGGAATACTTGCAGGATTCGGGTATGCGGCACTGAAATACATACTGCCAATACTCGCACCGTTCTTTCTCGGACTGGCCATAGCGCTTCTGTTGAAACCGCTGATCATGAAGATTCACAATAAGACCGGAATAAACAGAAGGTTCCTTTCAGCCCTTATACTCATCCTGTTTTATATCATCCTGTTTACTGTTATTGCATACCTTGGAGTATCACTTTTCTTCGAGACAAGGGAACTTGCTTACAGGCTGCCTGACCTCTACAAGAACGATATAGAGCCGGGTCTCATAGGAACGGTTGACCGTCTGGTCGCTTCCTTCCCTGCTGCAGAACCGGTCATCAGGGATTTCATTGAAGGACTTGCAAACTCACTCGGAGAGATAGTAAGGTTCATTTCGAGCAATGCGCTTAACATGTTAAGCTCTGTTGCCGCCAGAGTGTCACTGTTCTTTATCAAGTTCCTGTTCATGATAATCTCGAGCTTCTTCTTCATTTTTGACAGTGAAAAGATATACTCGTTCATACTCAGGCAGATGTCCGAAAACATGAAGAACATTATCACGAGGGCCAGAGAAAACCTGAAGAATGTCCTCTCCAGCTATACTAAGGCATATCTGATGCTGATCTCACTCACTTTCATCGAGCTTTCCATAGGGCTCTCACTGCTTAGGATAAGGAATGCCATACCCCTTGCGTTCGTCATCGCACTAATAGATATCCTGCCCATCCTTGGAACAGGCGGAGTCCTCATTCCATGGGGCCTTATTGCGATAGTGATCGGCAGAACAGGGCTCGGACTTGGAATCCTCCTCCTATATCTCGTCATTACAGTAGTGAGGCAGTCCCTGGAACCAAAGATCGTCGGAGACCAGATCGGCCTTCATCCTATAGTAATCCTCCTCTGCATATTCATCGGAGGCAGGCTTTTCGGTGTCCTTGGAATATTCCTTATACCCATAACTATGACGATAATAAAGAAGCTCAATGATGAGAAGGTAATCCACGTGTTCAGGTAGGTGCCGGGAAACAAATAATATCTGCATAATAAGAGAAGCTGTCCTGATTAAACTAAGGACAGCTTCTCTTATTTATATGCTCTTGTTCCACTCATCCTCTTTGAAACCGACAAGGGTCTTGCCGCTGTCAGTCCTTAGTATCGGCCTCTTTACAAGCATAGGGGTTTTTGAAAGTAGTTCAAGCACCTGCTCCTCATCCATGCTGCCCAGCATTTCCTTCATGTTGAGCTCACGGTATGATTGACCGCTGGTGTTAAGGAGCCTCTTAAGCTCTATACCTGAGGAAATTATGCTCCTTAGCTCATCAATTCCTGGAGGCTTCTTTGTTATTTCCCTCCATTCGTAAGGGATATTCCTCGATGAGAGATATTTCCTTGCCTTCTGGCAGGTTCCGCATTTGCTGTATCCTATAAGTTCCATATGCACCTCAGTTAATTTCCGCGAAGCTTCCGGCACCCGGCTTCGACTTCACTGTTATTTTTCTAGGTATCCTTTCCTTCAGCTCTGAAACATGCGATATTATCCCGACTATCCTTCCGGACACGTTGAGGTCCATCAGACATCCAAGGGCATTCTCAAGGGAATCCTGGTCAAGGGACCCGAAGCCTTCGTCTATGAAGATCGTTTCAAGGTTAACGCTCCCCCTGCTGCTCTCAATGAAGTCCGAAAGGCCCAGAGCTAAAGCTAGCGATGCCTTGAAGCTCTCTCCGCCGGAGAGTGACAGCACGTCCCTTTCCCGTCCTGTATAGGCGTCATGTATGTTAAGGTCAAGTCCTATCTTCTCCCTTTTGCTGGCCTGGTCCTCTTTTCTCTTAAGCTGGAATCTGCCCTCCGACATCTTCCATAGCCTTTTGTTTGCCATGCCCAGTATCCCGTCGAAATAGTACGACTGGACGAAGGTTTCAAAGGACCTGCCGACAGATGCTGTGCTGTGGAGCCTGTAGAGGGCTCCGAACCTTTCCCTGTTGGCCTTGTACCTTGAGACTGTATCCTCCGCTTTGACAAGAAGACCATTAAGCTTGAAACACTCCTTGTCTACGCTGCTTAATGATTTCCTCGCTTCCTCAAGCCTTGACCTGGCCTGGTCCTTCTTTTCATGAAGCGGCGATAGAGGAATCTCTGTCCTTCCGGAGCAATCCTCCTCAAGCTGTGAAAAGGCTCCTCGTGCCCTGTTCAGTCCCTCGTAGAAGGTCTTTATATCCTTTTCCCTTGCGGGAATCTCTGAAATCCTTCCCTTCAGCTGGTCATACTCATCGATTGACAGACCTTCCGATGCGATGCTGGTTTCAAGCTCATTCCGAAGATCAATTGTCTCCTCCATCAGAGCTCCCTTAAGAGAAGTAAGATTCCCCGCTCTCTCGTTAAGCGCTGTAAGCATCAGGTCAGTATCCCTCAGTGATGATGCTATCCTTTCGTGGTCCCTGCTTATAGATGCGATCTTTAATCCAAGCCCCGAAATTTCATCAGATACTCTTTTTATGTCAATGTCAGCACCCTGCTCCTCAAGAGTCCTTTCTTCACCTTTTGCAGCTCCAAGCTCCTCTGAAGCCTTCTGCAAAGCCTGTCCGATTGAGTCAAGCCTTTCCTTCATACCTTCGAGACCTTCAAGCTCGATTTTCAGCTTCGCAAGATCCCCGGATGCCTTTTGCTTAAGCCCTTCAGCTGCGGCGATCTCTGCCTCTACCTTAGCTATAAGGTCCTTTTTTGCGGTACCTTCCCTTGTTATCTCTTCAACAGTACTCTCCCTGAGTCCGCTGCTGGCATAGAATTCATTTGCCTCCGCTTCGATCTCCTCAAGTGAAGATTTGATACCTTCGATCTTCTGGTCTGCTTTTGCAAGCTCCCTGTTTGCGTTCTCAAGGGCTTTCTGGGCCATTAGATAACCTTCCTCGTCAAAGCCTGCCTCCTCTTCTCCAGTGAGCGGATGATGAACAGATCCGCATACGGGACATGGCTCCCCTTCAATAAGGTCCCTCCTCAGTATCGCACCAAGGCTGGCTTTCCTGGTCTCTTCAGCCTGCTGGAAAGCATGCATGCATTCGTCTGATTTTCTTTTCCAGTCCTTCTCTTCCTTCCCGGCCTTTTCCAGCTTCTCCTTTTCTGCGGCAAGCTTCCTGGTCAGCCTGTGGGCATCAAGAAGGAGCTTCCTTTCACCGTCAAGCTTCAGCTTCAAGAGCGTAAGGTCCGACACCCGAAGGCTTAGACTGCTCTCCCTTTCCTTGAGCTGGGCTTCCTCCGATGCCAGTGATTCAGCCTTCCTGAGCCTTTCTGCAAGAGTATCCCTTTCACTTTCAAGGATCGTCCTGGCCTTTTGAAGAGATACTGTCCTTTTCTTCGCTTCTGCAAGTCTTGCTGCTTTGTCCAGGAGTTCCTCCTTCATGGATTTTTCCGCCTTCAGGTTGTCCAGTGCTGAATATTCAATGTCAGCTGCTTCCTTCTCCTTTAAAAGGCTTTCCTTCAGCAAATCATTCTTCTTCGTATCCCTCATTGCTGCCTCAAGGTTTTTCACCGAGTTTTCAAGGTCCCTGGTCTTCGCAGCAAGCTCCTTCTCCTTTGGAAGTATGAGCCTTGCCTTCAGTATCCCGTCCAAAACCTTCGAATCAGAAATGACCCTGGGTTCCTCACGGGAAAGGTCGTTCAGCTGCTTTTCAGCGGTCCTAAATGCTGCCAGTCTCCTGTTATTGTCCTCAGCTGCAAGGATCTCAGCTTCAGATGCTTTCAGCAGAGCCTCCCGTTCAAGGGCTTCAGCTTCGATCCTCGTCTTTTCTATTTCTGTTGCCTCAAGCTTCACCTTAAGCTCTCTTTCACCCATGTCTATGTCCTGGTCGGGGATACCTGCCTCGCCCATCGCCTCCTTGAACCTTAAGATGAGCTCTGAGTCCAGCTTCTTTGATTCATCATACTTGGCCTTGATCCTGTCCTGGAAATCCTGGTACACCTCAGTCGAGAAGAGCTTCTTCAGTATGTCAGACTTGTCCTTGGTGCTTGATGCCAGAAATTCCCTGAACTCACCCTGGGGTATCATGACGATCTTCTTGAACTGCTCAAGTGTCAGCCCAAGTATGGCTTCAATCTCCTGGTTCACTTCCCTTGTCTTCACCAGGACGTTCTGCTTATCGCTCTCCCTGTAGAACAGTACCTTGGAGGTCCCTTTAGCGGTTTCCGTACGTTTTATGTTGTATTTCTCCCCTCTTACAGAAAACTCAAGCTCGACCTCCATGTCATCCTTGGCACCAGCGAGCTGGCTCCTGTAGCAGTCGGCCTTGTCCCTGTCGCTGCTTGAAGCCTTTCCGTACAGGGCATAACAGATCCCGTCGAATATTGAGGTCTTCCCTGCGCCGGTCGCTCCGGTTATGAGGAATATCCTGTCATCATACAGCTTAGTGAAATCTATGGTGCATTCATCCTTGAATCCAAGGAACGCATTCATCCTAAGCCTTATAGGTTTCATCGGATGTCACCCCCATTTCCTGTATTGTCTCGTCTATGATCCTCACCATTGCATCACTGGGCTCGTCGCCGTTTTCGAGCAGGTAGAACTCCTGGAATAGGCTCCTGATATCCCTTGCTTCCATCCTTTCAAGGGCAGCGAAGCTGGCCCCCTCTTCCTTCAGGTCCATCTCCCTCTGGAGCTCTATGATGTTAGGATACCTTACCCTCAGCCTTTCGAGGGGATCCTGGATCTCTTCAGTGTCAGTGAGGACAGCCCTTACAAAATCCTTCGCATGGCTGTCACCGGGACTGTTCATAAGGTCTGTGAAGCTTCCCTTAAGTATCACAAGGTCCCTCTTGGGGGTTATGGACCTCTCCCTCACCTCTACATTCCCATCCTTGTCCATCTCGACTACCGAGATGCTTTTCCTGTGGTTTGCCTCTGAGAACGAGTATTTCATCAGCGAACCGCTGTACCTGATCCTGCCCTTCCTCACCCACTGGGGCTTATGAAGATGGCCAAGCGCAACATAATCGAAGTTATCGAATACCTCGGCCTTTATGAAGTCTGTCCCGCCAACTGTAAGGAGCCTCTCCGAGTCGCTGGTCTCCATATCCTCCTTGACTCCCGGTGTAACAAAGCCGTGGAATATAAGCACCTTCCTGTTGCCATCGTCTACTACGGATTTCCTCAGTATCTCATCATAAAGTACGCTATCGTCCTTTGTTTCGTTAAGACCGTAGATTTCTCTCAGCGCGAAGCTGTCCCTGTAGGGGAGAAAATAGAATGAGACCTCTCCTGATTCATCCCTTATGCTCACTTTTTTGAGCGGGTCCTCCGGATGTCCCTGAATGAGTAGGCCATGGGTCTCGAGGAGACTGTTAAGTACCTGCACCCTTTCAGAGGAATCGTGGTTGCCTGTTATGAGGAGCACATTGATGCCAAGCTCAGCAAGTCTCGTGAGGAAGCCGTTGTAGATCCTTACCGCATCCTCCCTGGGTACGGACCTGTCATAGACATCACCAGCTATTACAAGAGCATCCGGTGACTCCTCATTTATTATCTGGATCAGCTGCCTGAGGGCATCCTCCTGGTCCTCAAGCAGTGATATGTCCTTTAAATATCTGCCTATATGCAAATCTGCTACGTGTATGAACTTCACCTTATATCACGCTCCCATAAGATGAGTTTACAGCAGAAATTTATCCAAGACAATGAAATGTGGCCTGCAATAATGTACAATGAAGACAGGAGGTGTATGTACATGCCAAGAAGGATAAGAATGCGCCTTGACCTTGAGGATAAGATCAGAAACTACAATGTGGAGATCACCCCAGTGTCCGAGGAGACGATCCCTGAGCTTGCCGGCATAATGCTTGAAGCCTACAGAGATACCGTGGATTATGAGGGCGAAGACCTGAAGCAGACCGAGGATGAGCTCGGCCGCGTTTTCAGAGGGCTCTACGGCCCCGTGCTCAAGGAAGCCTCCCATACCATATGGGAAAACGGAGAAGCCGCCGCATCGGTACTTGTCTGCCTGTTCAAGCATGAACCTACAATCACCTACACCTTCACCAGAAAAGCATCCAAAAGAAAGGGTTACGCCACTACGCTTATCAACAAGGCTGAGGAAGAGCTTCTTAAGCAGGGCTACAGGACCCTCCACCTGTTTGTGACACTCGAAAACAGGGATGCGGTCAACCTTTATGAATCACTGGGATTCTATGAGGTTCCGGTGACTACTGTCACAGAGATAATAACAGGCTAACGGAGAAATATATGAGCATCGGAATTCTAAAATCTGCAGTGACCATCCTTGATAGGCTCGGAATCCTGAACCGACTGATACTCGCGGGAGAGCCTGCAGCAAAGCTACTTGGTAAAGAAACTGATTTTGAGGGTATCTTCACGGAGATACCTTTCCTTATTGAAAAGCCATTTGGCATGCCGAAAACAGATATCCATGAGGCCTTCAGAGCTTATGGCTTTGACTATCTTGAGGACTGCTACGGCGCTCTTTCAACCTTCCACAGGGATGAGACAAGGATAGTTTTCTATACAGGCCTA
>DIXH01000033.1 GCA_002428605.1 Clostridiaceae bacterium UBA6085
ACCCCGGGCGTCGGTTTTTCTATTTCTGATTTGCGTCTTCCCAGTCCTTGAGGAACCTTTCTATTCCTGCGTTGGTCAAAGGATGGACGAGAGACTCAAGTATTACCTTGTAAGGTATGGTAGCAATATGCGCACCTGCAAGAGCCACCCTCTGCACATGGTTCTTGTTTCTTATGCTTGCTGCGATGATCTCAGTGTCAATTCCATAGAGGTTGAAGATATGGACTATCTCTTCGATGACTTCAACTCCGTCTAGCCCTATGTCGTCAAGCCTTCCTACGAAGGGTGATACATAGCTTGCTCCGGCTCTTGCTGCCGCAAGTGCCTGAGTTGCTGTGAATATGAGGGTCACATTGGTCCTTATCCCTTTCTTTGAAAGGTATGCTACAGCCTTAAGACCTTCAGCAGTCATAGGCACCTTGACCACTATGTTCTTGTGTATCTTCACGAGCTCAAGTGCTTCAGCGATCATCCCATCAGCTTCAAGTGACAGCACCTCTGCGCTTATCGGTCCGTCAACGATGTCAGTGATTTCCTTTATGACATCCGCGAAGATTCTTCCCTCTTTTGCTATGAGAGATGGATTCGTGGTTACACCCGCCAGTATTCCCAGTTCGTTCGCCTTCCTGATTTCATTTACATTTGCTGTGTCTATAAAGTACTTCATTCGTTTGGGCTAGGCTTCCGCTGTATGCAGACATTGCCTTGCCCTTCACCTCCCCGTTATCATTCTGGAAGCCTCATAATTGTGTATTAATAGCTTTCCAAATATGATTTTAGCACAATTTTCAGCCTATTATCATAAATTCGACACTTTTATTTGTCATTTTACATCATCCTAATCCATCAGATGACCAAAATCTCTTCTGGGTCTCTCTGAGATACTTACCCAGGTTCTTCCTGTAGCTCTCGTTTTTCAGGCACCTCTCAAGGTACAGCATCGTCCTTATCATATAGATTGGAAGTATCTTCAGCCTCGATGCATCAAGGTATCTGTTACAGTAGTAGATCTCACTGCTGACAAGATGGATAAGCGCATTGGCTCCAATGTTCCTTGAGCTCCTCTCATTGAGATGAGTTACAACGGCATATGGATAGCTGTAGGTCTCATATCCTGCGTTCTCCACAGATATGCCAAGTATCAGCTCCTCCTCGTAAAGAAATGTATTCTCATCGAACGGCACAACCTTTTCAGCCAGCTCCCTCTTCATCATGAAGCAGCAGCCGACGAGATGGTATGCCTTTTGAACATCTTCAAATGACTTGTCGAGCCCATAGTACGTTTTATGGATATCCCTGAAATTCAAGTTGCGAAGTCTGGTAGTCGCAAACAGCTTCTCCATAATGCCTGTCTTCAAAAATATTCTCGATATTTCTGAAACATCACCATTCTCATCAAGTATTTTGGGACCGGCAATCCCGGCTTTCTTGTTTCCATCAAGAAACTCCTTAAGCCTGTCAATGGCACCCTCATGGTAGATGATATCAGAATTTGAGACCAGAATATGCGTGCAGCCATCCTCCAGCGCCTTCAGAACCCCCAGATTATTTCCTGCAGAATAGCCTTTGTTCACCAGGCTTTTGATCAGGACAACATCCTCATCAGAACCATAAGTAGATGAAAGCCTTCCAAACGACCCGTCAGGAGATGCGTTGTCAACCACATAGATCCTATATAAAGACCTGCAGGTGTCTCTTACGGATGCTATGCAATTCATTGTTTCCTCAAAGGTCATGTAATTAAGTATGACTATTCCAATCATTTTTACCCTCTAAATGTTTAAGATATTGTTAAATCCAAAAGAAAGCCCGTTTACGTCCGTTCTGTGCCATGTATGAATACATCAGCCTGACGAAGCCAAATATCATCGTATTGCTTGTCATTGCATGCCCAATCTCCCTGTTTTACCCTGTCCCGGATTTGTCAAAATCAGTACCAGTAGTAAAATAAGGTTAGAAGGTGAAAGCCTTAAGTAGATTATATCCATAAAACATAAGGGCTGCACAAAAAAACGAAGGAGTGATGACGTATGAGGAACAGGCTGCCAATAGGTAGGAACTTTTTCGGGGACGACGAGTTCATGAGCGATTTCTTCAACGACCTCCCAGCGCTTGGAGCCTCGACGAAGCAGTTCAAGGTTGACATCAAGGAAAACGACAAGGAGTACATGATAGACGCTGACCTTCCCGGAGTCAACAAGGACGACATCGTCGTTGAATACAAGGACAAGTACCTGACGATCTCAGCGGAAAAGGAACAAAGTACCGAGGAAAAGGGAGAGAACTTCATAAGGCGTGAAAGGTCGTATGGTTCGATAAAGAGAAGCTTCTATGTAGATGACATAGATGAAAGCAAAGCTATGGTCGAGTATAAGGACGGAGTCCTTAGGATCGTCCTTCCGAAGCTTGTTGAACCGAAGTCTGGTGGAACAAAGTTTGAGATCAAATAAACAAAACGACCCCGCCGGGATAACCCGGTAGGGTCGTTAACTTTTGTAATCCATTGCTTCCAACTCTAATTTCTATTTAAGCAGATTCCTTTCCCTGTCAAATATCAGTGTATGACCGAAGGTTGTAGGGTGAGGATCCAGGGAAACGACAAATAGATTGAAATTTCCAAGTTTGGCTGCGATTATCGCATTCCTGGCACTGAAAGTAACCGCCAGCCTTGTAGTTTCATACGCCTTGAAGGCAAGGTAAGAATTGGCTATTGAATATCCTCCTGAAGCCGCTCCTCTGTTTATCATGTCATTGATCTTCACAATGCTTGAGTTGATGAATTTATAAAGCGGGTCACCGGACTGTATCGGATTGTAAAGGTTGTTGACTATGATCCTGGCATTTGGGGCAACACGTTTGACCTGTGAAATTACCAATGGAAACTTTTCCTTAAATTCCTGGATTCCTGCTTTAAATGCCGCAGGCAGGTCCTCACCTGGGTCATCCATGCTTGCGTATGTTGCCATTGCATCTTCATAGCTCATGCTTCTTATTTTATTGTACAGGTAAGACATATTCGTATTCAGATCGGATACATAGGTACCTCCGAAAGCATCTACGACAGCAGGCAAAACATAACGAAGAAGGTTGTTGCTGCCAATGTTGATAGTGACCAGATTTATGTAAGGCTTTGACTCCTGAGACGAAAGTTGCAACAGAAGTGTCCCTGTATCCAGTCCTTCAACTCCGGCATTCAGAAAGTTTACATCGTATGTGCTATCAATATAATCCCTAAGCATCGCTGCATATCCATAACGGTTGTAGGCGCTGAGCCCATAGGTCACTGAGTCACCAAGAGCAACATAGTTTATTGTCGTTGCAGCAGACGCAGAGACTGATGCGAAGGTAAACGAGAAGAGCATGAACGCAGCAGCAAACATAGCCATGAGCTTCCTGTACCGTCTCTTCATATTGATCCCTTCCTCAGTTTATTTGTTTCTTCTTCCTTAATTATCCGTCCGAAGTGACATGTATTCAACGATTTATCTGAAAATTCACTGAAATTACACTTGTTGTTAAAACTATAGCAGGAATAGGTAAGAACAATTACCTCAGGTCACTTCCGTCTTCTTAGCCTGAGCCTTTCTAAAATTGCCATCCTTATCTGCTCAGCCTCATCCAGGTTGAGTATCAGTGCAAGTGCGATATAGGATATTAATCCGATGAAAACCGAATTGAGGGTCGCGAATGGTGGTGTGATTATCTGCTCCATGAGGACATAAGTGAACCACACAATTGATCCCATGACTGCTGAAGACACTGTAATCTTCATGATGCTTCCTAGCTTGCGCCTTAGTGCAGCCATGGGCATCCTTCTGCCAAGCGATATTAAAAGGATGAAAGCGGTGACTATGGCGGCAATGCTGGTAGCAAGTGCCAAGCCTCCGATGCCAAGATACCTTGATAGCACAATGTTTAGTATGATGTTCAGGACCATTCCGAATATTGAGTTCTTCATGGGCGTCCCGGTGTCGCCCAGAGCGTAGAATGTCCTGGAAGTCAAATCTCTCAATGCGTATGCCCCGTGTCCGATTGAGTAGAAGAACAGGGCAGTGGATGTCAGGATTGCAGCCTCATCGCTGAATGCTCCCCTCTGGAATATGAGCCTTGTGATAGGACCTGAAAGCACCAGTATCCCGGTCATTGCCGGAAGTATCATCAGAAGCACATAAACAACAGCATTTCCAAGTGTCTCAGATAGAGTTTCCATGTCCCCATCTGCTGCCATCCTTGAAATGGATGGATACATCACTGAGGAGACAGGCTCGACAAAAATGCCCTGTACGAAGCCATTTACAACCTGAGCGTAGCCTAAGGCAGAGATCCCGCCGACAGCTATCCCTGAGGCTATGGACTTGTCAACCAGGACGTTTACCTGATTCACTGAAACCCCTATTATGACAGGTATCGAGAAGATCAGAAGCTCCTTTATCCTCCGATCCCCCGGCTTGAAGGTCCGGGTGTACCTGAAGCCCGCTTTCTTCGCTGCGAGTATCAAAAAAAACGCCTGAAGGGAAAGCCCGATTACTATGCCAATGGCAAGGATCCTCGAATCGCTTCCGGCAAGCGCATAGGATGCGATCGCAACAAGGTTTGCAGGTATTCCTATAAGAGCAGGCACTAAGAAGCTGTTCCTTATCTGCAGCATTGCAGTAAAGATATAGATCACAGCGGAAATCAGGATGCCTGTTATGCTGATCCTGGTCAGCGAGACAGCAAGCTTTAGCGTACCATCAGAAAATCCAGAAGCAAAAAGCTTAACTACAGGTACCGCAAATATTATCACCACTCCCGCGAGAGATGCGCATAAAAGAACTACAACCGAAAGCAGGTTGGAAGTGAACCGGTCAGCTTTGTCTTTGCTTCCTTCAGACAGAATTCTGTTGTATATAGGTATGAAGCTGGTGAAAAGCGCTATCCATATGAATGAGAATACCGAGGTCGGTATGGTCTGGGAGATGTTGAATGCATCGGTAATCTCCGATGCTCCGAAAAAGTATGAAAGCGAAACCTCCCTGACAAAGCCAAGAAGCTTAGACAGGATCGTTATTATGATCACTGCAGCCACCGTCTTTTTCATCTACGCCACCCCCATTCCCTTTTCACTAAATTATACTATAAGCAAGCTGAAAACCTAACAAATTATGAACACTCTGCCTTTCCAAGTCCCTTCACCTCTTTTTCTGATATCATGGGTGTAGGGAAATCTTTAAATATCAACCATTAGCATGAGATTTACAAGGAGTGGTATGTATGGGAATTGACATGAACAATCCGAGAGTCAGACTTGCATTGGAAATCAGGGAAAAGATACAGCCTGTTGAGTTTGACGGCCGGGTCCTTCAGGCCATGGCAATTGGCGGGTCGGTATCAAGAGGCAAGGCTGATGCATATTCGGATCTCCAGCTTCTTTGCTTCTGGGACATGTTCCCTGATATGGATACAAGGAACAGTTTTGTCGCGGCAATCGGTGCGGACAGGATGAGCGAAATAGATGAGGACAACAACGAAGACACCCTTGTCATTGGCGACATACAGGTGGATGTCACTCACAACGGAGTGGATTATTACGATGCACTTATTTCAGATACCTGGGAATTCCACCTTGCTGATTACCAGACACTTGGTTTCCTTGATACAATAAGCCATGCATACATTCTTTTCGGTGAAGAGATACTTGGAGACTGGAAGGAAAAGGCAGCAGAGTACCCACGAGAGCTTGCAGTGAATGTCATCTATGATAATCTGCAGGAGCTTACCAACGGAAATATAGAGCTCTTCATACAGAGGGACAATCCGACAGAGTTCTACGCAAGGATAATAGATATACAGCACAGGCTCTTCAACATACTGTCTGCAATCAACGACAGTTACTCCGGTGGCTACAAGTGGATGTACGCAGAGCTTGAGGAAATGAGCCTGGTGCCGGTGAACATAGTCGGCAGATTCAAGGCCATGTTCGAGGGAAGCAGGCTGGACGTTGTCGAAGACCTTTATTCCATCGTCTTCGAGGTCCTGTACCTTGTGAACCACTCATTCCCTGAGATGGACTTCAACGTACAGGAGGCATTCGACAAGTTCATGGTCAAAAGGCTTCCTCTGGAAGCATAGCGAAAATAACAGGGCCAGCTCAATCCGGGCTGTCCCTGTTATTTCGGCACTATTTCAAAATTTTACGGCTTCTTCATTTCTTAGACTTCAATTCAGACTTCCTTATGCGACTTCTTTTCCCTTAGCTTCGGAAGGTCGTTAAGGTCATAAGGAGTGCCCTGGTATACGAAGTTCAGCCAGTTGGCGTAGAACAGGTTCCCATGCCCTCTCCATCTGAAGAGCACACCCTTCTTGGGGTCATCATTCCTGAAGTAGTTCTTCGGAACCTCCATTTCCATACCCTTGGCAATGTCCCTGTCATACTCCTTCTTCAGTGAATCCTTGTCGTATTCCATATGTCCCTGTATGAATATGAGGCTCTTGTCCTTTGTCGAGACGATATGCGGCCCGGTCTCATCGGAATCGGCAAGGATCTTAAGGTCAGGAACCTTGAGGATCTCTTCCCTGTCAACCTGGGTATGCCTTGACTGTGGTGCATAGAACTCTTCATCGAAGCCCCTCATCAGCTCCGACTTCTTCTCCTTCACCTTCGTAAGGAAAACGCCGAAGAGCTTCTTGTCAAGCACATGCTTGTTTATCCCGAAATGCCTGTAAAGTCCCGCCTGGGCTCCCCAGCAAATGTGTATTGTACTGAATACATTGTCCCTGCAATAGTCCATGATCTCAGTGAGTTCCTTCCAGTAGTCAACGTCCTCGAAGGGCAGGAACTCAACAGGAGCTCCCGTAATTATCATCCCGTCATATTTCTGGTGCTTCACCTCATCAAAGGTCTTGTAGAAATTATCAAGGTAAGCCCTGTCGGTGTTCTTTGAATCATGGCTTCCCATTGACAGGAGCTGGACCTCCACCTGTAGAGGAGTGTTTGCGAGAAGCCTTATAAGCTGCTCCTCGGTTGTCTCCTTGGTGGGCATCAGGTTGACTATGGCAACCCTAAGCGGCCTGATGTCCTGCTTCTGGCCCCTCTTCTCATCCATTACGAATATGTTCTCTTCCTTCAGCGTCTTGTAGGCCGGCAGCCCCTTTGGCACAAGGATAGGCATCTTCAAATTCCCCCAGTCTTATTATATTCCTGCGAGCGCCTGCTCCAGGTCGTATATGATATCGTCAATATGTTCAGTTCCTACCGAGAGCCTTACGCTTCCCGGCTTAATTCCCGAAGCCTCAAGCTCCTTTGCTGTCATCTGCGAATGTGTGGTGCTTGCAGGATGTATTACAAGGGACTTCACGTCAGCTACGTTCGCAAGCAATGAGAACACCTCAAGCCTGTCAATGAATGCCTTGGCTTTTTCAGCTCCTCCCTTTACCTCGAAGGTGAATATGGAAGCACCGCCTCTCGGGAAATACCTGTTGTACAGACCGTTGTATGGGTTCCCAGGGAGGCTCGGATGGTTGACCTTCTCGACCTTCGGATGCTCCGACAGGTACTTGGCAACCTTAAGGGAATTCTCAACATGCCTCTCCACCCTTAGCGAAAGGGTCTCCAGTCCCTGCAGGAACAGGAATGAGTTGAAAGGGCTGATTGATGCTCCAGTATCCCTCATGAGCGTCACCCTCACCTTGATTATGTATGCAAGGTTTCCCACAGCCTCTGTGAACACCACCCCGTGGTAGTTGCTGTTTGGCTCGGTAAGTCCCGGGAATTTACCGCTCTTCTTCCAGTCGAACCTTCCACTGTCTATTATAACTCCGCCTATTGAAGTGCCATGTCCGCCTATGAACTTGGTTGCAGAGTGGACAACTATGTCTGCACCATGCTCAATGGGCCTGAGAAGATATGGAGTTGCGAATGTGTTGTCAACTATCAGCGGAATACCCATCTCATGAGCTATCCTTGCAACCTCCTCGATATCGATAAGGTCTGCATTTGGATTTCCAAGTGACTCGATGAATACCGCCTTCGTATTCGGCCTGATTGCAGCTTCAAGTGACTTGAGGTCAGTTCCATCGAAGAAGGAAGTCTCGATCCCGAAATCTTTGAATGTGTTGGCGAAGAGGTTGTAGGTTCCTCCATATATGCTTGTAGAGGATACAATATGGTCACCTGCAACCGCAATGTTCTGGACCGAATATGCAATGGCTGCCATTCCTGACGCTGTGGCAAGTGCAGCCACACCGCCTTCAAGCGCCGCTATCCTCTTCTCAAAGACATCAGATGTAGGATTCATGAGCCTGGTGTATATGTTTCCACCCTCGGAAAGGTTGAATCTCGCCTCTGCCTGAGCTGAGCCTGAAAATACGTAAGATGATGTCTGGTATATGGGTACGCATCTGGCGTCAGTCGCCGGATCCGCTGTCTCCTGTCCTACGTGAAGCTGCAGTGTCTCGAATCTGTAATTTCTCTTTGTGTCGCTCATTTTGATCCACTCCTTGATTTTTTGATATAAAAAGGAGCCCCATCCCAATGCATATTATATGCAAAGGGACGGAAGCTCCGTGTTACCACCCTTGTTCGCCTGTGCCTCACGGCACATGACCTTATAAGGTACGCTGGACAATGTCCATAAATACCCCTGCACTATAACGTGTGCACTACGTCCCGGCCTAAAGTCACCCTTCAGCCGGCAAGCTCCGGGACCATCTTCAGCAAGATCTTCTCCGCACCCTTTCACCAAAACGGGCGCTCTCTGTAAGGAGTCCATGCAGGCTTACTCTTCCCTTCATTGCCACTTTCAACTTATTGTAGACAACTGTACCACCAGGAAAGGCACATGTCAACATGGAAAATGCAGAATATTTTTTTCGTGGTTTTTCAAATTCAAGCCGATAACGCAAAATCAGGCTCAATGTGATATAATTTTGGTTAAGACTAACAATTTTTCGGAGGAGATATGAAGCGGAAATTCCTTTTGATATATGCTGCCATCACAGTCACCGTATTTCTTGCCGCATATCATTCCTTCAGATGGACCAGCGAGCTCGTAAAGGACAACTCGAACCTTGCGGTACTCGGTGTCGTCGACCGTCTCATAGAATATACCGGAAACAGGGATGCCCTGAGCTATGAAGACTTCCTCAGGCAGGGAGATGAACTGGTCCACACCATGGGTGACATGGCTAAGGTCATAGACGACTCCAGCTACGGAAACAAGAGTGATCTTGACAAGATGTTCTATGAGCTCTCGAAGCTTTTCAGGAACTCCACCCGGTTCGACCTTCAGCACACCAGGACCCTTGGTGAGATACACGACCTTCTGGTCAGGTACAGATACATTTCAACTTCGCAGGAAGGCGCACGCCTTGTAGGCGAGATTATAAGCAAGGCTGTCTTCATACAGCCTGACTACTAGGAGGGCCTATGGAATATCTTTTTACTGTATCCTATTTTCTTGCATTCCTTTTCCTTATGGTTTACGGAGCCTACCAGCTCATCACATATTTCAGGAAGGACCACAACGTGACAAGGATCAACAGGCTTACCATAGTACTGACTGCCCTGTCCTTCATGGCTTTCATGTACCTCGACTTCAGCATGGTTAATGCGCTCATAGGTTCTGCAATATTCATGGTAATGATAAGGGTGGCCTATGTCATCTACTCAGATACCTACGAATAGGCTATGGATCGATTCCTTGAAGTAAGGGCTTCCCTGCGATCCCGGATTTTCACCCTTGTGAAAAATGGAATATTTCAACTGAACCAGGCTTCGCAATTGCGGAGTCTTTATTTTTCCCCCTCCTTTTTCCTGATTTGCCAATTTTTCAGCTTACATGAATATGTATCGCAATCTGGTCCATAATGGCTAAAAGCGAACCTTTGCCATTCTTTCAGGAATCAGCATATTTATAATTAAAATACAGGGAGGGAATGCTATGGATATCAATGAAGAGAGGAGTAACCTGTTTCCCGGTACGCATGGATATCCATGCTCTTCTGACACTTACGGATCGGAAACTTCTTCTGACACCCTGGTTTCAAAGGACCTGAATGCCCTGAAGGCAGCCTTCGACTATCTTCAGTCACGCGAAAAGGACATCCTGTCATACTATATAAGCAAAGGCAAATGTGGCCTCAGGAGCTATTCGGAGCTATGGAAGGAAGATTATGAGGCCATTGAAAAGGAAAAGGACAGGGTCCTTGGAAAAATGGTCCTCTTCATGGAATCATCATATCCCGACTCAATCTGAAAGAGCAAAGTTTCCACCATCGGACCGGTTGTGGTAGAATAAATCGAAAACTTTTAAATACCGATCCATCCGAAACTGGAGATGATACAATGTCAAACTTGAATGAAGCTGCAAGACTTATTAAGAAGGCAGGGAAGATACTCGTACTTACCGGTGCTGGAATGTCCACTGAATCCGGACTCAAGGATTTCAGGTCCAAGGACGGACTATACAGCAACCATTTCAGGGGAAATTCACCTGAAACAATACTATCGGCGGGATTCTTCAGAAGGGATACCAGGACCTTTTACGATTACGTTGGCGAAAAGCTCAATGTAACAGGCATAGAGCCAAACAAGGGACACAGGATCCTTGCATCCTGGGAAGATACAATGGACCTGTCAGTGATCACGCAGAACATAGACGGTCTGCACCAGAAGGCAGGAAGCAAAAAGGTCCTTGAGATACATGGGACCCTTGCCACGACAACCTGTACAAGGTGCGGGGAAAGGAGGCTCCTTGAGGAGATCCTGGGCAATGGATACGACCATTCATGCGGTGGAGTCTTCAAACCTGATGTGGTGCTGTATGACGAGGCAGTGGACAAGATCGAGGAAGCCTTCGGCATGGCCGAAAAGGCTGACCTTCTCATCATTCTAGGCACATCACTCTATGTCTATCCCGTTGCATCGATCCCCGAGGTATATGGAATATCGACAAAGAAAGCAATAATCGTAAACAGGGACCAGACAAGATATTCCATGCATGCGAACGCCCTCGAATTCAACGAATCCATAAGCGCAACCCTTGAAAAGCTTGACCACCTTATCCATGAATGATTCTTTCAGGCACCTTTAGAAGACCTTAAGCTTTCGTGAAATTACTCACGAAATGGTGCAATTTCAGAGGTATGGTATATAATTAAGTGGTATTCGCATTAGGGGGATTCATATGAAAAGAAAGAAAAATAAATCAGGCACAGTTAAGATAGTACTTCTGTCAGTCCTTGCACTTCTCCTGTTCGGTATTGGATTCGGATATGCCTATGTGAGCAATCTTCTGAACTCAACCGAGAAGGAAGTCATATCTGAAAAAGAGGAAGACCTCGGAATCGGAGTCGACATTGAGATCGAGGATGAGGATGGAGAAAAGGTAGAGACAAGCAAGGACATCTATTATTATGAGGGCGTCAAGGGTGTCACAAACATAGCCTTATTCGGTATAGACGCAGAGTCAGGCACAGCCGGAAGAAGCGACGTCATCATGATAGTTACGGTTGATGAGAACTCAAAGAAGATCAAGCTTACATCAGTAGTCAGGGACACATATGTTAGCATACCAGGAAGGAAGATGGACAAGATCACACATGCATACGCATACGGTGGTGCACAGCTTGCCCTTCAGACACTTAATGCCAACTTCAACCTTGACATCAAGGACTTCATGTCTGTAAACTTCACCTCTCTTCCGAAGATCATAGACATGATCGGCGGGGTCTCAGTGAAGATAACTAACGCTGAAGCCGGTGAGATCCCCGGAATGACCGGGGCTGGAACATATACCCTCAACGGAGAGCAGGCTCTCGCCTACTCAAGGATAAGGAAGATAGACAGCGACTTCGAGAGAAGCAGAAGGCAGAGGACCGTAATGCAGGCAATAATAAGCAAGATGATGAAGAGGCCTGTGACCTCATACCCGACACTAATGAAGAACCTGCTCCCTCTTGTAAAGACCAACATGAACTCTACTGACATGCTCTCTCTTGCAACTAAAGTCGTGACATCAGGAATCTCAACGATAGAGCAGAACAGGTTCCCGCAGGATGCATATGCATCAGGAAAGATGATAAGCGGTACCTACTTCTTCGTGTTTGAAAGGGAACAGACCCTGAAGAACATCGGAGAATGGATTTATCTGGACAAGAAATCAGAATAATATCAGGGCAGCTGTTGNNCAATTTCGGTAATATACTAATCCTATCGCACAAACGGAGGGATAAAATGACAAACTACAGAAGACTCACATACGGGGGAGTGCTTGGTGCACTTGTATTCCTCGGAACATATTTCCTGAAGGTCCCTATAGCATACGGATATATCCATCTTGGCGACGGGATGATACTGATAAGTTCCATACTCCTCGGCCCGTTCGCGGCTGCTCCTGCGGCAGTAGGCTCTGCACTTGCAGACCTTGTGTCAGGCTATGCCATGTATGCACCGTTCACCTTCGTGATAAAGGCACTCATGGCAGTGGTACCGGCACTCATGGTAAGAGGGTCGAAGGCAGCTCCTGCAAAATACCTTATACCTTTCATACTTGCTGAAATCATCATGATCGCCGGCTATTTCCTTGCAGACAGCATATTCTGGGGAACAGAAGGCGCAATTGCCGCAGCTCCCATGAATGCCATACAGGCAGTGTCCGGAGTTGTCATAGGCATCATCGGCGCAGGCGTCATAAGAAAGAACAGCATCAGCATCTAGCAATCATCATTATAATGCGATTAAAAAGAAAACGCCCTCACAGGCGTTTTCTTTTGCTTTTGACATATCCGGCCTTCACAAGGCCTTCACCAGGCATCCATCGGTTATTTATTGACCTGCATGATCATCAGTTTCTTCCGGAAACCCTTGCATCCTTCACATTAAGCTGTATGCTCCTGTTGCCATTGTATTCATTGATGTCAGGATAGTAGACAAGGTCCAGGAATACGGCCCTTATCGTATCATCCACTGTGTAGGAGGTCCCATTCCCGGCATTTACCATCGACAGGTACCTGTCGCTGCCGTTGAACCAGATCCCATCAGTGATGGAATTCCCGCGCCTGAAGCTAAGCTTTACATGGTTCTTCTCACGGCCTATGAACCTTGAGCTCACTACCTCCACTCCCTTGTCCCCGAATACCGGTGAGGGATTGCCCTTTCCATATGGTTCAAGTGCCGATATGTCTCCTATGTCCTTCATCGTCACTGTGTCAAACCTGAGAGGAACATCAATTGAGATCTTCGGAACCAGGTCCTCGGGCCTAAGGCTGCATTTGCTGTTAAGCCTTTGCCTGAAGGCCTCTATGTTCCCTTCCTCGATGGACAGGCCGCAGGCCATGGGATGGCCTCCATACTTCATAAGTATGTCGTCACATTCCCTGATCGCCTCGATCATGTTGAATTCTTCGATGCTCCTGCCGGAGCCCTTTGGATTTTCCTTGCCACCCGTCAGCACTATCACAGGCCTGCTGAACATCTCCTTGACCCTGCCTGCAACGATCCCTGCGATGCTCTCGTGTACAGACCTGTCATATACAACAATGACCCTTGTGCCCTCCTGCCCTTCTTCCCCGATCTTCTTAAGAACAGATTCCAGGGCTTCGGTTGTAAGCTCCTGCCTTCTTGTGTTGAGCTCCACAAGGTTCACGGCAAGCTCGAACGCCCTTGACACATTTTCCGTCGTCAGCAGTTCAAGCGCAAGCCTTGCGGATTCAAGCCTTCCTGTAGCATTTATGCAGGGTCCTATTATGAAGCCGATATGGTACGCCCCTATTGTCTTTCCTTCAAGGTCGCTTGCCCTGATCAGCGCCTGAAGGCCCTTGTTCCTGGTCCTGTTCAATATATTAAGGCCTTCCCTGGCGATTATCCTATTCTCATCAGACAGGTCCACCACATCACATATGGTACCTATGGCCGCTAGCTCCAGAAGCTCATCGCCGATATCGAATGCAGCTCCCATCAGTGAAAACAATGCACTTGAGAACTTGTACGCTATCCCTGCTCCTGAAAAACCGGAGAAAGGATATTCCTCATCCCTTCTGTGCGGATTGATGATGGCATCAGCAGGGGGAAGCAGCATCCCATCTTGTTCTCCGGCAGGAATATCATGATGGTCGGTTACGACGACCTGCATGCCTATCCTCTTGGCAAGTGCTATCTCCTCATATGCTGAAATGCCGTTGTCGCAGGTTAGTATTACATCAGCACCCTCTTCCCTCAGTATCCTCACCCTTTCAAGGTTCATGCCATAGCCTTCCTCCTCCCTGTGGGGGATCCAGCAGGACACCTGTGCTCCGAGCCTTTCAAGTGCCTTCTTGAGTATGGCTGTGGAGGTCACTCCATCAGCGTCGTAGTCGCCGTATATCACTATCTTCTTCTTTTCAAGTATCGCATCCCTTATTATTCCAGCACCCTTTTTCATGTCCTTCATGATGAAGGGGTCCCTTAGCTGTCCCATTCCGCCATTTAAGAACATTTCAGCCTTCTCTGACGTATCTATCCCCCTGTTAAGAAGGAGCCTCGCGATAAGCGGGGAAACCTTTGCATTTTGAGCTATCTCAGACAGGCTGCCGGAAGCACCCTTGATAAACCATCTAGCCATTTAAACATCTCCAATCTCAATCTCAACAATCATTATAGCAGACACCGGCACAAAATATACACAGATGTCTTGCTGAGTATCAGTACTGAAGATTTGTGAACTGAACTCTGCCAGGTCTGGACAGATGCTGGAGTAAGTACCTATAATCAGGGGGAGGTGATTTTTTTGAAGCTAAGGAAATCAGAAATAAAGGACTTAACGGAAATCCTAGGGATAATAGGAGATGCCAAAGGGTTCCTTAAAAGTCAGGGCCTTGACCAGTGGCAGTCAGCCTATCCGTCAGAGGAAGACATAATGAAGGACATAGAGTGCGGATATTCCTATGTGCTTGAAGATGAAGGCAGGATCATGTGCACCGGTGCCATCCTTGAAACCTCTGAAAAGTTCTATGAAGTCATCTATGACGGCTCATGGATAACCGACGGGAGATACATGACCATCCACAGGCTGGCCACAAGAAGCGATTCAAGGGGCAAGGGCCTATCTTCCAGGTTCATAGAGGAGACTGCTGTCCTATGCAGGGAAAAGGGGCTCCCCTCCATCAGGATAGACACACACAAGGGAAACCTTCCTATGCAGAGGATGCTTGAAAAGAACGGATTCAGAAGGTGCGGCATGATCATATTCGGGGACGAAGGGGAAAGGGTCGCATTCGAAAAGGTCATTTGAAAATGAGGGACAGGTCAGCGCTTGGAAGAATGCTGACCTGTCCCTCATTTTTTTGGTTATTCCTTTTATCAGAATCTTGACCTGATTATTTGCACTGGCATTATTGCTATGCCTTTCCCTTCTTCTCGAGGAGGAAATTGTACAGCATGTCCTCCCTGAGGTCATGTGCCTCAGAAGCAAACCCAAGCTTCTCAAGCAGCGTATAGCCAAGCTCCATTGCAGTTGCAGGACCCCGTGAGGTTATTACGTTGCCGGAGGATACAGTCACTTCTTCAAGATACCTGTTGCAGTCTATGACATCCTTGAAGCCCGGGAAGCTCGTTGCTTCCTTGTCCTTCAGGAGGCCTGCCTCGCTGAGGACTATGGGTGCAGCGCAAATTGCAGACAACAGTACGTTCTCACCGCTGTATTTCTTAAGAAGCTCAATAACCCTCTCGTCATCCCTCAGGTTTGCAGCTCCAGGCATTCCTCCTGGCAGATAAACCAGGTCGTAAATGTCCTTGTTGATGTCGATATACTCGAGCCTTACATCGCTCTTTATGGTTATTCCATGGGATCCCTCGACGAATTCCTTGTCGATTGAGCATATATGCACCTTGACATGGGCTCTTCTCAAAATATCGATGACTGTTACGGCTTCGATCTCCTCAAAGCCCTTTGCAAGCAGAACCAGTACCTTTTTCATTTTGACCCCTCCTGTCTGAGGACTTACCCTCAGCCCATTATACCATATCCCTGTTTCCCTTCATATTTGCTCTCCTGTCACCTGTAGCTGTGTATGCTCTCTATCAGTGTATTGACCCCCACATAGGTGAACAGGACGCATATGAATCCGATGAGGCAGAACCAGGCAGCCTTCCTCCCCCTCCAGCCCCTTGATATCCTCATGTGGAGATAGGCTGAATATATCATCCAGGTTATGAGGGACCAGGTCTCCTTGGGATCCCATGCCCAGTATCTCCCCCATGCCCTTTCAGCCCAGATGGCACCTGTGATTATGACGAGGGTAAGGAAGAAATACCCTGTTGTGACAGCCCTGTAGCTTATCATGTCCAGTCTCTCAGCCGGAGGAAGGTGTTTCTTAAGGAAATCATCCTCCCCGAACCTGTCCCTTGCAAGGTACATGGCAGACACACCGAAGGAAACTCCGAATGAACCATAACCCACTACAGCCGTTGCAACATGGAAGGTAAGCCAGTTGCTCTGGAGAGCAGGCATGAGCGGCCTTACATCCTTGTTCTGCATTGCAGCGTATCCAATTATGATTATTGCCACCGGAGTCACGAAAGCGCCCATGGCTCTAAGGGAGTACTTCTTTTCAAACAGGATGAAGACAAGGATGATACCCCAGACAAATGAGGTGGCGAACTCATACTGGTTCGTAAGCGGCACCCTTCCCGCTCCGATTCCCCTTGCTACCAGTGCCAGGGTATGGGATACAAAGCCCGCCTTTGCAGATAGGCTTCCCCATTTTCCCATGGTCTCGTTCCTACCGATGAGAAACGAAAGGTAAGATACCATGGATACTGCATAGGCCAGGAAAGCAGCGTAGAAAAGTATGCTTTCAGCCGCGAGGAAACTGTTCTCGTCCATTATGCACCTCCGGATATAGTTTTAGCTGCCTGCCTGATGTCCTCTATGAATATGGCCTGGTTTCTCCTGGACCAGCCCCAGACCCTTGTTACACCCTTCGAAGCATACGTGACTATCTCCTTTGGCTGAAGGAAGAATGCCAGCATGGCTCCCATGACCATCAGTGCCCCTCCCAGCGATACCCAGAGGAGCGCAGGGTCCCTCACTATCTGGAGATACGTGAACATGGTGGGGTCATTCGCCCTGAAGGTATATTCAAGGTACCTTATCTCCTCTCCCGGCGCCGCCGCATCCATCATCACCATCTGGCCCTTGTAATACACAGCATACACGTATTTGGGATTTTCAGGCAGGGGCGACAATGTGGCCGGGTTGCCGTTGACTACAGTGAAGTCCGGATAGAAGGACATGTAGTAGAGCGCGATGTCTCCCTCCTCATATACCTCCGACTGGTAGAGCGTCTTCATAGAAATGACCTTGCCAGCCTTTTCAAGCTGAACATTAAGTGCCCAGCCTGTTCCGCTCTGGTATATGCTCATCCCACCGACCCTCATGGGGTCGTTTACTATTATCCTTCCGGTCTTTGACGATGACCCTCCCGGTCCGTCAACCCTGACATCGGAAATGTACTGGTTGACAGTATAGTCCTGCCTCAGCTCTATGTCGAAGTCAAGGATGCTTAAGGTATAGCCGGTATCAAGTATCCTGTGGCTCGTTCCCGGGATCCCGTACACGAAGGTCTCGAAGCCTGTTGTCCGGCCAACATAATATGCGATTATCACGACAAGTATGCCAAGGTGCAGGAGCCATGACCCCAGCGGTCCTATCCTGTTCCTTTCAGACCAGGCCCAAATGCCACCCTCATCATTTCTTCTGTTTATCTTCCTGAAGCCAAGCTCCCTGAAGAGCTTGGCTGTGCCTTCAGGATCCAGTTGAGTCCTGACTTCAGTTCCTCTTTTAAGGCCAGGTTCCTGTACCTTCCGCACCTCCTTCAGCACTGAAGGGATCCTCATTATGCTGCAGAAGAAAAGGTTCAGAAGCAGAAGAATGACCAGAGCCACGAACCAACGGGATGAGAAAACCCGATCGAGCTGAAAGAGCCCTATCACAGTATTGCCGCCTTCACCATAGGCAGAAATATAGTAGGCCTCCTCCCTTCCCTGGGGGATCACAGTTCCGGCTATTGAGGATACTGCCATTACAAGCAGGAGTGCCACTCCGAACTTCATTGAGCTTAATAGCTTCCACGGCTTCTTAAGAATATCCGACATACGACGCCTCCAAACAAAAAATCGGGGCCCTCAGCAGGCCCCGCCGGGGATTGTGGTCACTTCAGAAGGTCAAGGGCCTTCAGTGCAAGTTCCTTTGCTTCATCAAGGTTCTTGTCCGACTTTTCCCAGTTGTGGAATCCCTCGCTGTTCTCAACGAAAACGAAGTCCCACTTGAACTGGGCCTGTCTGTGCAGCTCCCTGACCTCATCAAGCTTTTCCTTTGACAGCTTCCCGTCCTTTACAGCCTTGTCCAGCTCGGTTATGAGCTGCTGTATCACCTTTGCAACCTCTTCAGTCTTCTCATAGACACCCTTCTGGATGCTCTCCACCATTGATGTCATTGAGGCTTCCGTCTCACCTGCATGGCACTTGAGGCATGATTCCTTTATCGACAGGAGAGGGCTTGTCCAGTGATGAGAGTTGAAGGATTCAAGCTTTTCGCCCTTTACTTCAGGCATATGGCAGGCAACGCAGGTAACTCCCATGCTGCTGTGGATGCTGCCCTGGTAGGTCTCGAATTCCGGGTGCTGTGCCTTGAGCATTTCGGTACCCGTCCTCGGGTGGACCCAGTCTGAATATCCTATCCCATCATAGTATGCAAGCATGTCATCAGTGTCGAAGCCCTTTGCAAGAGGCAGTATTACCTCCTTGGTATCAGGCGCAAGATAGTACTCCACATGACACTGGGCACAGGCCTGCTGTCCCGGGGCAATCTCAAGCTTCGCGGCGGTAAGTGCAGTAGTCAGGTGGGCTCTTGTAACGTTGACGACACCCGGTTCATTCATGTGGCAGTCATAGCAGCTGATGGTCTCAAAGTCCTCTTTTACCGTTGCAGCAAAATCAAGTGAATTCGCCTTTATCCCTTCCTTGTTGAGGAGTGCAACGAAGTCACTGGTCTTGCAGGCAAGGCAGCTTGCGGCAGCCTTCGGCCTCTCTGTTGCAATGACATCCTCCAGGGCATAGAGATGCCCCCTTGCCCCAAGGTACTCTACGCTGAAGCCGTAGCCTTCATAGAATTCCTTCAGATATGGGTGCTTCTCAAGATAATCGGTCTGAATAGAACCACCGTATGCTGTCGCATTCATCTGGCTGTTCTCAAGGTAGGTTGCGTAGACGTCCGGATGCTTGGACTGCCAGTCCTTTGCAGAGATCATCTCCTCCTCCTTACCCGAGCAGCCTGCCAGGATGAATAGTGCGGACACAAAAAGCAGAAGCAGAAACTTCCTCCTCATGGCACACTTCCTTTCAGGTCTTAACCTCCCGTGTAATTGAACCAATATTCAGTTAATTATTATCGCTAACTATAGTATATCAATCAGCAGACTTAAGTTAAAGATGCCATCATTGAACATTATGTTAAGAGAAAGGCAGGACCTGCAAAGTTCGTGCAGGTCCTGCCCTAAAGTATGATGCTTATCTAGATTATATCAGCCTTGCTCACCTTGTCTCCAAGCACCACCATGAACACATTCTTTCCCCTGGCAGCCCTGTTCTGGAGCTTGATGTCCTCCAGAGGCACCTTCTTGTCAGGGAAGCCCTTAGATGAGAGTACCAGCTCCTTCTCATTCGTTACTACGGATGCGAAGAATACCCTGTCCTCTTCCTTGAGGTTTATTCCCACGACCCCCGATGCGTTCTTTGAGAGCAGTGATATGGATTCGGTCTCGAACCTTATTGCCATACCCTTTTCAGTCACCATCAGCATGGAAGCGGATATGCTTCCCGGGAATGCTCCGGCGTATGCGAGGCGGTCGCCAGGCTCCTTGAACCTTATGACGCTTCCTGACATTGAGTCACCAACAAAATCAGAAATCGGAGTCCTCTTTACAAGGCCTCCTTCNNCCTACTACCCTCTCACCCTTCATCATGTCCCCGTACAGGTCAGACAGGCTTATAGGCTCCTGAAGGTTCTCAAACAGGTACATTGGGATCTTGCAGTATGCCCCGAGGCTTGTCACGGCAATGAGTGACAGGTATGAGGCTCCGGTTACGTTATACGTTGACCTGGACCTTCCCGCCCTCGCCGTGACCTTTATCTCACCCTTTTCTGTGACAGTAAGGTTGAATTCCCTGGCCTCATAGTCATTCTCGAAATGCACCCTGGCAATCGCATCTTCTGGCGGCATGGTCAGGAACTGGTCAGGTACTATCATCCTGTCCTTTACCTGCACATCAGCCTCAGGCACCGTGAAGTCAAGTCCCCTGTCAGTCAGTATCCTTACGAACATTGGCTTCTCAGGTATGCCGGCGGATTGGATCTGATCCCTCTCAAGGATGCTGTCCTTGTATGCCTTCGGCAGAAGCTCCCCTAAAGTGTTGTCCTCAAGTATCCTTCCCCTCTCAAGAACTACAGCGCATACCTTTTCGCCTTCCTTCAGCTTCACTCCCGATATCTTGGTGTAATTGGTCTTGAAGCTTTCAAGGAGCGTCCTCTTCAGGCCGCCTCTCGTGGTCAGGAACTTGACCACGGCCTCTTCATCAGGATCCCTTACAGTAAAGGCTGCAACTATCTCCTCATCGGACAAATCGATGCCCTTTACAAACTCGTCAAGCCTTTCGCCCTTTTCCTTCCATTTCAGGTCAGGCAGAAGATGGGTCTTTATCTGGTAGAGCATGCCGCTTGACCCAAACACATAGAGCATCTCCTTGGTGTTGCTCTGGACAAGCACCCTGCAGGAATCACCCTCCCTGTAATCTATTGCTGACACGTCAGAGGATACCCTCTGGAAGTTCTTTAGTGGAAGCCTCTTAATGAATCCATCCTTTGAGACTGTAACCATGACATCCTCTTCGACCATGATGTCGCTGGCATCTATCACCGCCTCCGTGGCATCTGCGATTATCTCAGTCCTCCTGTCGTCTCCGAAGTTTGCTGAAACCTCAAGGAGCTCCTTCTTGATGAGCTTCATGAGCTCCTTCTCGCTGCTGATTATCCTTTCCAGCGAAGCGATGAGCTTCTTAAGCTCTGCGTGTTCCTTGATGTAGACCTTCAGCTCGAGTCCTGTGAGCCTGTACAGCATGAGCTCAAGTATGGCCTGTGCCTGGGGCTCCGTGAAACCGAAGGCGGACATGAGGTTATCTGCCGCATTTGCCCTTGAGGTTGACTGCCTTATCGTCTTAATGACCTCATCGAGCACGTCGATGGCCTTCATGAAGCCCTCCACTATATGGAACCTTTTCCTTGCTATGTCGAGCTCCTTGAGGGTCCTTCTGGTGATGATCTCCTTCTGGTGCGCCACGTACTCCCTGATGATTCTCTTGAGACCCATGGTCTCAGGCTTACCTTTGGAAAGTGCCACCATGTTGAAGTTAAGGTTTATCTGCAGGTCACACCTCTTATAAAGGTAAAGGAGTATCTTTTCAGCGGTCTGCTCGTCAACTGCCTTCTTGAACTCAATGACGGCCCTCACGCCGGTCCTGTCCGACTCATCCCTTATGTCGGTTATTGACTCCAGGGCTTTCTGATGCTTCTTGTCAGCGGTCATATCGGAGATCTGCTGAAGGAGCCTCGCCTTGTTCTTCCTGTAAGGGAACTCAGTTATGACGATCCCAAGTCTCCCGTTCGGGAGCCTCTCTATCTCACATCTCGAGCGGAGAGTCACCTTTCCCTCACCTGTAGTGTAGGCCTGCTTCAGGTCCTCTTCACCGATGAGGATCCCCCCTGTTGGAAGGTCCGGTCCCTTTACGTGCTGCATGAGGCCTTCCGTTGTTATTTCCGGATCGTCTATGAAGGCACAGGTCGCGTTTATTACCTCCCTCATGTTATGGGGAGGTATGTTCGTGGCAAGGCCGACAGCTATTCCGAAGGCTCCGTTGACAAGGAGGTTCGGATATCTTGCAGGCAGCACGACAGGCTCCATCTCCGTATCTGAATAGTTTGGAGTGAAGTCGACCGTATCCTTATCGATATCCCTTATCATCTCGAGGGCGACCTTCGAAAGCCTCGCCTCCGTGTACCTCATGGCCGCGGCGCTGTCACCGTCCATCGAGCCCCAGTTTCCGTGTCCGTCTATAAGTGGTGCCCTCGTCGTGAAATCCTGTGCCAGGATCACCATCGAGTCATATACCGAAGCATCTCCGTGAGGATGGAACTTACCGAGGATGTCTCCGACTATCCTCGCAGACTTGAAGTATGGCCTGTCAGGAAAGGCCTTGAGGAGATATGTGCCGTAGAGGATCCTCCTGTGCACCGGCTTAAGTCCGTCCCTGACATCAGGAAGAGCCCTGTCCTTTGCTACCTCCACAGCATAGGGGAGGTAGTTGTCGGGCATGGCTTCCTCGAGGGGAACGTTGATTATATTGTTGTCCTTTGGTATTGCGTTCTTTTTAGACAAAAGCGAGACCTCCTAGAATTCAGCATACTTGTACATGTAGTTCTTCCTTGGCTCGACAACGTCTCCCATGAGAAGTGAGATCATCCTCTCCGCCTTTGCGGCATCGTCGATGGTTACCCTGAGGAGTGTCCTCGATTCCGGGTTCAGCGTGGTATCCCACAGCTGCTCAGCGTTCATCTCGCCCAGTCCCTTGTACCTCTGTATCATGAATCCCTTTCCTATGAATTTCTTTGCCTCTTCAAGCTCACTGTCCGAGTAGGCATACCTGTGGACCTCACCGTTCTTCCCGTTCTTGTACACCTTGTACAGCGGCGGCTGTGCCAGGTAAAGGTGGCCGTTCGCTATGAGAGGCCTCATGTACCTGTAGAGGTAAGTCATCCAGAGCGTCCTTATGTGGTATCCGTCCACATCGGCATCGCTCATTATGATCACCTTGTTGTACTTGAGGTCGTCAAGCCGGAAGTTGTCGAGTGTGCCTGTTCCTATCGCAGTATTGAAGATCCTCAGCTCCTCGGAGCCCAGCACGTTCTCAAGCTTCTGCTTCTCGGTGTTCATGATCTTGCCCTTTGAAGGCATTATGGTCTGGAACCGCCTGTCCCTTGCCTGCTTTGCAGACCCGCCGGCGGAGTCGCCCTCGACCACAATGAATTCAAGGCTCTCCTTTTCCTTCATGGTGCAGACCGCTATCTTTCCGGCCAGAGGGGCGGTGCCCTTTCCGACCTTCTTCCTCTCGGCCTCGTTTATCTTCTTTATCTTGTCCCTGCGCAGCGCGGCGTCAAGCGCGTTTGATATGAGCGATGACGCTATCTCCTTATGGTCCTCTATCCACTCTGAAAACTTCGTGTAGGACAGGTCGTTCATAAGGGTATAGGCCTCGTTGTTTCCAAGCTTGTTCTTCGTCTGCCCCTCGAACATTGGGTTGTTGAGCCTGACCTTGACGATTGCGGTCATGCCCTCTCTGAGGTCGTCACCCTCGAAGTCCTTGTCCTTGACTATTCCGAGCTTCTTTCCCCATTCCTTGAAGGCTCTTGTCATGCCTGTCTTGAAGCCTGACTCGTGTGTGCCTGCCTCGGTTGTAGGGATGTTGTTGACATAGCTTGCAAGGGTCTCAAGGGTGGAGTCCGTGAACTGCACGCAGACCTCCCCCTGAAGCATCATATTTCCTATGCTTCTCTCACCTTCGAACAGTATGGGCTCCTGATGGAGGACTGTCTTTGACTCGTTAAGATAGTCGATGAAGTCAAGGAGGCCCCTCTCACTGTGGTAGACCTTCTCATAGGGCTCCTCGCCCCTCTCATCCCTCAATACAAGGGTTATCCCCTTGTTCTGGAAGGAAAGCTCCATCATCCTCTCGTCTATGACCTCGAGCTTGTAGTCTATGTTTGAGAAGACCTCCTTGTCAAGCATGAAGGTCACGCTGGTTCCTTCCTTGTCTGTCTTCCCCACTACCTCAAGCTTTGTGACCGGGGTACCCGGCATCTTCCTCTTGCACTTCTCGTCATAAGCGTACTCGAATCTCTGCCTGTGTATCCTGCCGTCCTTGTGGACCTCGACCACGAGCCATTCACTGAGCGCATTGACTACAGAGGCTCCGACCCCATGGAGTCCGCCTGATGTCTTGTAGTTGTCATTGTTGAACTTTCCACCGGTATGGAGCTCGGTATAAACCATCTCCACTCCTGAGATCTTCTTAACCGGGTGGATCCCTACTGGGATACCCCTCCCGTTGTCCCTTACGGTCACGCTCCTGTCCTTGTTGAGGATGACAGTGGCAGTGTCTCCGTATCCGTTGGTTATCTCATCTATGGCATTGTCCAGGATCTCCCAGACGCAGTGGTGGATACCCTTCGTCCCGGTGCTTCCGATATACATTCCCGGCCTTACCCTTACCGGCTCCAGCTTCTCAAGGGAAGTAAGGTCGGTCACGCTGTATGATTTCTTGCTATCTTCCATAAAAACCTCCTGCACCATCAGCTTTGAACATCTGTTCTAAAGCCCGCCATCTCGATTATACATCATGGCGAAAAAAATTGAAACATCATGCCACCTTATTCAAGCACGAAAAGCGATGATGACACCGTCACCGACCCGGGAGCCAGGGCACTTTTCCCTTCCGTCTTCCCCCAAAGCATTGGAGTCATGAGCAGAAGCTCCTCACCATGACCTTCAGCATCAAAGACAGACATTGTCTTCTCCCTTCTTACCACAGACATGTTCTCCGCCATATGGGCGACGATGTCCTCGTTCGAGTATTCCTTAAGCCCGAATGCATTCCTGAGCTCAATGAGATGCTCCCTTTCAGGCACCACCTTCAGCACTTTACCGTGAGGCTTCAGTACTCTCCTGAATTCCCGGTAGCTTGCCGGGGTGAACATGTTTATGACGAAATCAAAGCTTCTATCCCCGAAGGGCAGGCTTCCAAGGTCTGCAACAAAGAACAGTATGTCCTTTTCTGTCCGTCCTGCTATCATTATTCCACCGCTGGAGATATCTATGCCCACAAGCCTTGCTCTGACCCCATTTTCTTCCAGCTTCCCATAAAGGTATTCCAGTCCCGTACCCTCACCGCAGCCTGCATCCAGGATGACAGGGTCAGGTATCCCTGACTCTATGACGGCAGCTGCGATGCTGTCAAGTATGCCCCGGAAAAGGCCCAGTCTCATGAGCTTTCGCCGGGCTTCCAGCATTTCCCTGCTGTAGTTCTCCTCACCATATCCAAGCACGAAATTGACAGTACCTTTTTTGGAGAAGTCATAGGTATGCCCTGACTGGCACTTGAGGCTTCTTCCTTCAACTGAAAAAATCCCTCTGCATTTTGGGCATTCAAGGATCCCAAGCTCCATGAGGGACCCGATCCTTCTTTCGATCTTCGTTAGCATCATACACCCGTCCTTCCATTCACCATAGAATTATACCAGATTCTTGGAACTGAAGAAACAGAAGGCCGGAGACTTAACGCACGTCAAAACTATGCATTGTAAACTATTGCAACAATACGTATAATCTAATCAAAGAGCCAGTCCTGAGAGGCTGGAGGGAAGGGAGTGATGTCAATGGCTGAAAAGACAAGGCTCGGCCTGGTGGGTCTGGGATCGATCTCAAAAAAGGCCTACATGCCTGTTCTCCTGAAGGAGAAGGACTGGACGCTAAGCGGCTGCTATTCCAGGTCCGAGGATAAGAGGAAAGCCTTCGGCGAGGAATACAGGATGAAGGTCTTTGATTCACTGGAGGAGATGGCAGAAAAAGTTGATGCTGTAGTCATCAATACAAGCACTGACAGCCATTTCGAGATTGCCTCCTTCTTCCTTGAGAGAGGCCGGCATGTCCTCATGGACAAGCCTTTAGCCGAAACAGTTGATGAGTGCGAGAAGCTGGTGCTCTCTTCTGTCCAGAACAACGTCAACCTGATGGTCACCTATAACAGAAGATTCGCACCGATGTACCGTTTCCTCAAGGACCATGTAACAAGCACGTCCCTTATACGGATAGTCAAGAACAGGTCAGGCGGAATCGGTCCGAAGGATTTCGAGTTCACGCTGAAGGACGACTACATACACCTCGTGGATACTGCAAGATGGCTGTTTGACGGCAAGCTTATACTTGTCGACGGGGAGCTTGCCGTAAACAGCGAAAACCAGCTGATCTATGCAGAGCACTTCTTCAGGAGTCCTGAGGGATGCAGGATCCAGACCATCATGCACAGGGATTCGGGACTCGACCGTGAGATCCTTGAGGTCGTCACAGAAGGCACGACCTACAGGGTCATCGACATGTCAGTCCTCGAGACCGAGAAGGATGGAAGCCTCATTACAGAATATCCTTCGCCATGGGGCACTCCGGAAAGGATGAAGGGCTTCGAGGATGCCATACTCCATTTCTTTGATGTCCTCAGCCATGAAAAGGAGCCGATCTCAAACGGCAAGGAAGCCCTTGCAACCCAGAGGATGATTGACAGCATAGTAAAATCCTACTAAAAGACAGTGGCCCCGGAAACCTAACCGGAGCCACTGTCTTCTTGGTTTTACCCGTTTCGTATCTTGGAGGGAACACGAAAAAGAAAATCTATATTTACGCCTGTGTCGGCGCTGCAAAATTCATCATATTATGTCATACCTTCTTCTCTTCCTTACAAGAAGCTGAATCAGAAAGGCCGCCATGGAAGCTGCAAGTACTGCAGCGATAAGGATGTTATCATCATTTTGGACTGCTGTCTCTGATGACAGCACCTCCTTGTTCCGGTCATCCATGCGGACATCACCCTTTATCCCCTTGCCAACACCTATATCCCTGCCGCCACCGGAGCCGTTGCCGCCGTTTGTCGAAGGCCTGCCACCGCTCAGCTGAAGCCTTATGTTCTCTGCCATGCCGTATGCAGAAAGCCTCAGCTTCGGAGCGCTTCCTGCGTTCATGCCACCCTGCAGGTCCCTGCCCTGGGCTTTGTTTCCTTCAGGGCCATTTTTCGAAGGAGCCGGCATTTCCGTTTCCACGGTATCAAGCTTAATTCCTTCAAGTTCCTCTTCAGTTACACCTGAGATGTTCTCATGGTACTCACTGTAGGTATAGAATGCTGTGGGGTCAGTACTTACAAGGTCCCCTATGAGGCTGTCAAGCTCCTCTATCCTTCTTCCGAGGTATTCATCGTCAAGGTAGCTTTCAGCTATCTCCTCAAGGTATCCATGATACCTTTCAAGATACTCTTCATCGCTTAAAAGTATCTTTACAAGAGGTCTCGATGAAAGGCTTCCCTGGACAGGCTCATCAATAAATATTTCTGACGCTGCTGAAGCTCCCATTCCGAAGCCTCCGAAGGACATGTTGTAGTCCCAGGGAAGGATCGTGAACCTTCCGTCAACCTCATATAGGTAGTAGTTGTGCCCGAAATTCCCGATGTAGCTGTCAAAGTTCATAAGAGCAGTGTTTACAGCTATGTACCTCAGGGCACTGTCAACATCCAGGTGCTTTTCAATGTCAACACCTGTCCCTATGGCCTCAAGAAGGTCAGTCACCTTGGTGAAGTCATAATCTTCCTCATTTGTCTTTATCTCAAGCCCTTCATAGCTATCCTCATCGTCATCTATATATTCCAGTGTGTTGCCGTCAGATTTGTACAGGTCTCCGCCTCCTGAGTTTGTCACTTTGTAAC
>DIXH01000069.1 GCA_002428605.1 Clostridiaceae bacterium UBA6085
GAAGCACTGAGGCTAATCAACCAGGCATTAGGGATTTCTCCTTCATGCCTTCGACTTCAGTCGAGGGTTAGTTGACACCCCTTATCACAGGACTTTACCTGTCTTCTTCCTGTATTCATCAATCTTCTCGGAAAGGTAGGCACACCAAGAGTCCAGGCCTTCTCCGGTCCTTGCTGAAACCCTGAAGACCCTCATCCCTGGATTAAGCACCCTGACCCTTGATTCGAGTGCCTCGAAATCAAAGTCGAAATAGCCTGCGGCATCCACCTTGTTGACCACGAGCGCATCACATACCCTGAACATGTTGGGATACTTCAGTATCTTGTCATCACCCTCAGGCACGCTGAGTATCATCGCCTTCAAACTCTCACCGATATCGAACTCCGCAGGGCACACAAGGTTCCCTATGTTCTCCACGAATATGACATCGAAATCCTTCATCTCCATGGTGTCAAGTGCTGACCTTACCATTGCCGCATCAAGGTGGCAGTCCCCGCCTGTCCTCAGCTGTACCGCATAGCCGCCCTCACTGACGATCTTTTCAGAATCAACCATGGAATCTATGTCACCTTCAATAACACCTATCCTGTACCTTTCCCTAAGCCTTTTCATCGTCTCGACTATGAGGCTTGTCTTCCCTGATCCGGGAGACGACATCAGGTTCATCATGAACACCTTATCCGCCTCAAGCAATTTCCTTACATTCTCCGACTCATCCTCATTCACTGAAAGGATAGTCTGCCTTATGTCTATGAGCCTTATCTCATCCATGTACTTCCTCCGGTTCCTGGTCTCTTTTAATATATGATACCATGGAAGGCTTAAGGCCGCCGGAATAATCCGGCGGCCCTCATCACTTTTTTATCAGGTACAAGTTTCAGATACCTTCGATGAAGCTATTTGACTACAAGTACAGGGCATGGTGCGTTCGCAACCACCCTCTGGGTTACGCTGCCCATTATTGCCCCAGCCCATGGTCCGTGTCCTTTTGTTCCCATTACGATAAGGTCCGCACCCTTCTTTGCTTCCTCGACGACCTCCTGCGATGGATATCCATGAACTATCTTTGTTTCAACCTTGATCTCTCCGACGTCAATACCTACCATCGTATCTTCAATTGCCGTCTTGCTGATTGCCTCATACTCCATGCTCGTCATGTCTATCCCTGCGCTTACTTCGCTTGCCATGATATGCGGATGCTTCATTATGACGTGAAGCAATTCAATTTCTGACCCGAATCCTCTGGCAATTTCCACTGCTGCTGAAAATGCATGTCTTGAATACTCGGACCCGTCTGTAGCTACAAGTATCTTCTTGAACATGATGCCCTCCTCCTTCCTTATGACGATAGCATCACAAGATCAGCTTGCCGCAAGTATGTATGAATAAAACAAACCGACCCCCATGAGGCCGGTAAAGTGTCGAGTATGTTGGAATGCATATCGGCGCCACCGGCGCAAAGCTTCCATGTTTCTTACAATCATTATACCACATCGGTCTTGTGAACAATTTGAACATTTTCGGTATTTTGTTTGAATCTCAAAGGATTTCACCTTCAACCCAATATTTGGCGGCCATCGGCTGCAATATCCGGGCCAAATCACACCTGAAGCAGTTTCATGGGATTCATCTTCCAAAATATCATTCGGCTCAGTCCTGGATATTGCATGTTGGTCCATAGAATGCTATTGTTTATGAATAGCCGGACTGAAATCGGTTTAGCCACATTAATAGTTTAGGAGTAATTATGAAGATAAAAATTATGGCCGATTCAACCTGTGACCTGTCAAATGAGATGCTGGAAAAGTATGATATCTCTATAGCTCCCCTTGTAGTGTCCATTGACGGAAAGGAATACCGTGACAGGATCGATATTACAGCAGATGAATTCTATTCGAGGCTCGCTACCTATGCAAAGCCACCCACGACCTCCATGCCAACCCCTGAATCATACATGGACTGCTTCAGGAAGGCAGAGGAAGCCGGTCATGACGAGATACTATGTATCTGCATGTCCAGCGGCACCAGCGGCTCCTATCAGGGTGCTGTGCTTTCAAAGAGCCTTTACTTCGAGAATCATCCTGAATCCAAGGTAAGGATAGAGGTAATAGACTCCGTTTCGATGAGCCATGGAAGCGGCTGGCTGATTGTGAAGTGTGCAAGGCTCAGGGACCTTGGCTACAGCTTTGATGAGCTTGTCGACTATTGTGAGCACGTAAAGTACAGGATTAAGCACTTCCTTTCAGTTGAGGACCTTGAAAACCTCATAAGAAGCGGCAGGCTTTCTGGTACTGGTGCGATAATCGGAAAGATGCTTGGCATCCAGCCCATAATGTCCATGAAGAACACCAAGGGCGCAGTGGTCGCGAAGAAGCGCGGACTGAAGCAGGTCCTTAACTTCTATGTGCAGGAATTTCTGCAAAGGGTCGACTATGACGAGACGGATTTCGTCATCATAGGATACACCTCCGATATCCACAGGGCAGAGAACCTTAAGAACCTCTTTATTGAAAAGACAGGTTTCGGGGGAGACATATACATGATGCAGATGGGAGTAGCTGTAGGTACTCATGTGGGGCTAGGAGGACTTTCAATGTTCTTCCTTGAGAAGCCGCATGCGGATTTCGTTCAGCACATTAAGGAAAAGCTCGCAAGAAGGATACATAACCAGTAATAAAACCTGATAGAAGCGGCCAGGAGAAATCTCCCGGCCGCTTTCCATTTCCAGTCATATCATCTGGTTATGCTTACATCCATTGCGATTATCTTACCCTCTTCAGGAGCATTCCTGTCCTGCTTGGCGAATACACTGTTATCCCTGTAAACTCAGGATTCATATTGAGCTTGTGGCTCTCAAATGTCACCTCATGGGATATCCTGCCCTGCCCCCCGAATAGGTTGTCATCAGTATCAAGTACTACCTTCCATGATGAATCCTCATGTATGGGGAGCTCATATTCAGTATAGGAATCTGTCGGATGGAAGTTGAAGATGAATATGTTGTCATCCTTCCTGTATGAGATGACCTTCTTCCTGTTGTCTATGTCAAGCGGATTCGGGACTCCTCCCATGAGGCCTTCTCCAGCCATCATGTGGATCATTGCTATGTCGAACTGGTTAAGGTCATAATATCTAAGGTAGTCGCTGTCAGCGAGGTTCCACTGCCTTCTGCAGTGCTTGAAGCTCCAGCTGTTGCCTTCTCTTGGGAAATCTATCCATTCGGGGTGTCCGAACTCATTGCCCATGAAGTTTAGATAACCCTCGGAACCCAGTGATATGGTTATCAGCCTTGCCATCTTGTGAAGGGCTATGGCCCTGTCCACTGCCAGGTTCTGGCTGCCCTTGTTCATGCTCCAGTACATTTCCTTGTCAGCCATCCTGAATATGAGTGTCTTGTCCCCTACCAGTGCCTGGTCGTGGGACTCAACGTACCCGACCCTCTTCTCCATGTATCTGGTGGTCGAAAGCTCATGGAACATGGACCCCATGTCCCAGTCCTCATCCTTCATCTTCAGTGTCTTCACCCAGAAGTCAGGCATTCCCATGGCTAGCCTGTAATCAAAGCCTATTCCGCCATATTCTATCGGAAGGCACATCCCTGGCATTCCGCTCATGTCCTCGGCTATGCTCAGGGCATCAGGCCTCATCTCCCTTATCAGCTCATTTGCGAACTGCAGGTAAGTAAGGGCATCGAGGTCAGTGTTCAGGCTGAAGTACTTGTCATAGCTGTCAAAGGCTGTTCCAAGGCCATGGTCGTTGTATATCATGGATGTGACGCCATCGAACCTGAATCCGTCAAAATGGTACTCTTCCATCCAGAACTTGATGTTTGAGAGAAGGAAGTGTATGACCTCATGCTTGCCGTAGTTGAAGAGCTTCGAATCCCAAGCGCTGTGAGTGCCTCTTGCCCCTTCGTGGAAGAACTGATGGACAGTTCCGTCGAATTCGTTTATACCCTCAGATATGTTCTTGACCGCATGTGACTGGACGATATCCATGAGTACGGTGATCCCCATCTCGTGCGCCTTGTTGATCATGGACTTCAGCTCCTCCGGGATGCCAAACCATGACGAGGCAGCAAAATAGTTGGATACATGGTATCCGAAGGATGCATAGTAAGGATGCTCCATGATGGCCATGATCTGTATTGTATTGTAGCCAAGCTTCTTCACCCTTGGAAGCAGATTGTCCTCGAACTCCTTGTAGGTGCCTATCCCCTCCCGCTCCTGTGCCATGCCTATGTGGGTCTCGTATATGAACTGCGGTGAGTTCCTGTCTATCCTGAAATCCCCGTCAGTCCAGACAAATTGTTCTTTGGGGTCCCATATCATCCCGCTGAAGTCGTTGGTCTTCTTGTTCTGTATCACCCTCTTGATATAAAGTGGGATCCTGTCCCTCATGACTCCCTTGTGGTGAACGTTGACCTTGACAAGAGACCCATGCTGAAGTGCATCGGTTCCCGGCAGGAATATCTCCCAGACTCCCTCATCCTTCTTCTCCAGTGGATGTGAGCCCCTGTTCCAGCCGTTGAAGTCACCTATGAGATACAGTGCTTCAGCAGCCGGTGCCCATTCCCTGTAGAACCAGCCTTCAGGAGTCTTGTGGAATCCGAAGAAATGGTGTCCGTTTGCAAAGTCGCTGAAGCCCTTGCCTTCACCAAGCAGCGCCTTCCTTACTTCCCTGTACCTGCTCATCCTCAGGTCTATGTCACTCTTGTGCGATGACAGCCACGGGTCTATTTCCAGTATCTTCAGAACCTCTTCCTTGTTAGTCTGTTTGTCAGCCATAAGTACCTCCTATGTTTTCTTGCGTTCACTATTAACATATTCGTTCTTTGCCCGGATTTTTCTGTCATGGATCCTTGTGAATAAGGCANNCCCTGCATCCCCATTACCACTTCTACCGGAAGACCCAGAACATATGACGTCCCGAGCTCCAGAAGCTCATAGAAAGCGCTCATTCCAAGGCACATGGAAACAATAATGAATGAAAGCATCCTGCCCTGTCTGACATGTTTCCCCCGGATGAGGACCTCCCTCGCCATGAGGGCAGGCCCGAAGCCCTGGAAGAAATGCCCGACCCTGTCATAGTAGTTCCTTGAAAGGCCAAGCTGAACCTTGATCAGCTCAAATAATGGATTCCTCGAGTAGGTGTAGTGTGCGCCTATGAGTATCACTGTCATATGAATCAGAACAACAGCATAGATGAACGTGGTGAACCTGAACCTTCTGTATGTGATGATGAGTACCAGCACCACAATGTGGGCAGCAACTGACTGCATGAGCCACACGAGCTGGCCGTAGGGCTCCCATGCGGACCAGATGGCAACGATCAGGTACAGCGAAAGGAGAATCAGGTTATTTCTGTCATTTTTTTCCATCACCCACCTCCTCTGTATTCAGGTCTGAGGCAGCCTACCCAAAGATATATCCTGTCATGGAAATCGAGCCCATGGTACAGGATTCATTGAAGATCCTTATGCTGTCATTCTCATCTGCTGCTCCAAGAACATACAGCAGCGGCAGGAAGTGCTCAGGTGTCCTGAATGAAAGCTCCTGTGACTTGCCTGCGCTCCTGTAGTCAATTACGGACCTGTGATCTCCCTCCAGTATCCTGTCCCTGATATAGCCATCGAATTCCACAGCCCAGCTCTCGCCTCCATCCATATCCCAGCTGACCCTTCCAAGGTTATGGACAATGTTCCCTGAACCGAATATCATCACGCCCTCATCCCTGAGCTTATTCAGCATTTTCCCGATCTCATAGTGCCTCTCTGGATTCGAATCTGCGTCTATGCTGAGCTGAACCACCGGGATATCAGCCTCCGGATACATTTTGCATAGCACTGACCAGGTTCCGTGGTCGATTCCCCAGCTGTTGTCAACACTGACACCATGTCCAAGGAGATCGAGGATCCTTCCGGAAAGAGCTTTTGAGCCCTTTGCCTCATACTTCAGCCTGTAGAGCTCTTCAGGGAATCCGTACATATCGTAAATCTGTTTCGGTTTCTCTGAATCGCTTACCCATGTGCCATGGGTATACCAGTGAGCTGATACTGACAAGATGAGCTCAGGCCTTTCAATCTCTCTTCCCAGCTTCTCCCAGACAGCTGTGTACTCATTGTCAAGTATCGCGTTCATTGGAGATCCGTGCCCTGCAAATATTGCAGGCATCCTTTTTCTTTCAGTTTCCATACACACGTTCCTTCCGAATCTTGATTCTNNCACTATCAACATGGAGGATAAAATGAACAGCATAGATATTCACAAGTCTTTTGTGACCGGAGACCTTGAAAACCTGATGAAAGCACTGGGATACCCTAATAGTTTCCCTAATGATATCGATGATGAGGCATTCGGCAACATCCTTGAATATGCCATCTACCACAGTCCATTAAGTTTTGTGGATAAACTGCTTTCACTTGGAGCAGACCCGAACTATTTTGATGGAAGCTACCCAAGCATCCTCGCAGCATTATCCACCGACAGACCTGACAAGTTCAAGATTATAAGGCTGCTGCTTCAACATGGAGCTGATATTAATATGCGGGGCATAAACGACTATACTCCTCTTCAT
>DIXH01000042.1 GCA_002428605.1 Clostridiaceae bacterium UBA6085
GCGCACCACCTCGTTATATATTATAATATATAACGAGGATAAAGTCAACAAAAAAATCGCTAAAACCATTGAATTTCAGCGATTTTTAGTAGAATTAATTGTTATATTTGCCGGGAACCCAGGTTAGATGGCCCTGATTACTTGCTGCTTATACGCATTGTCTTCAAAACCGTTTTAACTACAATTGATTTCAGCGGGCCCTATATGATCTTAGATGATTTGTAAATGCACATCAGTCATATACAAGGACTTCTTCATACATGCATCCTCTTCTGCAGCTCCAGAAGTATCTCCTTACCCTGGAATATGACTATCGCTGCGATCATCATAAGGCTAAGGAATATGGAGAGCATTGAAGGTATCTGGTGAACTACCCATCCGAATACGATGAACAGGAAAGGAATGAGTCCCATGACTGCACCTATGAGCAGATACAGCAGGTAATCCCCTGCCTTAAGCTTCACAACCCTGTTTGCAATGAACATGGCCGTCATGGCGCTCATGCATAATATGGGAATGGCATAGTCAAGTGACCATCCGATCCATCCCAGGTAATAGTCCCAGAACACAGCCAGGATCGAAAGGATCGCTACCTGATAGACTATGCTTTTCGCGATGTTCCTTCTCTTCGAGATTATCGAAGCCACTATGGCCCACATGCTTATCGCTCCGAAAGCTGCAAGCACTGGAAGGTTTATCTTAAGCGGCCTTATCCGGTCTACAAGGAAAGATAAGGCTACAATGGTCAGTGATATGAACGTGAGGATCCTTATGGCAAGATTCCTCTGGAACCTCAGTGGAATATCGGGAAATGGCGATGGCTCACTTGTTTCAGATCTCTTCACAGGATTCCTGCATAAAGGACATGCATCCCAGTCACCTTTGATCTCCACTTTACAACTCTTGCAGCTGCTCATACGGCTCACTCCTTTCCAACGGTATTCCTTAGTTCTTCATTATCCACCTTGTTTGCTGCTACCTTTATCTTTACTCCCTTTTCAGTCAGCATAGTCACGAAATTCTTCTGGATCTCAGTCTCAGTGAATGGAGACATGAATGCTACTGTCAATATCCCCGCATGGCTTACTGAGAGAAACTGTGGCCTGGCTGCTGCTGTTATTGCATATATCTGGTCAACATATCCGTCTATATCCTTCTGCAGGCTAACTCTGCCCATATTTGAAATGGCCAGGGTAAGCTTCCTGTTATTGAGGGCGTTCACAGACCTCATCACAAGGTCCTTGAGTGGCCTCGGCATGATCCTGAGGATGATGTTCTCCTCATAGGACTTAAGCATCTGGACCTTACCCCTTATCTTTTCAGGTGTCAGCTGTCCCTTGAACTCCTCATCTATGGTCCTTGCAATCTCCTCGATGGTGTCGCCTCCGTCTCCCTTGAGCCCGTAGGTATAGCTTACCTGGACTGTACTGAAGAAGTTTCTGGCTGTACTTGACTTAAAGAACTGCCTTAGGTTGACAGGTATTGAAACTGATATGGTCCAGTCATCCCTTCGCCTTGGGGCATCCCTGTGCGTCGCCTCGATGAATATGGCTGTAAGGTATATGGTAAGTGATGTACCCGATTCCTTTGCAAGCTTAAGGACTTCGTCGACGGCCATTTCAGTCTCAACTATCCTGATCCTGCCGTCCGGAGTCTTCGCTCCCCTGACCCTTAATATCCTTTCCTTTCTTTTCCTCTTTGTGAGACCAACGCTTTCTGTGACTACATCAGCTGCCTTGCCGCCTATGTTCACAGCTGCCTTTCCCACCGCCTTGCCGACCTTTGTCACGGTCCCTACTGTCATCTGCACAGGATTGAAGGACCACCACTCCTCGCTGCCTCCGAAATGCCTTTCGAAGCTGTCATCGAGCAGCTGGTTCTGTGAGCCCTTCCCTTCCATAACTGACTCAGTGCCCTTAAGGGCTTCAGGATACCTCAGGTCTATGTAGTTATAAAGAAGGTTGTCCAGGAACCACAGAGCACCTGTACCATCCGAAAGGGCATGGAATACCTCAAGATGTATCCTTGTACCATGATAAAGCACCCTGAACAGAAGGTTCTTCTCATCACGTCTGTAAAGGCCTGCACAGGGCACCTGGACATCAGGCTCCACCCTTGGCTTAAGGTCGCTGTCCTCCAGATAGTACCAGAAGAAGCCTCTTCTCATTATGGAGTGGTACAGCCTGAAGTAACTGTAGGTCCTGTCCAGCGCTTCCTGCAGGACGATTGGGTCGACCTCTTCCCTTACCTCCGCACTAAGCCTGAATACCTTTGTATCGGTATTCGTCATGGTGGCAAGGAATATCTTTGATGCATTGTCCAGTTTTGCCCAGCCTTTACGTTTCACGGTCTACCACCTCACACATAGTCGAAAGTGCAATCATACGCCATTTGCTCCAAGAAACGCCCTTATCTCCCTGTATGCCAGATCCAGGGAGTCATCCAGCCTGGGATGAGTCAGGAACCCGTGCACCGCATCAGGTACCCTGAACACTGAAACATCATTGCCGGCAGCCCTGAGTGCTTCACCATATGCCTCCCCCTCATCCCTAAGTGGATCAAGCTCAGCAGTAATGATTAAAGTCTCAGGAAGGTCACTCATATCATCCGCCATTATCGGAGAGATATAAGGATCCTTTCTCCTCTCAACATCAGGAACATACATGTCCATGTACTCCTCCAGCTTCTTCATCGTAAGCCCGAAGTCATTCCCATTTTCTACAACCGATCTGTAAGGGGACTCTTCAGAATGGTCCCAGTAAGTTGCAGGGTAAATGAGGATCTGCCTTTTCGGCACCTTCCTGCCCCTGTCCCTGAGCATCATTGAAACTACTGCCGCAAGGTTTCCACCCGCAGAATCACCAGCCAGGATAATATCATCAGCATCTTCAAGTCCGATCCAGTCAGGGTTCTCCATCAGCGCCGCTGCCGCGGAATAACAGTCGTTTAGCCCTGCAGGATAAGGATGCTCGGGAGCAAGCCTGTAATCAACGGAAAATATGGCCATTCCAGTCTCCTCAGCCATCTCAAGGCATGCAGGAGTATAGCTTCCGATGTCTCCGATTACCCAGCCGCCGCCATGGAAAAACAGGATAGCTCCGGGATTTCGTTTTCCCTTCGGATAGAACTCCCTCACAGGAATAGTGTACTCGCCGTCATCAAACCTTATGACCTTGTCGAGCACCCTGTACTCTTCCTTGATATCGGGCGAAACCGCTTGCTGAAGCCTTCTTATAAGCCTGTAGTGCCTCTTCATGTCTATCCTTGGAGATGAGGCCAGTTTCAGCATCATCTTCTGAAGCTTCTTCATGAGTTTCCACCAATCCTTCAAATTTTTCCTTTACTTGTCCTGATTCAGCCAGGTTCAAATATATTCATATTAAATTATAGCATACAGGAACACTACACACATTTTTTTATAAAGCCCAGGACGTGACAAGACCCGGAGAAAACTTCTCCGGGTCTTGATTCATGGTCTACTCCTCGTCGAGTATGCATATTCCATTGTTAAGGTTCAGGTTTCTCTGTCCTCTTTCAGTACTTACACTGTTGCCTCTTCCGCCACCCTGGAATCCTGTTCCGTCATTAAGCTGCTGGTTAGTCTGTACTCCGTTGCCCCTTGTGCCTCTTCCGCCCCTGTTAACTCCGCCTTGTCCGATTCCAGTTCCTGTCTCACCGTCAGCTGCCCTTTCAAAGGCTGCCAGATGGCTTTCAGATGCCTTCATAAGGTTCTCGAACACGAACTCGATGTCGTCAGGAAGGTCTAGCTTTAGGAATTCCTCGTACATTGCGATGTTCTTGACCTCTGCTTCTACGCCTGCCTCATAGCTTTCTTCAAGTGTACCTGGTAGAACCGTGTACTTGGATGCATCTACTGTCGGCAGTTCAAGATTGTATGCCTCAAACAGCGGTTCTAGTGCCGCTATGTGTGTTGCCTCTGCCCTAACGATATTCGCGAATGGCCTTATGCTTCCGTATTCATAAATTATTGTCTCATACTCAGCCTTGGCCAGGTACTCATCCTCAAGTGTGTACTTCAGCATCTTCTCGATCTCTGCCGTTGGGTTAGCCGCTGCTCCTGCCGCTCCGAAGTCTGCCTCCGCTGCAAATGCTATTCCTGATAGTCCGAATGATGCTGCAAGTATTGCCGTGGTAAAAACCTTCATATTCTTTTTCATTTTCTGCATCTCCTTTTATTAAGGCCTCATGACCTTTTCTATGTTTTCATTCTAGTCTGGAGATGTGAGGGGTTTGTGAGGGTTTGGTACCTACACTTTAGGCAGGATTGTGGCAGATATGAGGCTTCAGTTGCCATTTCTTTTCAAGACAGATGCAGCAATGAAATACATGATGGCATATGACAAGACAGCCACGACTACTATGGAAGAGCCTGCTGATATGTCCAGCCAGACAGATATCAAAAGCCCGGTGAGGCAGAACGCAGCTGATGAGATTATCGAGAAAGCGATGCGCGTCTTAAGTGACCTTGTGAAAAGCTCGGCTGAAGCAACCGGTGCTGTTATAAGCGCCAGTACCAGCACTATTCCGGTAACCCTTATCAGGACTACAGTTGAAACTGCTACAAGGACCATGAAAAGATAATCGAAGATTGCAGTCTTTACACCGATTACAGCCAGGAATTCCTCATCGAACATATATGCCTTCCAGTAGTTGTAAAGTCCGGCTACCGACAATGAGACCAGAAAGGTCATGGAAGCCATAAGCATAAGGTCGCTTCTGGTGATCGAGAGCATGTTCCCGAAAAGATACGAACCAAGGTCAGGAGGGTATCCAGGCATGAGGGATATGAACAGGACGCCAAGAGCCATTCCGAATGACCAGAACAGGCCTGTTGCGACGTCAATCCTAGTTTTTCCTCTTCTCTTGATGAATGCGATGGCTATGGCAGCCAAAATAGATATCCCGAATGCCCCAATCAGCGGTTCAAACCCCAGAAGGTATCCCAGTCCCACTCCTCCATAGGATGTATGTGCTATCCCTCCTGTCATCATCGTGAGCTTCTTTTCAACGATCATGACCCCCATGACACCGCATATCAGGCTGACCATAAGGCTGGCTATTATTGCATTCTGCATGAACTGATAGGAGAAAATGGATAATCCCATGTCATTCACCATCCTTATGCTGTCTAAGCACCCTGTGGGGCACTCCGTGCGCAAGAAGGTCAATCGGGCACCCATACAGCTCATTGATGGTTTCCTCACCGATCTTGGACTCGCCATGATAAACAAGCCTTACGTTAAGGCATGCCAGGGACCTTACCTGTGAGGATACAGCAAGCATATCATGAGTCACCATGACTATCGTCATATTGTCGTTCAATTTTTCAAGCAGCTCGTATATCCCCGTCCTCGAAGTCGCATCCACATTCGCTGTGGGCTCATCAAGGAGCAGTACCTTAGGGCCGTGGGATATTGCCCTCGCAATAAGCATCCTCTGGAACTGACCACCTGAGAGTTCAGATACCCTTTTACTTCTCAGGTCAGATATCCCAGCCTTTTCCATTGCCAAATCAGCAGCCTCCAGCTCAAGTGGGGTGTACTTATGGAAGAACATGATATCCGGCCGAAGCTTTGCCATCGCAACGACCTCCCTTACAGTAGCGGGGAATGTCTTGTTCATTGAAGCGACCTGTGGTACATATCCAACTATACCGCCAGCATCCGACGGTTTTTTGCCGTATATCCTTATCTCCCCTTCAGAAGGCCTTATCATTCCAAGTATTGACTTCAGGAGAGTCGTCTTCCCCCCGCCGTTCGGACCTATGATGCCCAGATAATCGCCCTCAACAATGTCAATGCAGACTTTGTCGAGTGCAACCACCCCTCCATACTTAACTGTCAGATTTTTTGCTGTAACTGCAACAGTCCTTACTCCGCCATTCATTTTGCACCTCCCAGGATCAGGTCCGTCATCATATCCAGGTTTCCGATATAGTCTTCCGAGAGCGGATCCAGCTGTACAAGCTCGGCACCTATTTCTTCTGCGAAGGACTGGACCTGCCTGCTGGAGATCTCAGCCTGGTAGAACACCACTTTGATTCCCTCCTCAAGAGCCATATCCACCAGCTCCCTTATCCTTTGCGGTGAAGCCTCCTTGCCGGATTCCTCAAGTGGGTGCATTTCAAGACCGTACTCATCTGCAAGATACCCGAAGGCAGGATGGAATACAATGAAGCTCCTTCTTTCTGTCCCCTTGAGCTTCTCCCTTATCCTTGAATCCAGTTCCTCCAGCTTTGCTATGTATCCTGCCGCATTCGACCTGTAGGTTTCAGCATTTTTCGGATCAGCGAGTGACATTGTATCTGCAATTGCATGAACCATAGCTATAACACGTTTAGGAGAGAGCCATATGTGTTGGTCCCGCTGCCCTTCTGCTATCTCGATTTCAGGATACTTCTCCCTTGCAGCCTCATGAAGGTTTACAATCTGAAGCTCATCGTTTTCAGATGCGACAGGCAGGAGGCTGCTTTCCTCGGCACTTACCCCTATAGTGAAATATATGTCTGAGCTTCTGAAGCTTGCCATTTCATTCGGGGAAAGCTCGTAACTTTGAGGACTGTACCCAGGCGGTATAAGCACGACAATCTCTGCAAGATCCCCGCAGACCGCTTCCACAAAGGCCTTTTCAGGCAAGATGGACACAGCTGCAACGATTCGGTCTTCATCATTTTGCACAGGATCAGCAGAACAGCCTGAAATAGATATAAGGCCTGGCAGAAACCCCGCCAGAACCAGCAGCAGCATTTTTTTCATTTTCAACATACCGTTTCTCCTCACAATGTCTTCCAGTCTTCTCGAAATGCCTATTTGAGCCTGAAAGTGTCAATACCCTTGTAATGAAGGACATCCACCCTTTCATCATTTTTCATCTTATCCAAAAGTGACGCGATATCGTTTGTTCCCCGGGTCGCAAGAAAGCCCTCTACCTCAAACCTGTTCATCGGATGCCTTTTGATGAAAAAGCTTGCGCAAACTCGTGACTTCAGTCGTGAGTTAGCAAGCGAAGTGAATAATAGTTTTGCATTATTCAAGTGTTAAACGGTTCTAAAGTATTCTTATGTCTGAAATACATATGGACGCGGATACGTCTAAACAATCCAGTATCCTATGGTTTGTTGCGTAAAGTATCGGCACGATATCCTAATCAGACAGACGAATGGAAATGTGAAGGATTTGTTAAATCTGATTACAGATGATAATGATTTGTATATTCTGTAGATGGGAAAGCATAATGATTATGTGTATCTGCTGATTGACTGCAAACCTCAGCATTATATCCCAAATGTCGTGAAAGCACTCAAAGGGGTATCAGCAAGGTTACTGTTCAAGAAGCACCCTGAACTGAAGAAACGGCTTTGGGGCGGTCATTTGTGGAATCCCAGCTACTTTGTTGCCACAGTCAGTGAAAACACCGAGGAGCACATCCGCAGGTACATACAGAGTCAGAAAAAGAA
>DIXH01000103.1 GCA_002428605.1 Clostridiaceae bacterium UBA6085
ACCCACATATAGTAAAGAAGAGCCAAAAATTGTCATATTTTTGTATGGATCCCCCATTAAATCGGCAACCGCCCCTTTATTTGAGAGCCATCCAATAAGTCCTTTCAAAAAAACAAATGTAAGAAATACATGAGCAGCTATTGATACAAACATTATCGAAATCAAAGTAGCATACAGGACCATCTGCGTTCCACTTAATCCTGTCCATACAATATCAGATAATTTTATAAGCCCTTTACCGTGTGGTATTGCAAACTGCAGAAAATTGAACGGCATAAGAGATATTCCACCAGCAGCTAGAGACGCCTGGAAGAAAAGCGGATTAAACTTATTATTCACATTCATCCTCACTAAAATGTCACCATTTTATCAGCCCACTCGACCATTTCAACACAATCGACCATTGTATTGATTGGACAAACTTCAGTACCACCCATATTTCTTGATTTCAGGCACGTCCCACAGGCTAGAATTTCACCATCCAACTCATGAAACGCCTTAATCTGAACTGCCACATCAAATTTTTCATGGGTCTGATTCTCAATTTCCACACCTTCTCCCATAAGGAACACTTTGACCTCATGTCCGGTTTTCTTGGCAGTCACTGCGAATCTCATAGCATTCCACGCTTTTTCAAATTCCTTTGTTTCAATTATGATACCTATCTTCATCTTAACCCTCCTGAACATCGTTTTTTACTGCAATTGCTTTTTAAGTCCCACTATCTTATTCTTAATCAATTAACATCCAAGTCTGTATCTGATACCCCGAGACCTTAAGCTTCAGTCGCTTCCATACTATTAAATATCATAGACATGCAGCACGAAATATAAGCACAAAAGCTTTAATGCGTATAATCAATCATTGTAATTGATTCTCCAACCTTCCTCTCTATGGCCGCTTTCATCTGTTCCGCATGAGGACAGGCAAATCCAATGGGATTTCCTCTTGTAATGCATGAAGCAAGGACTATAGTGTCCGCCCCTCGCTTTACCATCTCAGCTGCTCTCGTTACAGCTTTTTTACCAGGACATCCACCGCAGGTATTTACTCCAATTACCTCAATTTCATCTTCAACATCTCTAAAAGCCAATTTCTTTGTATCCATTACCTTGAAACAAGTCGTGGCAGGACACATATCCTCTGTCTGCATGCATCTTATTAATCCAACCTTCATGATTTCCCCCTTGTCCTTTTAAGTTATTGACTTGACCATATCAAATTGCTTTGCCATTTGTTCTACCATGGCTTCCCTCATAATGATACATGCCTGGAGTGTTTTGGGATTTGAAATGGAATAGTGCATTTTTGTGCCCTCACGCCTTGCTTCAACCACACCCTTTTCACGCATCACTGCCAAATGCTGAGATATATTCGGAACCTTGACCTCCATTGCAGAAGCTATCTCATCCACACACATTTCCTTTTCCCCTAATAGAAATAGGATTTCAATCCTTTTTGGATTTGCCATGAACTTGCAAAATTCAGCATGCAGGAAATATAGTTCCTTCTGATTTTCCATAAATCATTGCTCCTTATCATATTTTCGAAAGTATGCAAATACATTCGAGAAAATATTAACACAGATTAGCTTTTTCGTCAATATATCATATATTTGTCTTGTATTTATATATTTCTTAAATATTATATTAGTTCTATTTATTTCACTCTTAGTCCAGAGAATGCTTCCTGAAAGGCTTTTGAAATTAATATAAGCATAGAATTCGTTTCTTTAAAGTTTCTTTTCTGATGTTTGGATCTTCAGAAAATCAATGGTATTATTTTACAATAACAAATACGGCGATCCGGTTGACTTACATTGCTTGCTCCATAAGTATTGAGCTTGTGCTTACTTTTAATAAGAGAAGCTGACATGCTGTTCTCCATCACATTGAGGAGTGAATTGATCTCTGCTATTCCAAATAGACCAAACAAAAATTTCCCTTAAGGAAAAATTAATTTGAAAGCACATCAAAGCTGTTATATAATATATCCAGAATGTTGATTAAATTACTAGGATTTAAAAAAGGAGTTGTCATATAGATGGAAACGGTAAAGACCGGCATCATCGAGATGAGCGAGGAGGCATACAGCGAATTCTTCGATCTGCTCGAGATCAATGAGATAGAGCCAAAAGTCGTCAGGATCGCCCTTGCAGGCTACGGATGCAGTGGCCCGAGCTTCGGACTTATGATGGATGAACCGGGTACAGGGGACGTGGTGCAGGTTTACGAGGACATCACCTTCATTGTTGCAAAAGAGCTCTATGAAGAGTATGATGGCTTTAAAGTGCTATCAGACGACGAGAATTACGGCGGCGGTATGTCACTGAGACCAAGAAATACAGACACAGCATCAGGATGCTCCACATGTGCATCCGGATGTGCAGTTTAGGAGGAAGATCAATGGAAACAACAAAGAAGGAAGTACTCACACTCAGTGAAGGCGCATACAACGAATTCAAGTCATTCCTTGCGTCTAACAACGTAACCGACAGCAACATCAGGATAAGCCTCGCAGGCTACGCATGCAGCGGACCAAGGTTCGGACTCATGGTGGATGCACCCGGAGCTGAAGACCTGGTAGCAACAGTAAATGACATCAACTTCATAGTTGAGAAGAACCTTTACGAGGAATTCGAAGGATTCCAGATACTGTCAAGCGAAGAGAACTTCGGACAGGGAATGGTCCTAAGACCAAACAAGGTAGACGACAGCGCAGGCGGATGCTCATCCTGCTCAGGCTGCTAACAAGAAAAACTCATGCTCCATTCACAAAAGTGAATGGAGCATTTTTTTCTTCAATATTTTCCAGTCCGTTACTGACTATTTTCCCTCATCTATCCTCATCAGGTATTCCCTTACTGAATCTACAACAGAATGTACACTTTCATTTCCTGTGTAGCTTGCAAAAACCACAAGGTCATCTTTTGAGGCAAACACGTAGCAGCCATTCCATCTTTCCTCTGTGGCTACATAATCAAGCCAGACATCGTCAGCTATAATAAGATTGCCTTTGCTGATCCTTGATTCCCATCCTCTGGTCACCATTCTTGAATGATCAGGGATCTTCAGGTCATAGAAATATACAAAAAGATTGGGCTCGTATCCATCTGAAGACATCCAGATTTCTGAGCCATGGTACATCCTGTCTGTCAGAACTGATCCCGATTCATGGTAGTACGGCCGCGCCTCTGATACAAGGTCTTTTCTTGTATCTATGTCAGGAAGCCTCAATATATCAGAGGAGGCAGCATACGCAGGCATTATCCTCTGTTCGCTGACTATTATCTCACCGATGTCGGCGAATACGCACCATGCAACGCCTGCAGCAAGGATCGCAATCGAGGCTATCCTCCTTGAAAGTACTTTCCTCCATTCAACATTCTGAAGGATCTCTTTTCTGAGATACCTGCTCAGCTCATTTATTCCCCTGTACTCCTCAAAAGCCCTGAAAGATGATATTGCAAGCAGCGCCAGGCTTATTCTACTTGTAACCCCCCTGTCAAGGAGTGAAAGATAGAAATCATCGTCAGTCTTCATGAGAAATATGATCGCAGCGATGCCCAATACAATCAAAATGAATGAAAGTATCAGACCTCTGTTCATCTTTCTCCCAAGCCTCTCTATGGATATCGACCTGTCATAAGAGTCAGTATGGAGGGGTCTTGAACCCGAATTGCCACCAGTCCTGAAAAGATGGACATCTCTCCTGTAGCCTACATGCTCCCAGCCGCAGTCAGAGAACACCTGAAGCTCGTCCTTTCCCGGATCCTTCGCCATGATGTCCATTGAATATCTGAAGTCCTTTGGCTCACCTTTGTCGAAGGCGGCGTAATAGTATCCGAAATCCCTGACATGCAGGCCTTCCATCGACATATCGTGGAACCAGGCCTCAAGCATACCTGTCCTGTACATTCCTGACGGCATCAGCTTTCTTTTTACGGTGCCCATACCCTGCCTCCTTCAACTGCCATGAAATCCCTGTGCATCATCGCTATCCTGTCATGTTCGGCCTGAAGGGCATGCCTTCCATCGACCGTCAGCTGATAGGTCTTTCTCCTGTTGTCTTCCTTAACCATGGATATCAGCTTATCCTTTTCGAGCCTTGCTAGTACTCCGTAGAGTGTTCCCGGACCCATCAGGACCCTTCCTCCTGATACCTCCTCAATGGCCTCCATGAGCCTGTATCCATGGGATGGGTTTATTAGTGCAAGAAGGACATAGAACATGGCCTCTGTCATCGGGCCGCCCTGATATGGCATTTTTTCACCCCCGGTGTTATTATGCATCGCGATATACCGTATGGCATAATAGTAGAGTACTGCATTAATAATGTCAACATCAAAAGGGATGAGCAGGCTGCAATATTGCAGCTTCCTCATCCCCTGATAGATTTCTGAATCAATGACATATCTTTTGGTTTTTATTTTTACCTTTTTCTCTGCTCATCCTCTATTGCAGACAGCCCAAGGGCTATGGCTCCCTTTATCCCTGCATCGTTTCCGAGCTCGGGGTACACGATGTAAGAATCAAGGTCCTCAAGCTCAGGAGTCCTTATGTAGCCTGCGAGAATCTCACGTACATAACGCCTCACCATTCCAAGCACATGCCCCCTGTGCATTACTCCTCCGCCTACGACTATCCTCTTCGGTGAAAGTATGAGAATGTAGTTTACCAGGGCCTGAGCCACATAGTAGGCGAGAATATCGAACACCTTATGGTCGTCAGGTATGTCCCTGCCCTTCATTCCGGTCCTTGCCTCAAGGGCAGGGCCAGCTGCAAGGCCTTCAAAGCAGTCTCCATGGAACGGGCAGACTCCCTTGAAGTCATCATCCTTGTGCTTTCGAAGTATGATATGCCCCATCTCCGGATGAAGCATGCCGTGGATCAGCTTCCAGGATTCCATGGCACCTGCGCCTATTCCTGTTCCGATAGTCATGTACAGGCAGGAGTCAAGTCCTCTGCAGGAACCGAAAAATGCTTCTCCCAGGGTTGCTCCGTTGACATCAGTATCGAATCCCATGGGTGCATCTATATATGTCTTCAGCTCATCAAGCAGATTGTAGTTCTGCCACTTCACCTTTGGAGTGGAGGTTATGGATCCGTAGGTTGGTGAATCCCTGTCAAGGTCGATAGGACCAAAGGATCCAACACCCATGGCATCAAGGTTTTCACCGCTGAAGAATTCCCTTACCTTTGCCATGGTCTTTTCAGGTTCTTCAGTAGGCACTTCCTGTCTTCTTTCGATTTCGCCCTTCTCGTCGCCTATAGCAAGGACAAACTTTGTTCCACCGGCTTCAATTGCTCCTATCCTCATGATTACCTCCTGAAATCTCTTTTTTATCTCAGTCTAATCTATCTTGCCCACTCATGCAACAGGGTCCTCATTACCTGGAGTCCGTATGTCCTGTCTACTTCTTCCCTGTCCTCCTTGAGGATGAACACGTCGCCTCTGGGGTCCTTAAGTGAGATGGAGCTGCCAAGGACTACCCAAAGGGTCCTGAAGTGCACAGGTGAGATCATAAGGCGGTCCTCACCTTCACCGTCAGTGAAATACACAAGGAACGTGGACCTCAGGTTCTTCTCCTTTATGTACTCGAACACAGGAGAGAACCTGGTGCCTCCGCGTCTGTCAAGAAGTGGCCTGATATCCTTTATGCTCCTTATCATGTAGTCCCGCCTGACCTCGTTGTCGCACTCGAGGACCCTTATGGGAGCATCGTGCTGCCTTGTAAGCATCAGCATCTCAGTCAGGAAGCCGTTCATGTCCTTGTCCGTGATGCTGCCTGAAATGTCCAATGCAACTGTTATGTCCGGAGCAAAATCCCTTAATTCACCCTTCAGGTCCAGCCTTTCAGGCTGCCTCCTGTCAAGTCTTGCGACGGTCTTCCTTCTGCCCTTGGGGACTGTCCTTAAGGCACGCCTTACGCTGCTCTGCCAGTTTATCCTGCCCTTTCCACCGGTCTCGAGTATCTTAAGGATCTCTCCCGGAACGCCCTTGTCGCCGGCATGGGAAAGTATCGCCTTGATCGTCTCCCTTGACCTGTCTTCGTCCTCTGTTTCAGACTCGGCCCACCTGTCATGTGCGGTTTCGATGTCGATACCGTTCTCTTTCCTGAGGTCCAGAGCCTTCCTGTCCATCTTCATCATGGCTTCATGTATCGATTCAACATAGAACTCAAGGGTCTCATTTGTCCGAAGGTTTAGGTTGAACCTCACGTTGACGGAATTTATCCTTTCAGCAAAATGAGGGAGGTTCGTTATGTACTGGTTCACAGATATGTCCATACCAAGGCTTATGGCAAGCTTCTGGTACTTGTTCTTAAGGGCCTTCTCCCTTGAATGGTGTTTAAGGATAATGTGGTAGATCTCATGCTTTATCATTGCCCTTGCCTCAAGCTCCTCGAGGAACAGGAAGCTTAAGGGGTTGAACATGAACACTACGCTGCCCTTCCTCATTACGCTCGCAGTGGGGTAGGTCAGTGTGAAGTCGATCTCCCTGATGGTCCTTGAGAGGAATAGGGCATAATAGTCCTCACCGCCAGTCACCATCCTGAATGACAGTTCATCCAGGTACCTCAGGAAATCCCTGCTGAAGCCCTTCCTCAGGCTTCCTGATTCCGTGAACTCCACCGCGTCGGAAAGAAGCTCCCTTCTCCTTACCGATATGGCATCCTTGTCCCTTAAGTCCTTGTGGAAGTTAAGATCTGCCATAGCACTGGAAGAAGCCTTCTATGAAGGTATCTGAATTCAGGAGGATAGGGTACACATCGCCGTAGTCAGCCCTTATCTCCTTCATGACTGATATCCTCAGGTCCTTTGGCATCAGGTTCAGGACCTCGGAGTACCTGTCAGCGAAACCAGGTTCCATATGGTCCCTGAGGTAAAGTATCATGTTCTTCGCAAGGATGTAAAGCCTTGAATGGCTTGCCTGGGAGATCTCATCCTTTACGAATTGGCTCAGCACCTCCATCGAGAACAGGTCATCCGGCGATACGAGTGGATTCCTGTTATCCTCCATGAACGCCATGAAATCCTGTGCCACCTTCATCCCTACATTTCCCTTGACCACGTTGTATAGGGTCTTCTGGTCTATATCACGCAGCTCTGCCACCTTGAGAGCCTGGGAAACCCTTTCCCAGCTTCTTGGTGTCGACCTGATGAATTCATCCTGCGGCTTGTAGTTCAGGTATTCCCTGAACTGGGATATGAACTGGATGACAAGAGGGTGTATCTCTCCTTCCTCCATACCCCACCTTATCCACTCCCTCGAGTCGGAATCCATGTTGAACCATACGAACCTGTCCTCCTGAGCCGGATCCATGTCAACGACCTGGTAGTCTGTCTCCGAGAAATCCTCCATCCTGCTGGAGGGATTCATCGCAGCTGCTACAACTACCCTCTCGGAAAGCCTGTAACCGTTGATCTCCCTGTTAAGTATTAGGTTCATGAGCTCCTGCTGCACGGAGTGGTCGCACCTGTTGATCTCATCGATGAAAAGAAGTACTGAACCCTCGCTCTTCTCAAGATACTCATCGATCTCAGTCAGCTTGTGATGTGTGGCGTATCTGGTCCTTCCTCCCACTACCGTGGGAAGCCCGCCGATCTCCCCTTCCTTGAGGAGGTTCGCGTCAATGTTCACCAGGTACAGCCCCTTCTCCTCAGCATACTCCCTGATTAGGGATGTCTTTCCTATTCCGCTCTCCCCTATGATAAGAGGAACCGCACCTGAGAGGACCGCAAGGTCCAGAGCTTCAAGAGTCTCCCTGTAGTTCATGCCCTGTCCTCCTATCTCGACAGCACGTAGTCGATAAGCTTCATCTTCGCAGACTTCGACCCGTGCTCGTTTATGAAATCGACCTTGTTCATGTCAAGGACCTGAAGCTCCATGAAGTCCCTGATATACCTTTCAGTGACATCGTCCCTTGAAAACACACCAGTGAGGACTTCCAGAAGGAAATCCATGTCCAGGCTGTCGTACAGGTACTTTGCGATCCTGATGTTCAGCCTGAGATATTCCCTCAGCTCCTCATCGTCATACCCCTTAATATAGGTTATGGCCTGCTCGCTGGCCTTAAGCGCTTCCTTCCTTGCCTCGAGACAAGGCTCCTTGATGTATTTAAGCGCGCTCCAGTAGTTCGCGACAGCAGCTGTCTGAACCTCGCATTCCGGGTCAGCAATGTACTGGATTGCATCGTAATCCCTTTTGACAGCTGCAAGCTTAAGCGCCAGGTCGGGCTTCCTTATGTACTGTATGGCCCAGCCCTTGTTCATAACAGCCGCCATCATGACCTCGTACGATGGGTCCTTTATATGCTTCAGGCTGTTCCAGCCAGCCTTCACCGCAAGAAGCCTTACCTCCTCCGGAGCATCCTTGATATGCCTTATTGAGCCGGGAGTCTTCCTCACTGCCTCTCTCATGGTTTCAAGGCCCGGGTCCTTTATATGCCTGATCTCATTTCCGTTTTTCCTTACTTTCTCGATGTCTTCTGACTCGTCTTTCATGAACTGCTCCTCTTTAATTTCACCTTCATCGTGTTATCGAAACCATTATATCAATTAATTGGATACAATTGAAGTGATGCCGTGAAAAAACGGCATCGCTGCCGTCATTCCGATAGTCACTGCCTGTGCCTCTCAAGCTCCCTCTTCACATGCTCCTGAAGCTCGTTGAGCTCTGTGACTCCACCATACTCTATCAGCTTGTTCAATGACACCTGGAACCTTGCTGCCTCCTGTGACCTGCCCATGGACATGAGAGACAGTATGTCGCTCATTATGGCGGATATCATCGCTGACTTGACCTCGAAAAGCTTCTGGGCATCCTTGATCTCATCCTTGATGTCCATCATTACCTGGTCCAGCTGGTATGAGGACTCCGCTGCGGTCTTGAGCTTACCCCGTATGTGTTCAGGAATGTGGGCCTTATACTTGTAGTTCAGGGAATGCTCGGTAACTGCCCAGAAGTTCATTGCAAGGGTCCTTATCTGTATCTCAGCAATGATCTCCGTGACCCCTCCAGCCATATTAACCGGATACTTTATCACGACATGGTAGCTCCTGTAGCCTGAAGGCTTCACATTGCTGATGTAGTCCTTCTCGTACATGATCTGCATGTCGCTTCGCTTCCTTATTATGTTCACCACAGTCTCTATGTCGTCGACGAACTGGCACATGATCCTTATGCCCGCTATGTCTTCCAGTTCGAACCTCAGCCTGTCGTGGGGGATGTTGAATTTGTTCGCCTTTTCGAGCATGGAGGATATCTCCTTCACCCTTCCTGTGATGAATTCGATGGGAGAATATTCATTCCGCCTCCTGTATTCGGTCCTTATCGACCTGAGCTTGACCTTAAGCTCTTCAACAGCCTGGTCGTATGGTATCAAAAAGGTCTTCCAATCCGTTCCGGACATCCCAATCACCTCTTTACTTCCTGAGCTAACATCACTTGCTCATTCAATTATAGCAAACTTTGACAACTGTTTTAACATGCATGCAAAAAAAGACACTCCGGCAACCTGGAGCATAATGCTCCCGGTACCAGAGTGTCTTGATAAGGCTATATGAACAGAGTTGCGTTTGAATCCTCGGATTCTGAGAGCATGTAGCCTACTCCTCCGAGCTTTATTCCGTCTATGAGCTCCTCTTCCTTGAGTCCGAGAAGATCCATGCTCATCTGGCATGCGACGACCTCAACTCCGCTGTCGATGGCTGACTTTATAAGGTCCTCCAGCGAGTGGACATTCTTGTCCTCCATGATCTTCCTGATCATCATCGGTCCGAGTCCGCCCATGTGCATCTTCGAAAGGCCCAGCTTCTTGGAGCCCTTTGGCATCATCATTCCAAAGGCTTTCTCGACAAGTGTTTTCTTGACCGGTCCCGAGTTCTCTTTTCTAAGGATGTTTATTCCCCAGAAGGTGAAGAACATGGTCACCTTCTTGCCCATGGAAGCTGCTCCGTTGGCGATTATGAAGGATGCGATCGCCTTGTCCAGGTCTCCGGAGAAGATTATCATGGTCTTGTTGTCCTTGACCGGCTGCATTGCAGCATAGGATCCTGAACAGCCTATCTCCATGTCACTGTCATCTTCGTAAAGTCCCTTCCTGATGCTTGCCTTGATGAGTCCCTTGTCCTTCTTGACTGAGATCAGTTCGTTTCCGGTCCTCTTTGCCCAAGCCTTGATGTCCTCGTAAAAGCCCATGTCCGAGGCAGTTATGTCAAGCCTGTCACCCTTCTCCATGCTGTCTACGGAAGACTTCACCCTCATTAGAGGTCCAGGGCAGCAGAGTCCAGTGGCATCAAGCTCAACGGTCTTTGAGATCCTGTCCGGTTCCTCAGTAATTACGCCGGGGGCACCGATCCCGGCTCCCTCAAAAGGGCCGGTCTTTCCTCCGCCAACTCCGCCATCATTTCCATCCTTCTTTGAAGGCTTGAACTTTGCGAAGTTGATGAGCTTGTATCCTCCTGAGAGGTTCTTTGTCATATATCCGTGCTGGTTAAGTATCCTTGAAGCGATGTAGCCTCTAAGGCCAACCTGGCAGTAGATCCATATGAGCTTGTCCTTCGGAAGCTCCGACATCCTTTCCCTGAGGCTGTTGAGAGGAATATGTACCATGCCTTCAACGCTGCCGTTGTCGACCTCGATCTTATCCCTTACATCAAGAAGGATCATTGTTGCAGGATCGTAGTCAGCATTGAACTCGTCGATGGTCCTGTTATCCGCAAGTCCCTCAAGTGTGTTCTGAGCGACAAATCCCATCATGTTCGCAGGTGACTTAGCTGAAAGGAATGGAGGTGCATATGCAAGCTCAAGCTCTGCAAGGTCGTCTACCGTAGCTCCAAACTTTATTGCGGTCGCTATTACGTCTATCAGCTTGTCTACTCCGTCATAGCCTACTGCCTGTGCTCCAAGGACCTTCCTGTCCTCTGTGAATACAAGCTTCGCTGAAAGCTGGGTTGCTCCGGGATAGTATGTGGCATGGCTGTTCGGATGTATGAATATGGCCTTTACAGGTATTCCTGCTCTCTTAGCGTTTCTTTCGTTCATTCCGGTAGCCGCTGCAGTCATATCAAAGACCTTGAGTATTGAGGTTCCCATGGACCCTGGATACTTCCTGTCGATTCCGGCTATGTTGTCGGCAATGATCCTGCCCTGCCTGTTTGCAGGTCCTGCAAGAGGGATCGCTGTCCTTCCCTTTGTCATGAAGTCGACTATCTCTGCGGCATCTCCTGCTGCATATACGTTCTCGAAGTTTGTCCTCATGTGGTCGTCAGTGACAATGTGTCCCCTTGGCCCGAGAACTATTCCTGAATCCTTCAGGAAGCCGGTCTCAGGTTTAACACCTATCGCAGCTACCACGAAATCTCCGGTAAGAACTGTACCTGATGCAAGCCTTACTGATATCTTGTTTCCTTCTTCAATGAACTCGCTTACTCCGTCTCCAAGGTGAAGCTCTACTCCCCTTGACTCCATCTCAGCCTCGGCAATCATGGAAAGCTCTGAATCAAACGGTGCAAGTATGTGAGGTACAGCCTCTACGAGGATAACATTGAGCCCTCTCTCCACCATGTTCTCAGCAGCCTCGACTCCTATGAAGCCTCCGCCGATGACTATTGCAGTTGCCTTGGTATTCTTGTCTACCTCTGCCTTGATTGCATCTGTATCAGGAATGTTCCTCAGTGAATATACCTTCTTCGAGTCTATTCCCTTGATAGGAGGTTTCATTGGTGATGCGCCTGGTGAAAGCACAAGGTAGTCATATGACTCCTCGTAGGTTCCCCTGTCCTTTGAATTGACAGTCACAGTCTTAGCAACGGGATCAACCTTTACGACCTCGCTGAATACCCTTACGTCAAGCTCGAACCTGTCCTTCATTGCCTGTGGCGTCTGAAGCAGGAGCTTGCTCCTGTCCTTTATGACCTCTCCGATATGGTATGGAAGTCCGCAGTTTGCAAAGGATATGAACTCATCCTTCTCAAACATCACTATCTCCATGTTCTCGTCAAGTCTTCTGAGCCTTGCCGCTACGGTTGCTCCACCTGCTACTCCACCTACGATTACTGTCTTTTTGCTCATTTCTTCTCCTCCAGATCAAGTATTTTTATTATATCTCTGGCCGTCTCGCTTACGACCCTGTACGTTATTTCCGTGCCTTTCCTCTCGCCCTCGATTATCCCCGCGGCCTTGAGGCTTCTTATGTGCTGAGATATGGTCGACTGCGGTATGTCCAGGCATTCCTGCATGAAGCTCACGTTGCACCCGTCCTCCCTTATAAGTCCCCTTGCTATGCAAAGCCTTACAGGATGTCCGAGTACCCTCATTATCTCTGCCGGTCTTTCCAGCTGATCAAGGTTGTTGTCCATATATCCCCTCTCCCTCAATTAGTACATTCTAATATTACGTTTTTAAAATATATTTGTCAACAATTTAACGCGTAATTTTTTCACAAATTACACCCTTCTTCTCAGGAAATTATTCAACAACCGTCCCCATATTTTGACATATCGGCAGAATCGGCATCATGTGTTCAGTTTTTTAACCGCCCGGGTAACGATAAACCTCGGGACAAGCTTTGACATCACTGGGATCGCCTTGTTGAAGAGACCCGCAACTACGATGCTCCTTCCCTTCATCATACCTCTGTAGCCTTCCTCAGCAACAGCTGCTGCAGACATCTTGAACCGGTTTGCCACATTGGTCCTGGACACCTTCGCCTTCCTCTGGAAGTCAGTGGTTGTAGGTCCCGGACAAAGGGCGGTAACAGTAACTCCAGTGCCTTCCAGTTCATGTGACAGGGCTTCTGAAAGACTAAGCACATATGCCTTTGATGCATAGTATGCTGCCATGAGCGGACCGGGCTGGAACGCTGCTGTAGAGGCGATGTTAAGCACCATGCCCCGCCCTTCACTGACCATATCCGGAAGGATCAGCCTTGTGAGCTCCGTAAGGGATATAATGTTCAGATTCAGCAGGTCAGTCGTTTCATTGAGGTCCAGTTCATGGAACAGTCCATAGCATCCTATACCTGCATTGTTAACAAGGTTCTCAATCCTTATCCCCATTCCTGATGCTTCGTCAAAAACTTCCCTCGCTGCACCTTTCCTGGACAGGTCTTTGACAATCGGCACTATTTTAATCCCATATTTCCTACTGTAGAAGCCCTTTATGCTTTCAAGCTTGTCACGGCTTCTTGCAACCAGCACCAGGTCATTTCCATCCTTTGCGAACAGCTTCATGAGCTCATAGCCAATTCCGCTTGTCGCTCCGGTTATCATGGTATATCCCACTGCAATCCCTCCTTATGTCCATGTCCCACCCCCATTATATTCCTCTTTACCCTCAGTTTAAAGGAAACGTTTTCTCGTTTCATTTCCCAGGATCCGGATAACTGAAGGCTGAGGATAGTGAATGAAGAAATTGAGGCAAATTGAAGACCCCGCTTGCGCGGGGTCCTGAAAAAGAATTTATGCTATTTTACAAGTGATTTGACCTTTTCAACCACATTTGCAACTGAGAAGCCATACTTCTCAAGGACTACGCTCTCCGGCGCTGATGCTCCGAAGGTGCTTATTCCTATCATGACTCCCTCGTCTCCGATGTACCTCTCCCATCCGAGAGGATTTGCCATCTCAACTCCGACTCTCTTCTTAACCTTAGGGTCAATTACTGAGTCCCTGTATTCCTTAGGCTGCTTCTCGAACCTGTCCCATGAAGGCATGGATACTACGGATACGTCTATTCCTTCAGCAAGGAGCGCCTGCTGAGCCTCGTATGCAAGCGGGACCTCAGAGCCCGTAGCGATTATCAGGGCATCTGCAGTATCCTTCTTTGATGGTGATACTACGTATGCTCCCTTTTCAACACCTGCCATTGCGGTCTCTGATGTGCCAGGAAGAGTCTTCAGGTCCTGCCTTGTAAGCACGAGTACTGTCGGCTGGTTCTTTGACTCAAGTGCCATTTTCCATGCTGCTATGGACTCGTTTCCGTCTGCAGGCCTTATAACCGACAGTCCGGGCATTGCCCTGAGAGATGGAAGGTGCTCTACCGGCTCATGTGTAGGTCCGTCTTCTCCGACTGCTATGGAGTCGTGTGTGAACACGTAGGTCACAGGAAGTCCCATGAGGGCTGAAAGCCTTATTGCAGGCCTTATATAGTCCGAGAACACGAAGAATGTTCCGCCGTAAACCTTAAGTCCTCCATGCAGAGCCATGCCGTTCATTGCAGCTCCCATAGCGAATTCCCTTACTCCGAACCAGATGTTCCTGCCTTCGTAGCTCTCTGCTGAGAAGTCCGCTGTTCCCTTGACATTAGTCTTGTTTGAACCTGCAAGGTCAGCTGAACCTCCGAAAAAGCTTGGAACCTTCTTTGAGATATAGTTTATTATCTCACCTGAGGAATTCCTTGTAGCTACCTTCTTGCCAGTCTCATACATAGGGAACTCCTTCTCCCAGTTCTCCGGAAGCTTTCCGGCGATTGAAGAGGTAAGCTCTTCAGCGAGCTTGGGATAGTTTGCCCTGTACTGAGTGAACAGGTCGTTCCAGGCTTCATTGGCCTTGACACCTACAGACTCGATATTGCTTGTGAATGTCTCGTAGGCAGTCTCAGGAACCTCGAACTCGCCGTAGCTGTAGTTGAAGTATTCCTTTGTCTTCCTTACTCCTTCTGCTCCAAGCGGTGATCCGTGGACCTTCGATGTACCAGCATCAGGTGAGCCTATTCCTATTA
>DIXH01000045.1:0-1460 GCA_002428605.1 Clostridiaceae bacterium UBA6085
TGATGTGAGTATCGACGGTCCTGTCATCTCCCTCAAAGTCATAGCCCCAAACTGCGGAAAGGATATGGTCCCTTGTGAATGCCTTGCCAGGATTCCCCGCAAGGAAGGAAAGTAGCTCGAACTCTTTCGGTGTAAGCTGAAGGACCTCAGAAAAGTTCATAACCTTTCGTCCGTCAAGGTCGACAATCAGGCTGCCAAATTCGAGTTTTCTGCCGGAAGAGACCACATCCCTTCTCCTTCTTAAGGTCAGCGCCCTTATCCTTGCAAGAAGCTCCTTAGGGCTGAAGGGCTTCACCATGTAGTCGTCGATCCCCATGTCGAAGCCCAGAAGCTTGTCGTACTCCTCTCCCCTTGCTGAAAGCATGATTATAGGAATATCTGAGTTCTTCCTGATGTTCCTTGCCACGCTCCAGCCATCCATGCCGGGCATCATGATGTCCAGGACGACGATGTCGTACTTCTTGCCCTCAAGCATTCCGAGGGCTGTAAGGCCGTCTCCTGCCTCATCAGCCTCATATCCTCCGCCAGCCATATACTCCTTTATAATATCCCTTATCCCCGGCTCGTCATCCACCAGGAGCACCTTTATATCGTCCACAAAAGATCACCTCTTACTTATGATTATAGCATCTAATTTGTGGCAGGATTCGGGCAATCCAAGCCGTGCCGCGCTTCAGAGTATCCTGGTGTAATTAATATCCGGTTTATCCGGTAGATATTTAATAACTGAAGAAAATATAAAAGAAAAAAACTGCTGAAATTTATGGGGACGGTACTTGACTTAAACTTGAATCGCTGATATATTATTGTTGAAGGCAGGTGGTAAGGGTGGCACGCACAGCACGTATAAAGGATGATTTCGGAACCTTCCTGATCCGCCAGACCGGAGGCGGTGAAAGGATGCTCTTCGAGAATGAGAGCGATAGGTACCGTTTCATGGAGATATTAAAGAGAACACAGGCAAATTTCAATTTCAAGCTGTATGCATACTGTCTCCTTTCGGACAATGAGTATCAGCTTGTGCTGGACACCAACGGCAGCGACCTGTCGAAGGTGATGAAGAGCATAAACATCGGTTACGCCATGTATGTCAAATGCAAGGGCCGGCTCTTCAGGGACAGGTACAAGAGCACACTGATGAATGAAAAGGATGAGGTCCTTAAGACCATCGGAGCATTGCATGAAAGAAGCAAGGAAGCGACGGAGTGGAACAGCTTCTGCGTATACGGCGGAAAGTCTCCACTGAAGCTTGACTGGGTGACACCGCTGAGGAAGGAAGACACAGAACCTATGACTGCTTCTCTTGAGGACAAGGAGTGCAAGGACTGCCTCCATACTTTAGATGAGGCAAGGACGAAGCTTTCATCAATAGCCGAGGATACGGGACAGACAGTTGAAGAGCTGCTCAGGGACCGTGAGATCAGAAACCAGATGATCCATGATTTCAGAAAGAGGACTAC
>DIXH01000045.1:1470-13932 GCA_002428605.1 Clostridiaceae bacterium UBA6085
TCAAGTTCCGTCCCTTATAAAGGAGGAAAACCATGAGCTTCAAGCTTAATCTCGACTTCGGCAGTGCAATTGCCAAGACAAGTCAAAACAATTTGGATCCGGGGACCACATATGATGTGCTGGTGGTCGGAGGAGGACCTGCAGGACTCAATGCAGCTCTTTACGCTTCAAGGAAGGGCCTTGTGACCGGTATCCTTACAAAAAGGAAAGGCGGACAGATCCTTGATACCTCTGAGGTCGACAATTATCTGGGAATAAAGTCCATGTCAGGCGAAGGCCTTGTACAGGAGTTCCTGTCACATGTTGACCAGAACGGGATCCCGGTACTCTCCGATGTTGAAGTGACGGGAATAAGCTCCGGGGACGGAGTTCACAGTCTGATGCTGGACACGGGTGAAACCTACAGGGCAAGGTCAATAATAGTTGCTACGGGTTCCAAGCCAAGGACACTTGGTGTTCCGGGCGAACAAGAGTATTCAGGAAAAGGAGTATCCTACTGTGCAATATGCGACGGCCCCTTCTTCAAAGGCAGGGAGGTCTTCGTGGCAGGCGGCGGAAATTCAGCTGCTGAGGCTGCAATCGACCTTGCAAAGGTGGCGTCAAAGGTCACAATAGTCCACAGGAGCCAGTTCAGGTCCGATAAGGTGCTGACTGACCAGCTTTACTCGAATCCGAAGATAAGCGTCATGCTTGGAACAACGATCACCGAAGTCATCGGTGACGGAACATTCAAGGGTCTTAAGGCAAGGGATAACGCTACAGGGGAAGAGAAGCTTCTCCAGGGAGACGGACTGTTCGTTGAGATAGGTCATGATCCCTTCACCGGTCCTTTCGGGAAGCTTGTGGACCTTAACAGCCATGGTGAGATCATCGTGAACCTGAAGAACGAGACAGGTATTCCGGGAATATACGCGGCAGGCGATGTCACCGAAGTGCCATACAAGCAGATAGTCATAGCTGCAAGCGACGGAGCCAAGGCTGCCCTATCCGCAAGCGAATACCTGAACAGGCTTAAGGCCTGAATGAAAGCCAACAAATAAATTTATATAAAATACGGATAAATGGAGGAAAATGAAAATGAAAATGTTCAACGAAGAATTGAGAGGCCAGCTTAAGGAGGTCTTCAACGACCTTGCAGGTGATGTTACGATCGCCCTGTTCACCAAGGAAGGCGAATGCTACAGCTGCGAGGAGACTACAGGCTACATGGAGGAGATAGAGGAGCTCAGCGACCTCATACACCTTAAGAAGTATGACCTTGACAAGGACAGTGAACTTGCTAAGGAATACAATGTCACAATGGTCCCGAGCATAGTGCTTCTAAACAAGGATGGAAAGTATGAGGGAGTCAAGTTCAACGGTATACCTGCGGGACACGAGATAAACTCATTCATCCCTGCCCTGCTCGAGGTATCAGGAAGGAATTCAGAGCTTCCAAAGGACCTTGAGGAGAGGATCAGAAAGATCGACAAGCCGACCAACATCAAGGTCTTCGTTACACTCAGCTGCCCTCACTGCGCAGGAGCAGTACAGAAGGCGCACAAGATGGCTCTCATGAATCCATTTATCGATGCTGAGATGGTCGAGGCTGAGACATTCTTCGACCTTTCAAACAAGTTCAACGTATCCGGTGTTCCAAAGATAGTCATAAATGAAAAGCATGAGCTTCTTGGAAACCAGCCGATACAGGCATTCCTTGCTGAAATGGAGAGAGTGTAGACTCTGCCGGAATAAGCAAAAAGGTCAGGATATGGCAAGTAAAATTGCCTTATCCTGACCTTTGTCATTTAACGAAACAGCTGATGACACGCTTCTTTTTGAAGACCTGTTCATCCTTCCTGAGACAGGAAGTCCATCGCAATCTGCGCCAGGCCCTTGGCGAGAAGCTTCATGTTCGAATCATCGAAGCAGAAGTACGGGTTGTGATGAAGGACAGGATTTTTCTCATCCTTCGCTATGCCGATGAAGGCATAGGCTGACGGCACATGCTGCCCAAGGTAGGCGAAGTCTTCTCCCCCCATTGACTGGATCTGGTTGTCTGAGACATTCAAGGGGTCCGAATGCTTTTTGAAGGCATCCCTCGCTAGACGTGCCATCCCCTCATCGTTGATGAGAACTGGAAACCTTTTGCCATAAATGAATCTGGCGGTGGCCCCCATTGATCCGGCAATTCCTTCAGCAAGCTTTTCAAGCTCCTTTGGGACCCTCTCCCTTGTATCCTCATCCAGCGTCCTTATTGTCCCCTTCATCATCACCTTCTCAGGAATGACATTGTGGACTTCTCCGCCGCTAATACTGCACACGGATACTACACAAGGTGCCAGAGGATTCACCCTTCTCCCGACCATGTTATGGAAGGCATTTATAATGCACGCTGATACCATTATCGGATCAACGGTCAGATGCGGCTGTGCTCCGTGTCCACCTCTGCCTGTGACCTCAAGGTCGAATACATCGGGTGAGGCCATGATGGGTCCGCCTGATACCGCTACCTTCCCCTCTTCCATGAGCCCCCAGAGATGGCATCCGAAGGCTGCATCGACCTTCGGCGATTCAAGTATCCCTTCCTCGATCATGGGCAGGGCTCCTCCATCCTCCTCTTCAGCAGGCTGGAACATGAACTTGATGCAGCCGTCAAAGGAATCCCTCATCTCCGACAGGACCATGGCAGCGCCAAGAAGCCCTGCGGTATGCGCGTCGTGGCCGCAGGCGTGCATCTTACCCCTGACCTTCGACCTGTAGGGCACATCCGCCATTTCATCGACCGGAAGAGCATCCATGTCTGCCCTTAAAAGCACTGTCTTACCAGGACCTCTTCCATGGAGCACCCCAAGCACACCTGTTTTTGCGATCCCTGTCCTTGTCTCTATTCCAAGGCTTCTGAGGGTTTCTGCAACAAGAGCTGCAGTCTTTACCTCCTCAAAGGCTATTTCAGGCTCCATATGTATGCGGTGCCTTATTGAAACCATCTGGTCATAATTCTTTTCAAGAATCTCTGATATCCTATCCGTTGACAGATATATCTCTCCCTTCAGACTGATTACTCTGATTATATATCCCGGACGTGAGTTACCGCAATCACAAGTAAAACAAAGAATCCGGACACCGTCCGGATTCTCGTATTGTCTTCAGCCTCCGCCAACCGGCGGAAATACTGAAAGTGTGTCCTTGTCTTCCGGGAAGTCATCAAGGGATGCATCCCTGCCGTTCCTCAAAAGTATTGCCACATCCTCATCCATGATCCCCATGGAACCGAGTATGGTCCTTATGGTTTCACCCTCTGACACCTCCAGGGCAATGATCTTACCCCTGTTCTCCCGGAGTGTGGCGAACAGCCTTATTGTAAGGTCCAATGGCTCCTCCTTACTTCAGTCCGAGCGCTGAAAGCTTGTCGTCCTTAGGAACTCCATCCTCTGACCAGCCTCTTACCTTGTAATAGTCAGGCAGTGTCTCGTTGAGCTTTGTTACCCAGCCCTTTGAAGGTCCGTCAACAATTGGATCCTCAAGAAGTCTCTTAGGAAGCGTGTCTGTCGAAGCTGCTATGCCCGCCTTCATGTTCCAGACTCTCTCAAGGTTCCATACTCTTTCTCCTGCCTCGATGAACTCAGCTCCTGTATAGGTGGAACCGGTTATTGCGTTAACGAGGTCAGCGTAGTCGTCAGCGCCAAGTGCGAATGATGTGAACAGGCAGAGTCCTGATGAATCTATGGCAGCTGTGAAATCCTGGAATATCTTGGTCCATTCTGCCTTGCCTTCAAGTGTGAACCTGTCAAGCTTCTCAGGAAGTCCGAGTATCTCAGGGGAGATCATGTAGCCTCTTACGTGGCAGCCGCCTCTGTTGGAGGTTGCATAGGATATTCCGTGTCCCTGGATTCCTCTCGGGTCGTATGCAGGAAGCTCCTGCTTCTTTACTGACATGGAGTACTCCGGAACGCCATAGCTTTCGCAAAGCCTGTATGAGCCTTCTGCAAGCTTGATTCCGAAGCCTTCTACGGCTCCCATCCTCTTCGTCCATTCAACTATTGCCTCTGAGCTTCCCCAAACCAGCTCAGGTCCGTCTCCAAGCTCTTCCTTGGTGATGTAGCCTCTCTGGTAAAGCTCCATTGCAGCAGCTATCGTAGTACCTGCTGATATGGTGTCAAGACCATATTCGTTGCACCAGTAGTTAGCCTTGATGACTGCAGGAAGGTCGTTCACTCCGCAGTCTGCGCCAAATGCCCATACTGTCTCGTATTCAGGTCCCTGTCCCTCTATGTCATCAACCTTGCAGTATCTTCCGCAGCCTATCGGGCATCTGAAGCATGGGTCCTTCCTAGTAAGGTACTTCTCTGCAAGAGTCTCTCCGCTTATGTCCTCAGCGAAGGAATACTGTGACTCCTGGAAGTTCCTGGTAGGCAGTACGCCGTTCTCATTGATTATGTTGACAAGCACCGCAGTTCCGTATGCAGGAAGTCCCTGTCCGGTAACGCCGTTGTCCCTGATCTTCTTGGTGCATCTTGCGAATACTTCCTTGAGCATTGCAGGGTCCTTGACCTCAACCTTCTTCGAGCCCTTGACTACGATAGCCTTAAGGTTCTTGGATCCCATTACGGCGCCGACTCCTGACCTTCCTGCTGCCCTTCCCTTGTCGTTCATGATTGCAGCCATGAGTGAAAGCCTTTCACCTGCTGGTCCTATGCACGCAACCTTTGCCTTCTCGCCATGGATCCCTTCAAGAGTCTCGGTGGTGTCTATAACAAGCTTTCCCCAAAGCCCTGAAGCATCCTTGAGCTCTACTTCATCATCAACTATGTTTATGTATACAGGCTTCTCTGACTTTCCTTCAAGGACTATCATGTCATATCCGGCAAATTTCATCTCTGCGCCGAAGAATCCGCCTGAATTCGAGCTTGCTACCGTTCCTGTCAGAGGTGACTTGGTTATTACCATGTACCTTCCGCCTGTTGGTGTGTTGGTTCCGGTAAGAGGACCTGCCGCAAATATGAGCTTGTTCTCCGGGCTTAGAGCATCAACGTTCGCATCGATCTCATCAATGAGCATCTTTGTTCCAAGTCCTCTTCCCCCGAGGAACTTGACTGCATCATCAAGATTGAGCTGCTCCTTCTTGATTGTTCCTGAGGTCAGGTCGATCCTCAGTACTGTACCCTGATATCCGTAATAGTTTGACATTTTATCCCTCCTATGGATGTTCTGTACTGATATATTAGCAAGAATCATGCCAAACATAGCTAAAGCTGTAACCGATTGAACTGCAATGGTTTACATTTTCACAAAAAAACAACCGCTCCATTATGGAACGGTTGTGATTATTATTTAGTGTTCCATTCTGGGACTTTGTCCCGAATTGATACATCGAGTCCATAGCCTTCAAGCTTGCGATAAAGTGTATTCCTGCCTATCTCAAGAGCCTTCGCTGCCTTCGATATGTTCCAGTCCTCATGCTCCAGCATGAAGAGGATATGCTCCTTCTCTATTTCTCCAAGGCTAGCAACCCTTCTGGATGGTCCTGATGATCCTGCTATCGGCATGTCACCTCTTCCTCGGTTCACCTCGAATATATCAGGTGCGCTCTCAGTGTTGACGACCAGTTCCACATAGTTTTCGAGCTCCCTGATGTTTCCCGGCCAGTCGTATTCCATCAGCCTGTCCATCTGGTCCCTTGTGAAGTCGATCCTCTTCTTGTTGTGCTTCTTGGATATCCGGCCCATGAAGAAATCGAAAAGTACCGGTATGTCCGACCTTCTCTCCTTGAGCGACGGAAGCCTTAGCGGTAATACGTTAAGCCTGTAGTAGAGGTCCTTCCTGAAGGTACCCCTTTCTACCTCGTCCCTCAGCTCCCTGTTAGTAGCCGCTATGACCCTGACATTAACGACATTGTCATGTATGCTGCCGATCCTTGAGACAGTTCCTTCCTCGATCACCCTGAGAAGCCTTGTCTGAAGGTCAATGGGCATTTCACCTATCTCATCGAGGAACAATGTTCCCCCGTCAGCGATCTCGAACTTACCGGGCATTCCCTTGGACTTCGCTCCTGTGAAAGCGCCCTCCTCGTATCCGAATAGTTCGGACTCGATAAGGTTCCTTGGTATCGCTCCGCAATTGAGGGCTATGAACGGTTCCCTTGACCGGGTCGACCTGTTGTGTATGGACTGGGCGAAGAGCTCCTTGCCTGTTCCGCTTTCCCCCATGAGGAGAACTGTGGACTTGCTGTCAGAAATCTTCTTGGCAAGGTCCAGGACCTTGATGAAGTTCGGGTCCTGCCCGATTATCTTCTCAAAGGTGTAGATGGCCCTTCTGCCCATGAGCTTCTCGGCTAGCTTCCTCTGCTTCCTAACTTCCCTGAGTATCATGACGATAGAGTCGTTATTGCCTCTTGTCAGCCTGTATATGCTCACATTGTACTGCAGCCTGTTCTTCCTTGAGAACACGTCAGTGTCTGCCTCATATTCGGTTCCATCCTCGAGAAGGCTCCTCCTTATGGAGTCCCAGTCCCTTAGCAGCTTCCTGGCGTTTATCCGCCTCATGTCGTCCTTGTCATATCCGAACATGTCGCATGCCATGTTGTTTGTCATGTCGATATTCCCGTTCAAGTCCATCACAACGACTCCAACCTGGAACGTGTCGAGAATGGCCTCGTGGAATACCTGCCTTTCGGATAGTTCACTCTTGGACCTTTCAGCCTCCATCATCTTGCTTATGGAATGTGCGGCCGCAACCACCATTCCTAATGTGTGGGAATGTACCCCGTCGCTGTAGCCGGTGAGGTCAAGGGTCCCTATAAGGGTACCATCCGGATCCCAGATAGGAGCTGCTGAACAGGTCCACCTATGGTAGACGCTGACGAAGTGCTCGCTTCCTGATACCTGAAGCGGTGCCCGCTCCTCGATGCAGGTGCCCATGGCATTGGTACCTATGCTTCTTTCATCCATGTATGCACCAGGAACCATGTGGAACGAAAATGCTTCAGTCAGGATGGTCTCGTCTCCGATAACTGAGAGGATGCACCCTTCCCTGTCTGTGAGTATAGTGAAGAAATCAGAGCCCCTTACGAACTCATGCAGATTGTTTATGAACGGAGCGGCAGTCAGTATGAGGCTGTTATTCTCCTCCAGCTTCTCGAACAGCTCGCGTCCCTCAAGTATCCGCTTCGAGTATACCCTGTCACTCGAAACCTTGTATCTTCTGCATCTCTCATGGGACCTTTCTATATAGTCCTTCATTTCAGGTACTCTGGCAATTGTGCCATATGACTGTTCTTCCAACAAAACCCACCTCCGGCGATCGATAGAAAAAACTTGGAGCGTATACTCCAAGTTTACAGCAAATCCTCTTAACTTACAATGCAAACCGTTCCATTACGGTACAAAGTTTCAACCACCTGCTGTCAGGAACTTGATCCGGTAATCCTTAAGCATATCCTCGAAGACCTTCTCCTCGGCCTCGATGATAACCTCCACCTCAGGAAATGCCAGGGTCCTCAGCATGTATACAGTCTGCGGGCCGATTTCAGCCATCCAGGCATCCCCTTTGAAACGGATGCCTCCATCGGGCCTGTCATAAGGAACTCCCCCAAGCCTTGAGAAGTATTCTATAAACTCCTGTCTTTCCTTTCCTCTCATGAGGAATACCCTCTTTGTCATGCTGCCTCCATTGCAATGTTTATTTCATCTCTCCATATCTTGATTTCCAGTCGGCTGAATTCAAGTACCGGTCATACAGGTCATCGGCAGTCCGTAAAATGACATCCCGAAGCTCCAGTTTTTCGATCCAGACAGCTGGAATAATATCCATACCATATCTCGCACCGACAAGATTCCCTGTGATGGCACCGGTGCTGTCACTGTCACCATCGTGATTGACTGCTGCCTTAAGTGCCGCCCTGAAGTCGCTCCCATGCCTTAGGGCACAGTAGGTTGAAATCGCCAGGGCTTCGTCCCCTGCAAAGCCTTCTCCGATCGCGGCTATGGCCTTCACATCATCAGCTTCTGATCCAGCAAGGTCAATCGCGAGCCTGAGCTTTTCAGATGTTTCCAGAGAGCCATCCCAGGAGTCAAGTACCAGAATGGCCTCCAGAGCGGCATCCCTTACACCTGAACCTGAGATAATGGATGCAATCATGAATGCCAATGCGCCACCGGGAAGGTATCCTGACGGATGGCCGTGGGTGATTGCTGCGAATTCAACCCCTTTAAGGAAAGCATCACCTTTCTCATAGAAAAGGCCTGCCGGAGCTGTCCTCATGACTCCGCCACAGCCCCTGCTCCAGTTGTGAGGTGAATTCCATATACCCTTTACCCCAGAAACCAGAGACTGAATGCATGTATTTCCAGGTGCTCTCCTGGTATGGAGTTCCATCTGTTCGATCAGAGCACCTTTCCTTGCAACCTTGAGGCGTTTCTCTCCCTGTGTGTAAAGCCATCTTCCATAAGCGCTGAAGACCTCGTCTGAAGGCTCACTAAGCTTACCCTGTCGTCTCATCAGCTCGCTGCACAGCAAACCCTCTGCAGTGAAGAGCGTCATCTGGGTATCATCGGAGACCAGTGACTTGCCGCATCTTGCCAGTTCAGGGTCTGTTATCCCACCGATACCATATTTCCCGATTATCATATCCCTTGTCATGAACTCCACGGGATACCCCAAAGCATCACCGATCGCTCCCCCCAGAAGGCATCCTCTGTAAAGGTCCCGTTCTCCCATATAGCCACTTCCTTTCGTTTCCCTTATGATACAAGGAAGGCTATACAATTAAACGGACATCAGAGAAGCTTTGAAGTATGAAGCGGCAGATACTCAAGGATACCGTTCCGGGTTGTGCTTTCAAACACGATTACTTCAGAGACCTCCTGAGATCCATTTCCTGAGAGAGGAGATATGTCCACTTCCTCCAGAGGCCTTTTGACCCTTGCTTCCCTGGCAAGTGTAAGGTGAGGGGAATAGGGCCTCTCATCCTTTTTGAATCCTATCTTCTCCAGAGCGTCTGAAAGGCTCGCATACAGCTTCTGAAGCTCACTGCTTTCATCGATTCCAAGCCAGATTATCTTTTTTCTCCCTGAAGGAAAATATCCAAGTCCGCCCAGCTCCAGTGAAAAATGGCGTGAAACTGAAGCTGCCTCATCAACTGCTGAGAATACTTCCTTAAGCCCGGATTCATCAACCTCGCCGAGAAAGTTAAGTGTCAGATGGATATTATCGATTCGGGTGAACCTGCCTTCACTGGCCTGTCTCAGGCTGTCCTGGACTTTTCTTATTGCCTCCTTCTGGAGTGTTCCAAAGTCTATCCCTATGAATAACCTCATTGTTCTTCCTCCACGTCGATAAGGACAAATTCTTCGATCTCGAAGTTTTCAAGGACATCCTCAAGTGAGCTTTTCCTGACTACCGCGATTACTTCCTTTCCGCTGAGCAGCGCTTCGGTGAATGCATCGTACAGGCCCATGCCACGCAGCTCAAGCGGACCGATCTCATCTATTATTATGCCTTCGCACCTCGGATCCTTGCATATCTCGTCAATTACATCGTCAGCCCATACGAATGCCTCGGGGTCGAAGAAGAGATTCCCTGACTGAAGCCTGAAGATCTTGGACTCCTCCCTGACTGCAAGCATCCTTTCGGTGCCGTCAGAAAGCCTTTTAAGGGTATATCCCTTGAAGACCTCATCCTCAAACACCTTGAGGGACACTATCCCGTCATATCCCAGATCCTTAAGGTCATCCCAAAGGACAAGGACCCTTGCTGTCTTTCCCTTGTCTATTCCACCTGTCACTATCCAAACCATATGATCACCTGCCAAATATCGATTCCTTATTAGTATTATACGATTATTTGGATCTTTTTGTTTGAATGAAGATGATAATCTTCGTTTTGACATTTTTTGAAATTTAAAGGGACCGCCAAATTGGCGGTCCCAAGGAAAACCTATACTACTCGATTACTGTGTTGAGTATCTTTTCCTTCTGCTTTGTTCCGTAAGTCCTGATGAACAGGGCATATCCTGCGGTCAGAACAGCTGCCGCTATATACGAAGCCATGTAGCTGTTAGGGTCCATTCCAAGCTTTGCTTCAAGACCTAAGCCTATCGGAGCATGGATTATGTAGCTAAGTACTACGAAGCAGTAGAACATTCCGGGAATAAGCGATATGAGGTAATTCTTGCCGTGGATGAGAAGGTAAACCGAAATCATCGCAAGGGCGAATACCGCTATAGTCTGGTTTGTGAATGCGAAGTATCTCCAGAGGATGTTGAATCCTGCTGCGTTAGACTTTGCATAATAAAGTATTGCTATCGCCGGTATGAATATTCCTGCAGTAAGAGTTACTCTCTTAGTGTAGTTGACCTGGTCTATGTGGAAGGTTTCAGCAAGCATGAGTCTGAGTGACCTGAATGCTGTGTCTCCGGAAGTTATAGGAAGTACTATAACGCCAGCTATAGCGAATATAGCGCCTATTGGTCCGAGGAATTCCCTTGAAACAAGTCCTATCATGAGAGTAGCGCCAGTCTTTATGTCTGTTCCTCTTCCGAAGAGTATCATTGCTCCGGCTGCCCAGCACATTGCTATGAAGCCTTCAACAAGCATCATGTTGAAGAATGTCATTCTGCCTTCCTTCTCGCTCTTGACAGCTCTGCCTATGAGGGTAGCCTGTGTCGAGTGGAAGCCTGACATGATTCCGCATGCTACTGTTATGAAGAATACCGGTACGAACGGAAGCTTTGAAGGATGGTTTCCGAACAGGTGAGCAAAATCAAGGTTCTGAAGGTTTGCTCCGCCGTCAAGCATGATCCCTGCAAATATTCCAACTGCTGAGAATATGAGTATTGCTCCGAATATCGGGTATACCCTTCCTATTATCTGGTCGATAGGGAAAAGCGTTGCTATGAGATAGTATACGAATATTGCTGCATAAACTATCCAAGTGGTAGGATTCTCGAACAGAGGCTTCTGTCCGATAAGTTCGTTTACTATGAGGTCTCCGGGTGTGTATACGAAAACCGCTCCAACAAGAAGCATGAGTATCCATACTACTATGTTGTATACATTGAAGACGCCCTTTCCAAGGTACTTCTGTATGAGCTTTGGCATCTGTGCTCCGCCGTTTCTCATTGATATCATTCCTGAGAAATAGTCATGAAGCGAACCAGCGAGTACGCAGCCTACAGGTATGGTTATGAAAGCTATAGGCCCGAACAGTATACCCTGTATAGGCCCGAGGATCGGTCCTGTACCTGCTATGTTCAAAAGCTCTATAAGACTGTTCTTCCACTTTTTCATTACGACGAAGTCAACTCCGTCTGCCTTAGCCACTGCCGGTGTCTCCCTGTCATCAGGTCCGAATACTGTTTCGCAATACTTGCCGTAAGCCAATCCACCTACTAACAAAATCGCAAGTCCAACCAAGAAAGTTAACATAATAATCCCCCTTATGAATTATTAGAATAGTGCTTGTGACCTATGTCACATACCGATACGGAAAATTGACCTGTCTGTCTTTTTTTCCAGGATGGTTCTAAGGTGCTTCTTTTCTTCCTTGAGTATAGTTTCCAGATCCCCTTTGGCAAGATCCGGATAGACCCTGGCAAGTTCAGTTACGAACATGACTGAATCCGTCTCTACCTTCTCGGCGATGTCGAAGACCTGACTCTTGTCAAAAAGTGCCCTCGCTTTGGCAACAACCGCTTCGGAATCGTTCAAAAAATTATTATCGATCAATAAATCCAAGTACCTTGCATCATCCTCATCCAGTTCCACGTCGCCAACATCAGGGACCTTGCCGAGCAGAGCAACGTAGATCATGTTGTGCCTCTCTTCATCTTTTGCAAGATTTTCGAAGAACTGTACACCAATTCCCTTGTTTACCTCCTTAGCCATAGTCCTGTAAAGTTCCGCCACCTTGATCTCATTGTCAGCTATAAGCTTGACGAGTTTGGTACCGTTCCATTTGACAGACATTATTACCCCTCCTTTCAAAACTTCTTAATATTATTTTAACTATTTATGAACGCAATTGTCAATGGTATGACCATAATCGTTTACATTTTATGACTATTTTATTTATATCTAATCTGATTGGTGAATCAGTTCACTTGACATATTTTTGCCAATAATACAAAGAATACCCTAAAGATTTCCTATCAGAAAACTTTAGGGTATATATTCATGCTAAATGTATAATTGCTTCAAGATCAGCAATTTTTTATCTTCGTGTTGCAGGCGGAATTATTCAAAATACTCTTACATTCGCGGGACGTTCTGAGGCTTGTTTACATATACTCAAATTCAGTCAGAACTTACCACAGCTGCCAGGAACATATTTCATAAGCGTTAGAGTTCGGAGACTCGTGACTTAAGTCATGAGAGGAGAACTCCATTACACCCCTTTCGTTCGATTAGTATTACATTCTGTCTTTTTAACAGTTTAAGTTCCTTATAGTTTGCACTCCTATGGACAACTGTGCCATCCAGTTTT
>DIXH01000003.1 GCA_002428605.1 Clostridiaceae bacterium UBA6085
TTCATGAAAAGGTTGCAAACCAGCGGAATGAATTCCTGAACAGGCTCAGTACAGAGATAACCAAAAACCACGATATCATCTGTATCGAGGACCTTAACACAAAAGGCATGATGCGCAACCACAAACTGGCAAAGAGCATTTCGGATGTATCATGGTCTGGTTTTGTATCAAAGCTGCAATATAAGGCAGCCTGGTATGGTCGAGAAGTCATCAAGGTAGGAAGATGGTTCCCGTCAAGTCAGATTTGCTCAGAGTGCGGACGAAATGACGGGAAGAAGCCACTCAACATAAGAGAGTGGACCTGCCCTGTTTGCCATGCGAATCATGACCGTGATGTCAACGCAGCCAGGAACATACTGGCAGAAGGACTCAGACTAAGAGCTCTAAAGCTGGAGTCTTAGAGAAATAAATGCATCTGCGAACCGCAGGAAATGCGGGGATAGCTTGGTAAACAAGAGAAACCTCTGCCGGTAAAGAAATAAACCGGTAAGTATGCTCTCTTCCCAAGAATCTCGTGACTTCAGTCATGAGAGTTTCAAAGGATAAGTGACTATACTAATAAAACAAATACTCTGGAAGTGACCCGGGTATCTTACTTGGGGAAGGCACTACTAAAAGCTAAAATCGGCTCAACCGTTGAAGTCAATGGATGCCGGTGTATTGTAGAAAGATAAAGTAGCAATGCATATATTAATCAGGGGTACAGCTGTAAACACTTGAAAAGCAAAAGCGACCTTTAAACTGCATTCATTATCTAATCCAAATATTTTGTGAAGGATACTGTAATTGACTGGAATCAGGAATCAAATATTGATCTTCTGGCGGAGCTGCTAAAAGGCTCCGTTTTTCCTTGCTTTAAGGGACGGTCCATCTTATTCGAATCTCTCACTTAATAAGTGGCCTTATGAACAGACGGAAACACACTATTATTTGATGGAAATAAGTTCATCATTAAAATAGAATCGACGTCAAACGCGCCATCACAGCATAAAAGATGAGTGATATAAGTAAATCTAATATATCTCCTGCTGTTGTCCGCGACTTCTTCAAAATAGCTGAGACCTAATCGTTGAAGATATTAGTATTCTGAAGGTACAGAAGCAAGTACAAAGACGGTAAAGTCGATAAACATAACTTGTGGTATGGTAAACGGTGCATCATAAATCAAGATGAAATAATAACCAAGTACTGAAACTTCGGAATTTATGATTGGTGGAGTTAGCGTGGCTTTCTTCGGATTTGTGATGGTATTTCAGAACCGAAATATAACTCTGCAGTGAAATGATAGATTTAAGCGCAAATTGGAATATAAATTTCAAGACAGACAAATCACTGTATAGGAAATCTGTTGTAAGACATAATATATTATTTATGGGTCGTGACCTCAAGTATGATTAAGGCTTATAATCAGAATATATGTATTATTCGATATTAAAGGGGTGAGCCTATACTCATGGATCATGTCAAAGTATTGCATTGTGCTGACCTGCACCTTGGTGCAGAGCTGAGTTCCCTTGGCAATTTGGCCAGAGAAAGAAGGCAGGAGCTGCTTTCTACTTTCATTAAAATTACGTCGATCTGCAGGAATGAGCAGGTTGATTTTCTGCTTATTGCCGGTGACCTGTTCGAGGGGAGCAACATCGACATCAACACAGTCAGGACTGTAAAGACTACTTTTGCATCCATACCGGATACTATCGTCGCCATATCTCCGGGTAACCATGACTACATGGCCATTGATTCGCCATATGCAGACGGCGACTGGAGCGGTAATGTCCATATCTTCAAGTCTGATAAGGAGATGATAGACTTCGAGGAGAAGAATGTCTGCCTTTGGGGATCTGCCTTCAGGAGCACCTATGTTACAAGACCCCTGTTGGAATCGATCCATGCTACAGAGAAGAACAGGATTAACATTTGCGTAATGCACGGAGACCTGGTATCGAATTATCAGCTGTCAAACTACAATCCTGTCTCACCGCTTCATATCAGGTATACAGGTATGGACTACATAGCCCTGGGCCATATACACAAGAGCTCGGGAGTGATGAATGTCGGCAGCACTTGGTATGCCTACCCGGGGTGTCCTGAGGGAATGGGATTTGATGAGCTTGATGACAAGGGCATACTTATCGGGAATGTGTACAAGGGATCCGTTGACCTTGAGTTCAGGCCTGTATGCTCAAGAAGAAATATCGAGCTTAAGGTGGACATAACCTCCGCCAAATCTGACGTGGAGGTTGCTGATATCATAAGGTATGACATGATGAAGACTTACGGTGACTCGTACCGTGACAACCTCTACAAGGTTATACTTGAAGGCGCTCTGGACGAGGATTATGTTCCGGATGTCTCTTCGATTGGAGCAAGGCTCAAGGGTGATGCTTACTACCTTAAAGTACGTGACAATACACATGTCCGGCTGGACCTTGAAGCCCTGGCCAGGGAGACCTCTCTTAAGGGCATATTCATAAGGATGATGCTCGAGAAGATAGCGGGATATGATGCGAAGGACAATACGGAGAAGGCTGAGAAGTACAGGAAGGCCATGTACGTTGGAATCAAGGCTTTTGAAAACGAGGTGCCTCTGAATGATTATTAAGAGAGTCCATATAGACAAATTCGGTAAATTTGACGACTATACCATCGACTTCGGCGACCGCTGCAATGTGGTGTACGGGAGCAACGAGGACGGAAAGAGTACCGTCATGAATTTCGTCAAGATGATGTTCTACGGGAATCCTGGCAGGAGTGGAGATATCTCAAAGAATGTCAGGAAAAGGTACCAGCCCTGGAATGGGGCCAAGATGTCAGGCTACATTGAGTTCGAGTCAAAGGGAACTCCATATAAGCTGATCAGGTCCTTTGGAAATACCAATGCGACTGACAAGATAACCCTCTGGAACCTTGCTTCAGGCGAGGAGGAAAGCCTTCCGATGAAGACTGAGCCTGGTCTGAAGTTCTTCGGGATAGGTGCGGCCGCCTTTGAAAAGAGCGTCTTCATAGGACAGATAGGTAGTCTTGAGGATGCCACCTTCGAGAATGACAAGGATGACGAGATAACGCAGAAGCTCCTGAACCTGGTGTCAACTGGAGATGAGACGGTATCACACAAGAAGGTGGATGCAAGGCTTCAGAGCGCAAGGGAATCATTCAGGTCAAAGCGCGGGAAGATAGGGATACTGGACAAGAATGAGCAGGCCATTACCGCCTTGACTTCAGAGCTGAACAGGGCTAAGGCCGATGAAGAGGCTAAAGGTGAGCTGGTTAAGAGGATAGATGACCTTAAGCGGGAGATCGAAGACATTACTCGGGATGTTGAAAATAAGAAGCTCGAACTGGAGCTTCAGGAGCTGCTCACCCAACTGGAGGCTCCCAGGAGAATTATTGCAAACAAATCCAGGATCATTGAAATGGAGAAGGAATTCAATAAGCAGTCTGATTATCTTGACTCCTTCGGAATAGACATCTTGGGCGAATTTGAGAAGAGCTGCGAGGAAGCTATAGATAACAGGAAGACTGCTGAAGAGCTTTACGATGAAAGGTCCAGGGCACTTGCAATAAAGTCTGGTGCGCTTGACAAGCTAAAGGCCATTGAGCTTCCTGACATTACTGATGAAACGGTCGAAGAGATAAAATCACTTGAGACAGAAGCCAATGGTCTGAGAAAGGATATGGAAGAGGCCAAAGACAAGGCCAATTCAGTTCGGATCTTCCTTGAGAAAAGGGAAGCTGCGGACGAAATCGGTGAGAGCATAAGGAAAAACGCTGAGCAGCTTGATAGGGAGTTGAATGCTAAATCCAAGGCTGAATCAAGGCTTGAAGATGCCAAAGCTGCCCTTGAAGCAGCCAGGATAAAGCTTGAAGGTCAGGAGGCAGCCGTAGAAGCCAGGGAAGCTGAGCTAAGCCAGGCCAGGGGCGATTACAGGATCGCAATGCATAACACCTCCAGTATCAAGGACCTGAACAACCAGAAGCTTGATGCTGCTAAAGAGCGGGTGAGACAGGCTGAAATCCCGAATGTTGTCAGCACGACGGAGACAAAGCCTGCAAAGCCCAGCATGGCCCTTATCATTGTCGCATTGGTCCTTGCTGTCGCATCTGTTTACCTTGGGATGACTTCAAACCCGATCTTCTATTCCGGATTAGCTGTTTCAGCGGCGACCCTGCTGTTTGCCTTCAGCAGGAAGGAGACAGTCACAAGGACATCTTCATCCGCTGACGAGGAGGAGATCAGGCTTTCAAGGGAGAACCTTGATGTGGTTCAAAGGCAGGCAGAGACTGACTTGTCGGTTTCCATGGATGAAGAGGCCAAGGCGAAGCAGCATGAGGAAATGCTTGAAGTTGAGTTGAAGGCTGAGAATGAAAAGCTGGCAGAAGCTTCTGTAGTCCATAAAGCGGCTTCTGATGAATGGATCAGTGCCGATAAGGAGCTTAACCTTGTCTTGAACTCCCTGAAGCACCTGCAGGAGGCATCCGACAATCTTGCCGCTGGACTTGCAGAAAAGGAGAAGGACATTGAAAAGCTCGGATTCTCTGCTTCGGCCGAGGAATATGAATCCCTTGGCAGAAATCTCGAAGGCATGAATGAAAGGCTCGGTATACTTAAGGGGAAAATTGAAGGTATGCTCTTAAGTTTCGGCTGCAGAACGACCGATGAGTTCAAAGCGCTTTATAGCGACAGCAAGAACAGGAAAGAGAGCATCCTTGAGAAGGAAAATGATGCAAGGGATGCGGCTGATTTGGCTGATGAGGCCAGGAAAGCATTTGAGGACAGCACTGGTGAATTCATTTCACTTATCCGAAAGTATACGAATGTCAGCGATTTTGAAAGTGGAATGGCTGAGTATATGAACCTGAAGTCATTCATCAGCAGGATAAAGGACCTGAGGAACAGGATCGACAGCCAGAACGAGATGATCTCCAAGGAGCAGGAAGGCAGGTCCATAGATGAGATCGATGCTGAGATCAACGGAATCATTGAAGAAATAAAGAGCAGGAACAATGGGGAGATACCGCTAAAGATGTCCGAGCACGGTATCGAGACACTTAAATCCGAATTCAGGGAGCAATCAAAGAACGAAAAGAAGCTTTCAGTGGATCTCGTGATGCTTGAATCAGAGGTAAGGAACAAGTTCAAGGACAGGAAGAACGTGAGCCAGGTTGAGGATGAAATCAACATGCGAAGGAGTGAAACCAAAGCCGCCGAGGACTACTATGATACGATCGAGATTGCCCAGAACACTCTGAAGGATGCGTTCAACGAGATAAGGCAGAGCTTCGGTCCGCTGCTCAACAGCAAGACCGCTGACATCTTCAGCAAACTTACTGGTGGCAGGTACAAGAATGTCATGATCACCAGGAACTTTGACATCAATGTCCAGGATTCTACCAGTTCAGAGATGCGTGAATGGAAGTACCTTAGCAGCGGTACCGTAGACCAGGCCTACCTTTCGCTGAGGCTTGCAGTTTCGGACCTGCTTAACAGCAGCGCTGAGGAGCTTCCGGTGCTTCTGGATGATGTGTTCATCCAGTATGACGATGACAGGGCAAGGAAGGGCCTTGAGTTCCTGGCTGACTATTCCAATGGTGGAGAATCAAGCCCGCAGGTTATCCTGTTCACATGCCACAGAAGGATAGTTGATTGGGCTGAAAACGGGGTTAAGGATATTTCCGTAAGGTATCTTGCATAAAGCGATGCGCTGCAGAAGCAAAAGGGGGTGTTTGAATGGACAATGTCATAGTATCGAAGCTTGTGAAGTCAGAGGACCTTAACCACCATGAGACGCTGTTTGCAGGAAGGATAGTCGAATGGTTCGTGGAAAGCTCATTCATCTGCGCTGCCAAGGCATTGAAGCAATCAGACAGCCTGGTCTGTGCAGGTATAAGTGATTTTGCGATAAGGAAGCCGGTTAAGGCCGGAGACGTGCTTGATTTCGAATGCACGATATCAAAGGCGGGAAGGACAAGCCTTACCGTTTTAGCCAAGGGCAGGTCAGGCCTCTCTGGCATTGAAATCTGTGAAGGCCATGCTGTCTTTGTCAATCTTGACCATGACGGCAAGCCATCACCTCATGGTGTAGTACTTGCTATACCTTAGGTTGCCTGACTGATGACTTGTTTCAAGTGAGCGACATAGGTAAATCATAACAGATGCTTCTGCTGCGTTTTGCGGCAGAAGCATTTGTTTTTTTTGTATTGCCGTGAGGTTAACCGCAGGATGTCAAATAAGGTTATAGATTTTGAATTCACGTGAGGATGGACGGCAGAGAAAGGGAGCATAGGTCATATTATCTTTAAATCGCATATGAGTACCCTGGATATTCTTAGATAGGAGAAGATATTATAAAAGTGGAGATGGTTGAGAGTGAATGTTGAAATAGTGTTAAAATTCTATCCTAATATGAGCAAAATTGTCAAAAGTATCAATATGTTTTATGCCTGACCTATGATAAAATTATGCCAAATAGCGTTTTTGGAAGGACTGAGATGATGGCTCGGATTTGTACAGGGTGCAGCAGGGAAATATCGGATGATTCCAGGTTCTGCAGGTATTGCGGAACACTGACTAAGGTCCAGGAAGATAGGAGTGATACGGTAATATGCAAATCATGCGGTGCGGAGGCTAAGGTAGGTACCAGGTTCTGCAGGAAGTGCGGAGTATCTCTTGGTGCCATAGAGGAAAAGGCACATGTAAAGGCAAAGGTTCCTGTAAGGGAATCCGTTAAACCGGTTAAGGAGAAGACAAAGCCAGCAGCTGTTAAGCAGGCTGAAGAGTACGATTCTCCAGGAGATGTTGTATTCAGCATTGAGCCCGGGAAGGCTGAAAGAGATGTACCTCACAGGGAAGGGGTATCAAATCCTGTATCTGTAATGTTCTCATGGCTGGCAAGTCTAGTTGGAGGCTTCTTCAAGTCGCTGACATCTCCGAAGCGACTGCTTCCAGGTATCCTTCTTGGAATATTCTGGTTTGTGCTGTCAATGCTCCCTGAGCTGGACATTTCACTGCCTTATGAGGACATTGTCAACTGGGTCACCTTCGGGAAAGGCGGTCTCAGCGAGGAGCCTCTTAAGATGGTCGGAGGGATAGTCGGGAAGGGCTTCTTTGCAGGGACCCTTGTGGGCTTGTTCAGGAAGGGCGGACTTAAGGAAAGGCTTCCTAAGGTGAAGAATTCCGGAGGTGCCGGGTTCTTTATTTCAGGACTCGGACTTTCACTTATACTGTTCAATTTCTTCACTGGTGACAATTCCTTTGACAACAGTGTAATAGGTATTGTCGCAGCTATAGGTACTTTGAAGGCAATGGGCCAGGAGAACGGATCTGCAAGAAGGCTCTTTGTTTCGATCTCAAATATGCTCTCAAGAAACAGCAATGCGGTGATCCAGAATGCAAGGACTCTTTCTCAGGGTGTTGTTTTCGGATTCCTTGCAGCTGTACCCATGGCTTATGCTTCAGTTCCCGGTACAGGGTATATATTGGGCCTGGTATTTGTCGTGCTGGGTCTTGTGCTTTCCCTTGCAAAGGGTAGAAGGCTTGCTGCTGCGGCACTTCTGGTCTTTGCGGTGATGCAGGGTGCGCCTGCCATAGCCGGTGCCAGTACCGTATATTCCTCCAAGTGCAGCAACTGCGGGTTTACAAACACCTTTACGGAGGAGGAGGTAAATAACCAGGTCCTTTACTGTGACAACTGCGGAGCTCTCACCATGGTCAGCAGAACAGGTGAGACTACAGAGGAAAAGGGTCTGTGGAAGTATGTAGGGTCGAAGATAAGCCATGCTCCGCATGAGTGGGGCGAGGGCGGAGACCCGACAAACGGGACGGTTGAGAGTTCTGTGGAATATTCGGAAGGTATTGTTGAGATGACCAGCGTCATAGTCATAGGAGGCAATGGCTACAATACCGGTGACAGCATATCGGGGAGGATCACATGGACTCCTGCACCCAAGAGGGACCTTAAGCCAGGAGAAAAGGTGGAGATGGAGCTTAATGCTGTTCTAATCAATTCTGATAACTACGAGTTCAGGGATATATGCTTCGGTGTTGTGGAATTCAACTTCGATTCTGGCACCTATACTAACAGGATGTATGCTTCAGGGACAGGACTTCATTTTGTCTATGACTACAGGTACGAGACCACTGCAAGTGCATCGATGGATGCAACCAAACCGGCATCTGCCAGTGTATATGGCAATATGCCGGACAGGTCCCTTGAGGGTGACAGGATGACCATTAGGGTTTCAGTGACTGGAGCCGGGGTTAACTATGAGCAGGTATTCATGGACTATACGTACGAATGGGATACAGATGGAGTGGTGGGAGGTGTCTCAGGTCCTGACGGAGGCGAGGAGCCTGTTGTCAACGGACCTGAGATAGTGGACGGAAATGCTTCGGGTAATCCCGGAGACAGCGCTCCGGTATCCATGAAGACTGCGGTTGTAGTTGGTGCCGCCTCAGCTCTTGCTGCGGCAGCGGCTGCAGCATCTGCCGGGGCAGCCTCGGCGGGAACAGCAGCAAGCATGACAAGGAAGCAGAAGGAAGAGGAGCTTAAGAAGACCGGCGACTACAGGATGATAGTCAACAAGACCTTCGGAAATGTCATAGAGAACGGAAGGACTGACCAGGAGGTCTATGCAAGGATCGAGAAGAGGCTTCCTGACGGAGGCTGGGTACATGACGCATCCCTTGACAGCCAGATAACCATATTCACTTCAACAGCTGTCGAAGGCCTTAAGCTTCAGCCTGTCCCAGGCGGAGCCAAGGGTAAGGGGAGTAAAGTGCTGCTTGAAAATGAGACTCCTCCCGAGACCTGCGTAATAAGCTTCAAGTATCAGGGCCCTGATACTTATTTCCAGAACAACCTGACCTTCAGGATGGGTGGTAAGCCTAAGATCACCATTGCTGACAGGATAAGCATACTTGGAACGTCGACTGAAGCCTTCGAGGTGAAGTTCCAGGTAACGGGCTTCGGAGAGAAGCCTGAGCTCAAGGTGGAGTACAAGTCGGACCTCTTCGAGCTTAAGCTCGACAAGGACAAGGCGGGACGCGACATCCTCATAGCCCGTGCCACTGAGAAGGCAGGAAGGATGAATTTCCAGAGATTCATGCACAGGTACCAGTGCGTGCTCTCAGCTGCAACTGCAAAGGATAAGCTTGAACAGAAGTTCATCGTGCAGCTCTGCTATGAGGGTATCGGTACTGCATACTCTGACCTCAAGAACAGCGAGTCAAGGGACAAGGTGCTTCTTGTATGCTTCACTGACGGGGAAAAGGAAAAGAGGGAGGAGAATGCGTACATACTGCCTCTTGCTGTAATGAGATGGGATGAGAAGACCAGGGAGCTTCTGCCTGACATGAAGGCTGCTGAAGGACTTAAGATAAGCGTAACCCCTGACAAGGCATCTAAGATAATGAAAGAGGATGATGCAGGCAAGGCTATAGCCGATGCGGATATTAAGGTGAAGTCTGAAACAGCACCAAGCAAGGAGAAGGTAGACCTTGAGAAGAAGCCTTCAGCGTTCCTCATTTACCCCGGTAAGAGCTCGGTCTCAATAGCACCGGAGGTCGAGGTTATCGTTACCGCGGCTATTGATGGAGGAGAATTCAAGCCTCTTGAGCTTAAGGGCATACTGAAGCCTCAGACTGACTACAGGGCGATGCTCAAATGGTTCATAGAATATGGCCAGGGTACTTTCGTGGACAGATACATCAAAATTGGAAAGCTGGAAACATATTTCGATGCCTTGAAGTTCATAGATAACAGGGTATACTGTGAAAGCCATATGCCATATTCACCCAAAACAAAGGAAAACCACTATGAAGATGCATATATGGACCTATCACGAAAGAACTATGTTTACCTGCAGGATGCATCAATGCCTAAGGCAATAGGTGAGTGGAAGCAGATACAGTCCCTTCACCATGAGCTATGCCATGCAATAGAGCATCAGCATGGTGATGTAACCACGAACAAGAAGCTTCAGGAAAGGCATGCCTACTTCATACAGCATCTGACGGATGTGGTGAAGAACCTTGCTGACATGGAGAGGGGTATACTTCCTCCTGAGATGGCTGCAAAGGATGCGATACAGGCTTACTACAATGTGTTCTTTGATGAACATAATACTGAACCGCAGACCTTTTCCTGGTTCGGAGTAACCTACCTTACACAGCACAAGATGTTTGAAAGATATGCTAACTTTGACATGTACGGCGGTGACACTGTTCCTGATGCGCTCAAGAGCGAGATAGCCAGGGCATTCAGGGAGAACTACTTCCCTGGCAATGTACAGGGCAGGGGAAGCCTTGGTTCGAAGTTCAAAGAAACTTCAGGTCTATTTTCAGGTGGTGTATGGCACTTGGATGCAACTACTTCTAATTCATTCCTTGGTCTTGTCAACGACATGAACTTCAGTCACCCTGACTACGAGTTCAAAAGGATGTCAAATCCCAGATGGGAGCCTGGCACACTTAAACTTAAGGTGATATTCGATGTCAAGGGTATTAAGTCCGGAAAGATAGACGAGCTGGAGGTTGAGCTTGACGGCGGAGCCTTTGATGACTCTGACTACAATTATCCGAAGATAAATGAGTTCACTGTAACAATGAGGTCGACCTACAGGATAAAGGACGGGATACTCGGCCAGGCTGAGGTTAAGTCAAGGGCAGTGAAGATATGAGGGGTGGGAGAAGGGCGTCTTTAGTGCTTGCCATTATGGCTGCCCTTGCCTTCTTCGGATTCCTCATATATGCAGAAGTGTCTGGTGACAGTGAGGGCATTGAGGCAGGGTTGATAACTGGCAGCATGCTGCTCTTCCTTTCATGGCTTAGCTTCATTGAGATCAGGCCATGGAGAAGATAGAAAGACTTAAAATAGTGACGATTAAGGGGGATCCTATGTATTGTGAATCATGCGGAAAGCAGATACCTGATGACAGCAGGTTCTGCGAGTTTTGCGGAAGTCCTGTGAAGGCTGAGGCATATGAGGATTTGGATGAAGAGGCAGGCAAAGGAACAAGGAAAGAGGCTGATATAGCTTCAGATAAAAAGGTGGACAGGGCGATAAGGAATGCCGCAGACAGCGGCTACAGCTCCCATAAGAAGCCAAGGACAAGGTTAAGGCTGTTGCCCCTGGTTCTGGTCCTTATGATTGGAGCAGGCGGATATATGGCTGTAAAGGCACTTGGAGGGATCTCGGAGATTTCGGGACTGATTCTTGGCAAGGGTAATGCTGACAGTGAGATCACGAGGGATGATTTCTCTTGGTATGCGGCGGCCTCTTATGACGAGGTGCCTCAGGGTGGAACTGGTCTTGACTACAAGGACATACTCGGAGAATGGAAGGTAATGGCTGTAAACTATGTATCCGAGCCTGAGGAGACTTTCTTCTCAACTGCTGTACTTAAAGAGAACTCTTCTTTATCAGACGAGGGCAAGGCACTTGATACGGCGGTGGAATTCACTCACCACTACGTGGAGTTCGACGGGGAGAAGAGTGAGTTCGAAGGTGATGAGGCTAGTGACCTGCTGTATGCAGACTTCGAGGACGGTTACCTTTCGATGGCTCTTGGAGATGACAGGCTTGCCGAAATCATATTCTGGAAGAAGGATGGAAAAGAATACGGACAGAGCCACATATACTCTGATTGGGACAAGGATGGTATTGCTGACCTTGTCAACGTGATCCTCTTTACAAGGTAACTAGGATCACCAGGTATCTGAAATTTTGGGGGGATGTGTATGAGGGCTGGAATTAAGGCTATTGTCATAGCCATGGCATTTATGGTTTTGTCAGGCTGCTTTCCTGGTAGCGGAAATAAGGATCCTGTGCTTGAAAATGCTGCCTTTGACATCATTGGCGACCAGGGCATAAAGACTGCAGTGACACTTTCAGAGCTTCAGGGCGAATACTCCGGAGAGCTATGGTTCGAGGAGCATGAAAAAAGCCTGTACAGCAGTGAGTCCTACAGCTGTACAGGCAGGATAGACGGGAGTAGTCTGACTATCCTCTGGGACATGGATGGAAAGTCCTTCAGGCTTGGAGAGGGAATGGAGTTTGAGCTGAAGGGCGGGATAATGATGTCTGATGAGGAACCTGAGCCAAGGCTAATATGCGCCGTAAAGGTATATCCCTCAGGCCTTATGGTTGATGGACTTGCAGCTATAGCTATCGATGATGGAAGCGGCAATAGAGAGGTAATGGTCCATTTCCAGCTGATAAGGTGAATCATACAATTTCATTAAAGGTGTCATCTGCCCTTTAGGAGTGGTGAGCCGCAGCTTCCGCAGTAATCATCCCTTGTGTCGCACATGTAGGCGCAGGATGGGCAGAAAAGGACTTCGTCCCTGGTCTTATCAAACTTTTCGATGGTCCTCAGGTTCGGCCTGTTGTGCTTCTTCAGCCTGTCGCCGACCTTGAAGTAATCATATTTTACAGTATCGTCTGCCATCGGAAGCTCGACCATCTTGCCGTCATCAAGCCTTACAAGGATTACATTGCCCTGGCTTCCGTAGTAATCTCTCTTGTCCTCTACGGTTCCTGTCCATTCTAGACCTTTCTTCCTTGTGTTTCTTATGGAGTATAGGGCTATAAGCAGGAACATGGCTGAGAGGACTGCTATGACTGTGATGCCCTCCTTGTCCATGCCAAGGTCTCCTGACAGGAGCAGGAAGGTTGGTATGGCTATTACAAGCAGCAGCGTGAATATTGTGATGTAGGTCCTTCTGTTGCCCTGGTAACCTGCGAACCTGTAGTCATTTACTGCATCGGACCAGCCTGTGCCTCCTGCACCAAGTGGCGACCTGTCGCCATAGGGCTTGTCTGTGGTAATGTCAAAGCCGCAGCTTCTGCATACCTTATTCTTTCCTGAAAGTATAGATCCGCACTGTGTGCAGAAGAATGTCTTTTCAAAAGCCATGCTATTCTCCTAAGGGGATATATTGTTTTCCTTTTCCCCACCCCCATTATTATATACAATCCTGGTCTCCATTAGAAGTTACGGGGAAAAGGATATAGGATGGAATCATTCAAATCGAATTTAATAACCGGTTGTCCATGCGTCATTTTAAGCTTTACGAGGAGGTCAAGGATGTTTTGTGAAAATTGCGGATATGAGAGAATAGGCGCTGCTGCCTTCTGTGAGGGATGTGGGAAGCCTTTCGGGACTTTTGAGAGTCCGAAGGAAAATGCTGATCATAAAAGTGTAGAGGTATATTTGAATGAACCTGAAAAGGAAGCAACTGACTCATCTTCTGAAGTACCATCAGATGAGTCAGCTGCAGCTGTAGAAAAGAGAGGGAGCATAACAGTATGCGGGCCTGACCTGCAGTGGATGTATGAGTTCTCCTTCTGGAGGAACCCTGCGATAATTATTACGGTGGCTAAGGTCCTTCTTGTTTCACTGCTTGTTCCTGCATTGTTCATGTTCTTCATCACACTTGGTGACGGGTTTGGTGAAGCCGTTGGAATAGCCGGTACTATCCTCGGATACGGGGTCATCGTCATGGCAGCTCTTCTTGCAATAGCTTATCCTCTTGTTGGTATCATCAATGGAGGCAAGTATTTTGTGCTGTTCAAGATGGATGACAAGGGTGTCAACCACATACAGCTGGACAGGCAGTTCAAGAAGGCACAGGCACTTGGATTCCTTACTGCGCTGATAGGCCTTTCAGGTGGGAACCTTTCTGCCGGCGGAGCCGGACTAATGGCTGCCACCAGGCAGAGCCTTTACACAAGCTTCAAGAAGGTAAGGTCCATAAAGGCTGTAAGGTCCAGGAACACCATCTATGTCAACGAGTCGATGACAAGGAACCAGGTATATGTTGAAGACGGGGACTTTGATTTCGTCCTCCACCATATCATAAGCCACTGCCCAAAGAATGTAAGGGTTTCGGGAAGGTCCTGATATGGATACACTGCTTAGGTCCAATAGACAGAGGCTGATATGGGCGCTTCTTGCAGCGCTGATTTTAACTGCCTCGCTTTTTGCAGGCTGCTCAAAGAGTAGTGACAAGCCTCCAAGGCTTGACACTCCACTTCCAAAGGCTCATTCAGGCATATATGTGAGTGAAGATGCAAGGTTTACCTTTAAGGGTGACGGTAAGACCGTACTTGTTGAGCTGTCTGAGAGGTACCTTGACGTACTGGAGGATCCTCCAGTAAGCACGGAGTACTCCTATACCTTCACCTGGTATGATTTCGGGGAATACAGGTATGATGCTGCTACAAACCTGAAGCTTTACCATGAGGAGTCCAAAGTATCACTCGACTTCTCATTGTATGAGGCGGCAGCCTTTGACAGGATTACCATTTCCTTTCCTCTTCCTGACAAGGCGCCGCAGGTCCTGTTAAGGGTATCGGACTATCCATGACCTTAGGCTGCAGATCCTGTGGTTTTGGTTAAGACTCAGGATCTGCAGCATGGTGAGAAATGAAAATTGAAGTAAGGCTGAGTAATAGCCAACTCTGGCTATGGATGCCTGGTTTCAAAGGGATTGGTATGAGTCCCGCTATGGCTAGGGACGTACCTTTAATAGGGCTCATCAGTTTTATGTCATGATAAACTATAATGAAAAGAAACATCTTAAGATTTACTATTTAGGGGTGGCTGCATATGGTACCGGGTGGCAAGGATGAATTAAAACCAGATAGGATGATAACTTCAGATGGCCATGACCTTATGGTCTCTGAATCTCATAATGGGATGGAGATAAGGATAAGCTTCGCTTCCGAAAAGGATGAAGG
>DIXH01000041.1 GCA_002428605.1 Clostridiaceae bacterium UBA6085
ATGTCCTTGACATCTGAAAAGCCTGTACTCCTAAGGAAGCTTGCAGCCCTTGCGCTTCTTGCGCCGCTGTGGCAGTATACGAGGACCTGCTTGTCCTTGTATGCCTCTATCTCCTTGAGCCTTTTGTCAATGATCTCTACAGGTACGTTCTTCGCACCCTTGATATGTCCGCCCTTGAACTCATCCTTGGTCCTTACGTCCAGTATGAGAACTTCCTTGTTTCCTATGTTTTCCTTGAGCACTTCAGGCTCTACCTTGTTTCCGCCACCAAATAATCCAAACATCTTATTCTTCAACTCCATTTTTAATATTCATATATTGCAATATTAGAATATACGAAAGTTCCGTCCCTGTCAAGAAAAAATTTCTATCAATCTTCAAAAGGATTATCCATGTGTGTCCCATCACAGAAAGGCTTGTTCCTGGACTTTCCGCATCTGCAGAGGGCATACCGCTCCTTAACGAAGGGCTCTATCCCCTCTTCATTCCGAAGCTCGATATTTCCGGTTACCTTGAAAGGACCGTTCTTCCTATAGGATATTCCATCCTCTCTGGTCACCTCGAATGTGTTTCCATCCTTCAGCTCGTAGTCTAGAGCTCCCGAAGGACATGTCTCGATTACCTCGGCAATACGTTTCCAGTCTGCTGCATCAGCCTTGATCCATGGCCTCCTGTCCCTGTCAAACACCTCAGGCAGCCCCTTCAGGCATCTCCCGCTGTGATAGCAGAGGACTGAATTGAATATGATGGTTATCCCGTCGCCCTGATATCTTCTTATCCTTGAGGTCGGACAGTCTTCGCTCCTCTCCTCGTCGAGGCCCTCCTTGTTATGGGACCCGTCACAGAAGGGCTTCTTCCTGGACTTTCCACATCTGCAGAGAGATGACACTTCCCTTAACTCAATGTCCCCTTCCCCGTCCTTAGTTATCTTCCTTATATTTACAGCCATATAGGGTGTGTTCCTTGAAAATACTATCATCGGATCCTTCTCCATAAGCTTCAACTCCAAATCCTTTTAGCCTGATTATATATCTTTACTCTCTTTTGGACAATAAGACGCCGCAGACCTTGGACTGCGGCGTCTTATTCCTTTTGTCTCACTATCCTTAAGGATTAAAAAAATGATAGCTGCCTATCGATGTAGCTCTCCTGTTTTCCTTCACTTACAATATCTCCATCCATATGCCCTCCAAGAAGGAATGCTGATGTGGCATCATGCTTCTTAAGGTTAATCATTACCGCCTTCTGGTCATGATTTGCGTAGCAATATATGCATCCGTGTCCGCATGAGTTATAAGCTCCGATGTCATTGCCGAGCAGGCAATCGCAGCCTTCCCTGATTGGCTTCCTCCTGGGTACAAGCAAGGTATTGCCAATAGCCAGTTCAACTACCGCTTTGCTCATGCAGCCGCTGCAATCGGCTCCAAGCCTTGAAAGTTCCTTACCTTCGGCACAGGTTTTGATGCTGATGTTCTTTGTTCTTCCTATCCGGACAAACTCTTCAACTAGCTTAAACCGCTCTTCCCTGTTTACCGTCCTTATACCAGGAAAGTTCCGCTTTGTCTTCTCATACAGGTCAATGAAGCTAATGACACAATTACTGGTGTATCCGGATAGCATATCAGACATTTTTTCAAAGCTTTCCAAATGGCTTTCCAAAGTATATGTTTCGTTTATGAAAATCGGGTCATATCTCCAGCTTACCTTTTCAGCTCCAATGATTGATGAAAGCTTCTTGAAGGATCCAATCACTTCTTCATAGTGTGGAACGTTAGGTTCTATTTCCTTGCCATACGGCGTTATCGTCACAAACCAGAACTGACCAAAGGCAACAAGTTCATGGATCCTGTCGAGCATTGGAGCAGGATCCTTTGTGCAGAATGCAAGGCAATCCACTACATCGGGTGTAAGTCTGTACCTTGTCACCTGCTGAGGGTTATATGGATTCCTAACCAATACAAAGCCCTCATTGATCCTGTTAAATAGCCACTTGCTGAAGAAAGCTGGAATATCCGTCCTCATCCCTGTATTGATTATCATTTGTTAAGATACCTCCGTCTGTCATTGACCTTTCCTTGACCTTCTTATATGATACCCTGGAATTTTCATTCATTGATCACGACTATTTTCCCGTTTGCATCATTGCTCTCCATCAGAGCATGAGCCTTGTCAATTTCCTCCAATGTGAAAATCCTGGCTAGAGGAACCTTGATGTCATATTTCTTTATATGGTCAAAAAGAGCCTTGAATACTCTGCCTTCAATGTTCTGGCTGTCAAACTGGGTGAAATACGTTCCTGATTGGATATCACCCATAGGCTCGAAATTTTCAAGCACCCACTCTCCGCCAAGGATTCCGGTCATGCATAGGACTCCCTGGTATGCGAGCAGCTTCAACGAACTTTTGACGGTTGCCGTCCCAACAAGCTCAAGAACCTTATTTATTCCAGCTGGAAAGCGAAGCAGCACCTGCTCCTTAAGGCCTGCATCATCTACGAATACATAGTCGGCTCCATGATCCTTCAGGAACTGCACCTTGCTTTTATTCCTGGTTGTTGAAATTACAACTGCACCCACACTCTTGGCAAGCTGCAGGGCTGCCAGCCCGACTGAGCTGGTTCCACCTCGTATCAGCAAGGTTTCACCCTTGGTGATATGGAGGACTTCGAACACGGAAGCGAATGCAGTGTAGTACATCTCGGGGATGGCTGCAAGCTCTGCCCAGTCTATGTCTACATTGACAGGATATACCTGGTTTGTGGGTATAAGGCTGTACTCGGCATAGCTGCCGTCGAAGTCGCGTCCAAGGCCACCCATCATGGAAACGACCCTTTGCCCTTTAAGGTAGCTGCTATCTGACGGATCCTCGACCTCGCCTGCACACTCTATTCCAATTATCCTCGGAAGTTTAACTGATGGTGAATCGCCCTGCCTTGTAAATAATTCAGACCTGTTGATGCCAAAAGCCTTGATTTTGACAAGCACCCAGCCCGGTTTGACCACCGGCATCTCTACTTCGCTAACCTTCAGTTCTTCTGCTCTGCACGGCCTCTCCAATACAACTGCCTTCATTTCATTAGTCTCCTTCATTGATTTTTATCCTGATATGAAAAAAAGCCATTGAATGGTATTTCAACAGCCCTTTGTCTCTTCTCATGTTAGATTTAGCTTCAGGATTTTTACTGCTCAAATATCGACAATACTTCATTAAGGTCCTGTTGTTCCTGCAAAGACCTTCTGGAATCTATAGTCTCCAATACACTGCCAAGCAAATAATGCCAGTAGATGTCGCCATATAGTTTCGGATCACCTTTCTTGAATTCACCAGCCTCGATTCCTCGCTTGAAGAGCGGTCCGAAATAGTTTTTCCCGAAATCCTGATACAACGGATTCCTGTCCATATAGTCAGGATTGTCCATTTCTCCTTTGACAAACACAATTACATAAACCTGAAGAGGAGGTATGTATCCGGTCTCATCAATCTCTCTAAGCAGGAATCGCCTTCCAAACTCGTAGATTGCTTCTTTTGCGCTCTTAAAGTCATTGATTTCATTAAGGCAGGAATCAAGATTTTCCTGATAGGAAAAAAGGAGCTCCGCCTTATTTTCAAAATAATGGTAAATCAAACCCTTGCTTATATTTGCAGCCTTTGCAATATCAGCCATGGAAGTATTCTTATATCCGTTCTTGTAAAATAGCCCTAGTGCAACAGAAAGAATCTGCTCCCGCCGCTGAATTTCCAGTTCCATCTTCTTCTTTTCACTTATAGCCATCAGCTTACCTCGCCTACACACCCAATACATTTAGTGCATATTAGCATGTATCTTTGACTCTTGTCAAGGTTAAGGCTAATTCGGAAAAACCTAAAAAACAAATATTGACCACTCGGTCATTGACCGTATGGTCAATCTGTGTTATCGTTAATCTGTAGTTCCCGGGTAGTT
>DIXH01000004.1 GCA_002428605.1 Clostridiaceae bacterium UBA6085
GCTATGCTTGTCAAAAGGACCAGACCCTGCGGTATGATCCCGACGATTCCCGCCACCGTCCCTATGAACGTATCGTGTATTGAAAGGCCTGCCCTTACCTGGCTGTAGAAAAGAAGTACGGCAACAGGCACTATGCTCCAGAATATCCATTTCAGCAGTCTGTCGATACCTTCACGAAGTTCAGATTTGGAAAGGCTGAACTTCCTCGCCTTGTCAGCAAGCTCCTGTGCATATGCCTCGCTGCCTACCTTGACCGCCACGTATCTACCGGTTCCGGCAACCGTGTGGCTCCCGGAAAATAGTCCCTCCCCACGCCCCTTGCTTACCGGCAGAGACTCCCCTGTAAGCATTGATTCGTCTATCTCAAGTCCTTCGGATGAAACAACAGTGCCGTCTACCACAACCTGGTCTCCTGGATGAAGCACAAGAAGGTCGTCAACAACAACCTGGTCGTAGGGGATCTCGGATTGACTTCCATCCCTTATGACCTTTGCCTTCGGAGCACTGATGAGTGAAAGGGCGTCCAGTGTCTTTTTCGCCCTTATCTCCTGTATTATCCCGATAAGGCTGTTAAGGATCAGCACCATTCCAAAAAGCGCATCGTTAATCGAGCCTAATATTATGACAACAAGAAACAGACCTCCGAGCACTGCATTGAACCGGGTCAGGATATTTGACCTTATGATCTCAGAATATGTCCTGCTGGCCTTCTGGACATATGCGTTGACTCTCCCGTCGTCTACCCTCGCTCTTACCTCAGCCTCGGTCAGACCGCTTACTTCATGACTAGTGTTCTCTTCCATTTCCAGCACCGTCCTCTGTCCCCTTAGACAAATGCTTCCCTTACCTGAATTATACCAATCTTTGGCATGCGCCTGATGTTATATTTTGATGAATGCAGGCATTAAAAAAGACTGCCCTTAAATGCAGTCTCGACTTAGTTCTATTTCTCATTCTTGCCCGAGATCCTGCCAAGCTCCCTGATAATGATCCAGTTCTGCTCCACTAGCATTTCAAGGTAGGCTACTATCGCTTTATCCTCATCCTTCGCTGAAGAAGGTACGAATCTTGGCCGGATCAGGAATTGGGACACTACCTTCTTCAGCACTGCATTCTCTTCAGCCAGGTCATCCAGCTTGTATTCTGACATATAATCCTGGATGGCTCGGTTCTTTGCCTCCATCATGTCATGGATCTCCTGTTCGGTGAAAAGCCCCATATGCTTTACCTCCTGTTGTTTTGACAACAGCTTAGCATACAAATGTATACAACATATTTATAATCCGTGAAATCATTGGAGCCCAATGCGATCGGATGATCTAGCTAAAATGGAAGAGGAGCATTACGCTCCCCAGATCATCTGTATACAATTACCGCATTGCCCGCACTGATGTTGTTGAACACTGCCTGTGCAAGGCTGAATGGCGCGTTTACGCAGCCATGCGAGCCGTTGGTAAGATAAATATCCCCGCCGAACTTGCTCCTCCAGGAAGCATCGTGGAATCCGACATCTCCGTTGAATGGCATCCAGTAGCTGACATCCGATTCATAGTCTTCACCTCTGAGTGTCGCATCCTTGTCCTTGTACTTCAGCCTGTATATGCCCGTTGGAGTGGTTGTGCCGTTCTCAACATCTCCGGTCACCACATCGCCATGGGCGATGAGCACCCCGTTCTTGTAGAACCATGCATGCTGCGCTGAAAGGCTTATCTCCAGATATGTGCTGCCATAGTCTGCCGCTCCGTGGGAAGCTGCCTTCTGGAGATACTCAGGCTCCCTGACAATCTTCTGTCCATCAGTTACCGCCTTAAGTATCGCATCCTTTTCAGCCTGTGAATTTATCCTCCAGCCATAATCGCCACGGCTTATCGTAACCGTTGTCCCGAGTGATGTCTTGAAGCTTCTCGGTGTCTTGTAGGTGTTGTATTTGACCGCAAGCTCATCTACGAACTGGGTGACCTTCGCATCATCTATCGAAACATTGAAGTTCTCATCTATTGTCACCCACTGGCTGACTACAGCTGTGTCAGCTGTGATGTCACCACCTGAACCTTCATAGGAAATGCTCGTCGATGCATATTTACCAGCAAGCTCAAGCGCCGCCTTGACTTCAGGAGATTCTGAAGTGTATCCGGGAACTTCGTAGAGTCCCTTCTCATCCAGGTCCAGAGAGCTCTCCTCTTTGATGATAGCTTCCCTTAGGGCTTCTTTCAGCTTATCTTCATTCAACTTGTTGCCGGTGACCTCCGGAAAAATCTTGAATGCCCCGCCTTCAAATGCAATATATGCACTTTTCGGATCAGTAACATTGCCCGGATCAAGGTATCCAAGCTCCGCTATCCTCTTATGAAGCTTCGCCTCGTCATAGACCACCACATTATCAAGGCTATGGTGCTGTGAGCTAAAGAGTGACAGAAGCCATGATGTTGCGTTCTGCTCGTCCTTAAGCGTCTGCAGCTTGTTCTCGCTCTTCAGTTCAAGACCAGAGTCTGCAGCCGTTATCGTTTCGTTTGCAACGTCTCTTCCCTTGATCTCGAGTACGTAGTTCTCAACCTTCGACTTAAGCAGAGCTTCCGACTCAGCAAGTGTCTTGAATGAAACATCGACTCCATTGATGTAAGTACCGTAATAATATCGGCCTGCAAAGTAATACTGGATGCCAAAGTAAGCAAGCAGCAGCACAGCCAGTGCTATGCCGGCAATCTTCAGCCACTTGTTTCTGATACTGCCCATATGTTCATTCCTTTCAATAAAAATTGATAATAAATATTGCATTATGATAGACCCAAATCTAAACTAACACCACAATTATATCATATAACCATTTACAATTTCGTTACATTTGACAATATTTGCGGACAAAATGTCACATTTTGACCTTAGATGTTTGAATATCCCAAACGCTATGTTTCCCTTCATATTTCACACCTAAGCCAATATTCCATATGCATATTTAGATGATATTCTCAGCATGAACAAACTGTGTTGTTTCTTAATTTTAATTGTATTCTCATTGCACATTGTGTAAACTCAAGCCTTATCAAAAATTAAAGGATTATAATGATGGTATAGACATCCGAATTGATCTGGCTGAAATCCAGCCCGGATTTCGGATACTTCTTGATATCCATAGCAAGTTTGATATGGATATCGATTCAGATAAATACACTGTTAGGAGGTTTCGGAAGTCAACTTACCCTCGACTGAAGTCG